>CAZKZS010000088.1:8460-16177 GCA_964557285.1 uncultured Anaerolineae bacterium | reverse complement strand
GGTATGGCAAATGCATATGAATCCGCCCGTTTGCAGCCGCCGCACCGCGATTCCCATCGGGCTATCGCTGCTACCATGCTCGGCAACACGACTCGTCCCCTGATGCACATTAAACCCGGCATTGAGGGTAAGGGGGTTGATTTTGTGATTTTTCATGCCAATGGGGTTGGTGGTCCGGCGATGGAAGAACTCATCGCGCAAAATTATTTCGCGGGGGTTATGGATTATACCCTCAGCGAAGTAGCGGGTTATGTCGCGGGCGGCTTCCACAACGGCGGCGCGACCCGACTCGACGCGGCAGGGGAAGCGGGTCTGCCACAGGTCATCGTACCCGGCTGTTTGGATTTTATGGTGTTTGGCGCAAAACACGAAATACCGGAACAGTTTCAGCACCGCCCCACCTATTATCACAACCCGGAGTTTACGCTGGTGCGCCTGACAGAGGAGGAACAACTGGCGGCTTTCCGCTTTTTGGTCGAAAAACTGAATAAGGCAAAAGGGGCGGTTTCTGTGATAGTGCCTTTAGGCGGCGGCTCAATCATGGATATTGAGGGCGGCGCATTCTGGCAGCCGGAAACCAACGCACGCTGCCATCAAATTTTGCGGGAAGGGCTGAATCGTTCCATCCGGTATCAGGAAGTCCCCGCGCACATTAACGACATCACCTTCGCCGATGCGGTGCTGGAAGAAGCGCTGCGTGTGCTGGTGTAAAATTTTCCCATTCCTGCTTGTTGTGGGCAGGAGGGACACGGCACTGCCGTGTCCCTACCGTCCGTCTCATCATACCTCTATTTAAAATATCGGTTGAGGGTAATAATTATCAAGGAGTCTCAACTATGACCCGAAAAACCAAAGAACTTAATTTTCACTCCTACTGTTTAGGAGATTTAACCTATATCGACATTCAGGAGTACCTCAAACACTCCGACACGATTTTGATTCCCCATGCCAGCCTGGAACAGCACGGGCCGCATTTGCCCCTCTACTGCGATACCATCACGGCGCTGGAAGTGGCAAAACGGGCGGGTGAGGAAGCGGGGATTCTTTATACCCCGACGCTGTGGCTGGGATATTCCCCGCAGCATATGCGGGCGCCGGGCTGGGGCGCGGGGACAATCACCCTGCGGGCGGAAACCCTGCTCAATGTGATTTATGACATCGGGCGCAGCCTGATTCATCATGGGTTTAACCGTCTGATTTTTGTCAATGGACATGGCTCAAATGTCAAGGTCGTTGATCCGGTACTGCGCCGCCTGCGGTACGAAACCGGTGCGCTGATTGCGTTTTACCGTCCCTACGCCGAACGGTACATTGGGATGCTGAAAGATGTACTTGAAGGCACGGTAGAGCAAACTCCCGGCTGGCACGCGGGCGAACTGGAAACGTCACAGTGTTTAGCCCATAATCCGGTGCTGGTACGGATGGAACGTGCCGCCACCGATAAAGCTCATGCGCCTCAGTGGTTGGGCGAAGAATGGGCGAAAAAGGACGGAATGCCCGACGCTGAATTTCAGGGCTACCAGTATTTCACCTTCCCCTTTGACCACGAAGAATTTACCGACTCCGGCGTGATGGGTGTGCCGCAAATGGGAACAGCGGAAAAAGGCGAAATTGCCTTCCAGCGTTTTGCCAAACATCTGATTGATGCAGTGGACTCGCTGGAAAAAGTTGAGGTCAACGTTAAAAATCGAGATTGGACAGTAGGCAAAGCATGGGACCCGTCGTAAACGAATCTCTGGCAGACCGCCTGATTCAGCTTCTTGGCGCGGAAAAAGTTGTCCCAGAAGGGGAAGCCCGCCAGTTGTATGCCAACGACCAGTATTGGTATGCAATTGCGGCTGCCGCCGCCAGACAGCCCCTCAGCCGCCCCGATATAGCCGTTAAGCCGACCAGTGTTGAAGAAGTGGCGGCAGTGGTGCGGCTGGCAAATGAACTCAAAGTGCCAATTACTCCCTGGGGCGGCGGCAGTGGAGTCCAGGGGGCAGCCAACGCGGACCGGGGCGGCATCGTGATGGATTTACGCGGCATGAATCGCGTTCGGGAACTGGATGAAAAATCGCTGGCCTGTGTGGTGGAAGCGGGGAAAACCTGCCGCGAACTTGAGCAGGAACTCAATGAAAAAGGCTACGCTTTCACCCACTATCCCGCCTCTACCGAATGGGCGACCATTGGCGGCAGCATCGGGGCGCGGGGGTCGGGGGTGCTTTCGACCAAATACGGCAAAATCGAAGACCATGTTTTAAATATCGAATTTGTCACCCCCACAGGCGACGTTGTAAATACCCCGTCCGTTCCCCGTCATGCCGCCGGACCGGAAATTACGCAGCTTCACATCGGGGCGGAAGGCACATTAGGGGTCATCACGGCGGCCTCTATTAAACTGCATCTGTATCCGAAAAAGCGCGTGTTTGGCACATTTAGTTTTGCCAATCTGCGGGATGGCATTGAAGCCGGACGCCGGATCATGGTCACAGGGCTAAAACCGCCTGTGATTCGCCTGTACGATGCTTATGCGGCTTCGCACAGCCTGTCGCGTGCCGTTGAAGTGGAACTGCCACAGCCCACAATGGTGCTGATGTTCGACGGAGAGTATCCCGAACTGGTGGAACTGGAAGCAAAAATCGCGTTTGACATCTGCCGCCAGATGCACGGGGAAGAACAGCCCGCTTCGATTGCGGAAACGTGGTGGAATCGGCGCTATGTGTTTTATTACCCGCCCTACGCGCCGGAACTGCCCAGCATCTGGGGAACGGTTGATGTGGTGGCCGATTATCAGCATATTGAAGCCGTGTATGAGGCCACGACGGAAGCCATGCACGCGGCCTGCCCGCCGGAATACAATTTGCAGCTCACGACTCATCTTTCCCACTGGTACGAATGGGGGTCGATGATTTACGCCCGTATGAAAATTCCGGTAGGGCCGGATACACTGGAAGCCGCCAAAGCCCTGCATGACCGCGTATTTTATGCGGGGGTAGAAGCCGCTATGCAAGCGGGTGCGGTTTTAAATGACCATCACGGGGTAGGGCTGCGCCTTGCACCATACATGCACGCCCAGTATGACGACGCAGGCATGAAATTCCTGACTGACATCAAACGGGCACTTGACCCGAATGATATTCTTTGCCCCGGCAAGCTGTTTTAAATGACTCTCGCCCCTATGCCCACCGCCTAAACGGTTCAGGGGCGGACAAGAAGATGAATGTAGGGGCGGGGACAAAGGCGGTACGCCCGATACCCGCCCCCTACGGAAAGGGCAGGCATCGCTCCCGTTGGTCGCTTGTTCCTGCCCCTACTGTCCGCTCCTCAAGCCTAAACGGAAAGGGGTAGGGGCAAGACAACCCTTTTATTTGATCAGCCAGTGGGCAATATAGGCGGACAGAGGGAAGTATAGGGTTTCCGAAATTGCCCCCGCAGCCGCTTCCTCCCATGAATAATTTGGCCCAATGGCCTGACCTACTTCCCCAATGACGTACATCACCCACCAGAGCAAGGCATATAACAGCCACTGGTCGGACAGGGACTCCCGCGCTATATAAAATATCAGGACAAAAGCAACCGCCGTTCCGATTTTGGAAACCAGCACACTCAGTAAAAATGTTAACGGGGATGCGCCTTCCGGTGGTTTTAATCCTGCTACTGCTGAGAAAACCCCATACACCAGAAAAGGAATAATATAAATCACGCTCAGCACTAAAAAAATGCTCAGGAGTATTTTTATAATCATTTGACAGCCTCCTCAGGCGTGCTAAAAAACGGCTGCAAGTTTATTAAAAGGTTCTTGCAAACGGTCATGCACATCCTTGAAAAGCTCATACAGGCCATTGTAACGGTCTGCCAGTTCGTTGTGCGGATAAAAACTTTTATCAATGCGTAAGGTTTGTTCTGCGCCAGATTGAACATCGTGGTAAATGCCGACCCCCACCCCCGCCAGAATGGACGCGCCTAAAACGCCGCCTTCCGTTTCGGCAAAAGTGTAAACTGGCTTCTGATAAATGTCAGCTTTGATTTGCGACCAGAGATCACTGTTCGCGCCGCCGCCGATAGTATACACGGCGGTAACTGTGTTGCCGGATGCTTCAACAATTTCCAGCGTGCGGCGCAGCTCGAACGTTACCCCTTCCATGATGGCGCGTACCATCGCACCGATGCCAGTGCGGGGAGTGAGTCCGAAAAAATTGCCGCGTGCATGAGGCGTTCCCAGGGATCGTTCACCCAGAAGATACGGAAAAAACAACAGTCCTTCACACCCCGGCTCAACCGCATCGGCCAGGGGATTTAGCAGCGCATAAACATTTTGCCCTATGCGTTTGGCTTCCTCGATTTCTGCGCGGCACATGGCCTCCACGAACCAGCTCATCGCGCCACCGCCGGAGTCAATGATGCCGAAGGGAACCCAGCCCGGAATGGCATGGTGCAGATTCATCAAGCGCGGGTCATCTACCGGATGATCCACATAGACAGCCATGACCGACGCTGTACCCGTCACATCGGAAGCACGTCCCGGCGTACTGAGTCCAGAGGCAATCAGGTTGCACATCATATCCCCTGCGCCGACCACCACAGGCGTCCCTTCGCATAAGCCGGTCAGGGCGGCCGCCTCCGGCGTGACTGTGCCGACCACCTGATGGGCTGGCTTTAGCTCCGGCAGCTTACTGGCATCCACATCAAGGTAATCTATTAGCTGCGACGACCATGTTTTTGTTCGGGCATCCATCAGAAACGCGCCGGAGGCTTCTGAGTAATCCGTAGCGGCCACCCCTGTGAGGCGATAGTTGATGTAGTCTTTGGAGGGGAGAAATTTCCACGTTTGCGCGTAAACATCGGGTTGATGTACCTTGACCCACTGAATATGAAAGCCTAACCAGCTTGGTACGGGAGGATTGGCGGCCAGACGCATGGCAGTGGTTAGGTCGGGATGCATTTTCATCTGATTCACAAGGTCGGTACTGCGTTTATCACACCAGAGCAGCGCCCCATGACTCAAAAGCTGGCCGGAGGCTGAAATAGGGACACTGGCGTGCATCTGCCCAGCGACCCCAATCGCTGCTACATCCTCCGCCGAAATCGACCCGACGGCCATTGCCTTGCGGATATTTTGAACCGTATTGTTCCACCAGACATCGGGGTCCTGTTCTGCCCAGCCGGGTCTGGGGGTGATGAGGTCTTGCGGGGTGCTGGCACTGGCGACCACATGCCCCTGCTGATCAATAAAAGCCACACGGCTGCTTTGCGTCCCAATATCAACACCCATCAATAAGGTCATTTTTTTTATTTACTCCACAAAGATTACTTCTACATTGATACCTTGATGGCTAGCCCCCGCCCCAAACCCCAGACAGTAGGGGCAGGAACAAGCGAACGCAGTGAGTGATGCCTGCCCTTTCCGTAGGGGGCGAGAAATCGTCCCCGCCCCTGACCCATGCAGTGGAGCGGGGATGAGGATTGGCGCATCACGGTTCTACATTGATGGTGATCCAGAAAAATTCCAGTGGGAAGTCATTCGGATTACGGGTGGTGTGATAGGGGCCCGGGCGCAGGTAAAAAGTATCGCCCGCCGTTACCTCATAGTCTTTGCCATCCACCACCATCACCCCCGACCCTTTGATAAAGTAGTAGACTTCTTCCCGATCCGCGTGGTCGTGTCCGCGTGTTGAGCAGCGCGGGTAAACAATCGTATACCCTGCCTGAATCCGCCCTGAAGCAGATTGGTCAGGGTTAAGCAGCATAAACACATCCCGCCGAATCTCATCGCCTTTTTCGCGCATGAGGCTGGCAAAGGCGCTGCCACTTTCTGTAACCTTCAGCGCGCTGGCAGCCGTCAAAACTACATTTTCATCTTCCATGTCTTTTTCCTTTATTTAATCCTTCCAAAACGTCGCTTTGAACCCCTACCGTCGCAGCAGGCCGCGCTCACGGTAAACGGCAGCGGCTTCACGGACCAGACGGGCGGTTTCTACTGCCGCGTAGGTGGCTTCAAGATAAGCGGCCAGTTCGATCAGTTTCTCAAAAGAGGCACGCTCTGGCCGCAGCAGTTCGTACATTTTTAGAATTTCCTCACTTGGCACACGGGTTAGTTCGGCTGCCCGCAGCAGATTAGCTGCAAGCTGAGAATATCCGGCCTTTTGTGCAATCGCCGCCTGAATACGGAGGGTATCAGCATGAATCTGCAAATCATCGGCGGATAACTCGCCCTGTGCCAGCGCATCCAGAGTCACTTCCTTCAACCGTCGCCCACTGGCCGCCCGAATTTCATCGGCAGCATGTTGCATTAAGGGGTATTTCATCACTCAGGCTCCCAGTCAAAATGCAGCTCAATCGGCGGCTGGTCGAGACGGACTTCTTCGGTTTCCCGCCGATGGAGCAGGGTCGTCTTAACAATGAGTCGCAGACGCGCCCCACTGTCAATTTTTACTGCTACCGGAGCAGGGGACAGTCCCTTTGCATAACAGGCTGCATTCCGCCCAATGGCCTCATAATTTTGAAGGGTTAAACTCGGGGACTGGGAAAAAAGTTCCAGATTATTCAGCATCGCCAATCCGCGCTGGTGAATAACCGTCGTCCCGCGCGACTGGATACCAATGCCAATCCCACTTCCGCTTAAGTGAGATGCAACATAGCCCAGGGCTGCACAGTCAGATGAATGATACACTTTGACAACCCGCGCCACCAATCCTTCACGGGCAATCCCTGTCAGCAGGACAGCTAAAACTTCCTCATGGGAGAAACCGCCAATCGTTCGGGTGAGCGCCGTACCGAAGGCCGGCCCCACCCCAATGACGACTTCTCGTTGTGACCCTTTTTGGGCAGGCCCCAATTCAATGAGATTTTGCAGCGGCTCACCCAGATGGGGCTGGATAAATTCAAGCGGCGACTGTTCCTGGGGAAGGCGCTGGATTTGCTCCCAGCGTTCGTTTTCCAGCCGATAACCTGTACCGGGGCCTGTGTAATCGTTGAGGTCGTTGATGCCACTGAGAACGCGGAAATCACGGTCAAAAATGGCAGCAGGCTGCAAGTAGTCGCCTGTAAGACGCTGGCGTCCCATCTCAAGAATGTTATAGGCAACCTCGTCAAAACCCGTGCGCTGAAGGGCGTGGGCGACTGTTAAAAGCGTTGCGTCGCTGGCAAGGAATTGATCTGCGGCGGCCATATCAGGCACAGGGTTGCGTTCGGGCATATCCTGGCTGCCGTGCGCGATAACGGCGGCTTCAACTTCTTCATCAGTGATTTGTGGGAATCCCAGTTCACGGTAGACCGCCTGTACTGCCCGCGCTGCTTTCCGACGAATGGCAAGTGCATTTTCTTCTGTAATGGGATGGATGCCGCCGTCAATCTGCATATCGCGCTGCAACACATTCCAATCATCAAATTCGCTGGCGTCGAAGTTACCCCCGCCGAACAAATTATCTTCCCGGGGGACCGCGCTGTAACCGGAACAAATAAAATCGGTACCGGGGATAAACTGCATCATCAATTTGGCGGTTTTACGCATATCAGAATGGGATGAAATTGCATCATTCCCCGATGCCACTTCTAAACCCAACAGGGTCGCCAGTAGATTCTCGGCCAGCACAATACGCACCCCGCCCGGCAGCGCTTCCGGCAGGGCGATACAGGAAATCGACCCATTTTGCACCCCCTGGCTGCCCATGCCGCGTATGACCAGCAAACAGCGAGCTTCCAGATACAGCATTGAACATCCCTGCGATTGCCCCAT
>CAZKZS010000088.1:0-8450 GCA_964557285.1 uncultured Anaerolineae bacterium | reverse complement strand
GGCTTCCGAACCTGTGCCGGAGGTACAACGGACTTTGACCCCCCGCGACGCATACGACGAAGCCAGAAAAGCCTTTGACCAGGGGGTATCATCCCCGTCAACGAAGGTGCGTTCTGTGCCGTATACGGAAAGCGTTTCCGCGTAGGTGGTTAGCCCTTTCATTGCCAGCCGCAGCCCCAGCGATTCCTCCACCGCGCATTGAGTCAGGACTCCGCCGCGTCCGGTCTGTGTACCCACCAGCACGGCCAGCGCATTAAGCGGCGCAAAACGCGCGACCCGCACTGTGGTTTCCACCTCTGCAAAGCCGCGCAAAGCAGCTTCCGCCGCATCTGCCGCCAGCAGCGCTGGATGCTCTCGCCAGTTAGTCACATGCGCCTGATTCGCGGGTGTACGCCGCACCCGCATTTTGGCAAGTCCCATCATCATCTCAAGCACCGTCATATCTTGGACGATTTCGACCAGTTTGGCAGGGGTACAGCCCAGAGTCAGACGCAGCACTTCGGAACGGGGAATATTGATGTCCACCAGCATACGGGCAATCTGGCGCGACGGGGTTGCCATTGCTTCAGGGGCAACTGCTAAATCGAGTCCATGGACAGCAATAAAATGGTCAACGGCGTCAAACGCGGATTTTGGCTTTCCGTCCAGTTCCACCACCTGCCCGTCTTCCAGACGCAGCCCGGGGGCAGGGTCGGCAGGGCTGCCACTGACCATCAAACCCGCTTCCGGGTAGGGTCGGACAAAGGTCTCCCTGTTGACAGCGCGCTGGGAAAGAAGCTCAAAACGGCGTGAACGCGACATGGATAACTCTTTTTAGCATAACGTTATTTCATATATTGAAATGTCTTTTTGCTTGTCAAAATTTTAGCGAATAGTACAGGTGGAGTCAATCAACTGACTGCCAGGCTTCAGCTAACTGCTCCGTCAGCGTGGCAATATCCGCAACAATATGGTCAGGTCCATAGTCCACCTTTTGCAATTCTTCCTGCCTGCCTGCGCCGCTTAACACAAAAATAGTTTTGATTCCGGCACGAATCCCGCCCAGAATATCGGTTTCCAGCCGGTCGCCAATGGCTACTGTCGTGTTCGGATCAGACCCCAGTTTTTGGAGGGCAACTTCGTACATGGTGGGTTCTGGCTTCCCCATAACGACGGGCATGACATCGGTGCTGGCAATCAGCGACGCTACCACCGCGCCAGAGCCAGGAATATGTCCATCGGGAGTCGGGAGGGTGCGGTCTGTATTGGTCGTTGCGAAGGCAGCCCCCGCCCGAATGAGCCGTGTAGCCACCTGAAGTTTATGATAGGTTAACTGGCGGTCAATGGCGGCAACCACCACCTCCGCCCGCGCAGGTATATCATTTTCCTGATACACTGCTAATCCAGCTTCCCGCAGGGTTTGTTTAAGCCCCCGTTCTCCAATCACATACACCGGAGCGCCCTTGCCAAAGCGATCTACCAGCATTGAACCAAGCACGCTCGAACTGGTGAAAATTTGCTCGTTGCTGGCGACAATCTCGAATCGTGCCAGTCGTTCCCGAAAAGCATCGACGGTTTGTGTGGAATTGTTGGTGAGCAGCGCCCACTGACATCCATAATGCGCTAACAAATCAAAAAAACGGTTGATGCCGGGAAAAGGTCGATCTTCCTCATATAACACCCCGTCGCCATCCAGAAGAAATGTTTTAAGCGATTTGAGATTAAGTGACATAAAAATTTATCCTTCATGTTGACTGGGATTCCAGCGTGTGATACCATTTTACATGGTGAAACAATTTTTTGCATATCAAAATGGATGCCATGAATAACTCCGTACTTCGTGCCATTGAAATTCTGGAATACCTGGCACTTGTCAAACGCCCCTGTGATCTTGCCGTCATCAGCCGTGACCTGAAAATGAATAAAAGCACCCTGCATCGTTTTCTTACCACACTTGTGCAGGAAGGGTATGTGGCGCGGGAAGATAACACCAAACGATACCGTCTGGGAGCAAAAGTCGCCTGGCTGGCCGCCCACTTTCTGAGTGCGGTGGATGTGCGGCAGGTAGCCCATCCATTTTTAGAACAGCTAGCCATATCCAGCGAGGAAACGGTTCATTTGGCGGTGCTGGATCGTAACGAGATCATGTACATCGACAAAGTTGACAGCCAGAAAGCGGTCAGGATGGCATCTTTTGTCGGCTCACGCGCTCCCGTCCACAGTACATCGGTTGGCAAGGTGCTGCTGGCGCACCAGCCAGAAGCGCAGTGGGAGGCGTACATCCAAACGACGGGCTTGGCTGCCTGCACTCCTCACACCATTACCGACCCGACTACGTTTATGAACCACCTTCGCCAGGTACGTAAACAGGGCTACGCCATCGACCAACTTGAAAATGAGGAGGGTATTTGCTGCGTGGCAGCCCCCATCTATGACCATCTAGGCAAGGTGGTCGCGGCTATCAGTATCACCGGCTGGAATGTTACCATGACGGATGTTACCATCGAAAAAATGATTCCACTGGTACAGGAAGGGTGTCGCGCGGTATCGAAAGCATTGGGTTATCAAGCATAAATTTACCTGGCGGGCAGGCATCGCTCACGAGGTTCGCTTGTTCCTGCCCCTACTGTCGCCCCTCAACCCTTGAATGGGGTGGGGCGAGCCATCAAAGTCTAAATTTGTTTTAGTTTTAAAAGAAAGGATTCATGTAGTATGCCATTAAAACCTGACGAGTGGGGTTATACCAACCCGGCTGTTTCTTCTCTTTATGGAAAACCACCCCTGGTCTGGAAAGACATGGATATTCATATGGTGGTGTATGAGACAGACATCGAAAATGTGAAACGTGTGATCCCTGAGCCGCTGGAAGCACGTTCCAATGTTGTCATTACGTGGCTTTCCGATTTTAAACTTGGCACGACTCAAGGGGCGTTCGGCGAGTTTGCCGTCTACGTGCAGGTCAAGTTCCAGGAGTGGGAGGGAGATTACGAACCGTTTTTGTATGTGAATACCCATCTCCCGCTAACCGCCGGACGAGAAATCTGGGGGTATCAAAAGAAGATGGCCGACATCAGCCTGCACTACGAACACGAAGCCGTCCGGGCGCAGGTGAACCGTCTGGGACACCAGATTTATAAAGGGCTGGTTGTACCGGAGTACATCGCCAACATGAACGAAATCCCCTGGAGTCCTCATGGGGTATTTTCGCTGAAATACATTCCTTCCGCAGAAGAAGGCGGCACGCCTGTGCGCGAGTTAGTCCTGACCCCTGGCGAATTTACGGCCCAGGAAGGCAAATTTTTTGGGGGGCGCGGTTCGGTGGTCTACGAGCGTTCCGAAATTGATCCAACCTATTTATTGGAGCCCAAACGCATTTTAGGCGCTTTTTTTGGCAAAGGGGATTTATATCTCCCGTTAGGCAAGGTTGTTCACAACTATAAGTAAAATTTGTTAAGCCAGCAGACCGGTCTGCGGTTATGCTGGCTTTTTTAGTCTATTCGTCAGCGCGAATCAGGTTTATCCCCGCCTGACGATAGGTGTGATAGATGTCCGGGTCAATCCGGCTGTCGGTGATGATAGCATCCACTTCATCAATATCATAAACCCGGTGTGCGTTTACGTTGCCAAACTTGGAAGAATCCATCAGGGCAATCGTCATCTTACACTGCAAACGCATCAGGCGCAGCAGTTCAGCAATCCGGTTAAAGGTGGAGGTGAAACCGCCCTGTAAATCGACATAGTTAGCGCTCATGAACAAAATGCGTCCGGTCAGGCTTTCTAGCGAACTGCGTGCCAGCGCGCCGGTCAGGGTTTTAGTACGGCGGTGGTAATCCCCTCCGGTCATGATGAGCTGGCAGTTCTGTGTATTCTGGCAGAGTGTGGCTGCTGGAATCGATGTCAGCTTCGGTAATCACCCGTACCAGTTCCAGCACGGTCGTCCCCGTTGCCATAAAAAGCGTGTCGTGTTTTTCAATGAAGGTGGCTGCTTTGCGAGCAATTTCCTGTTTGGCTTCCACGTTCGATGACATGGATTTGTGAATGTTATAGGCGCCATCGCTCAACCGCACACTGCCATGCATTTTTTCGATGAGGCCACGTTCTTCCAGCACCTCCAGATCACGATGCAAGGTCATACGTGAAACCTTTGTCAGGTCTTGTAATTCAGCAACGGAAACGGAATGTAGTTCAGAAATAATAGATTTCAATCGGTCAATCCGTTCTTCTTTAGGTAGTTTTGTCATAAACGACATCTTTCTGCTGATAACTTTGATGAGGCCCTATCATGCATTTTATCAATACGTCACCTCATAACAACACCTGATATAAATTTAACCTATTTTATCATATTTTTGTACAAAATTACCTGATCGTATTGACTTTTTGTATCACAAGATGTTATATTTGTAACAACCTATAGTTTTATCATTCATTTTTAGATTTTTGTGAGGTATACCTTTGATTAAAACAGCGTTGTTTATTAACGGTCAGAGCGTCCCCTCCGAAACCGAAAGGACATTTGAAGTCCTCAACCCCGTTAATGCCAAACCGATGGGAGAAGCCGCCAAAGCCAGCACAGCAGATGTTGAACATGCTTTAGAAGCTGCACAGGCCGCTTTTAAACAATGGTCACAGACTAGCGGCGATGAGCGCGCGGTTAAACTGAAAGCGGCGGCGGCAGCCATCCGTGAACATGAACGAGAACTGGCAAGCATCTTAACGGCTGAACACGGTAAACCCCTCAATGATGCCTTAAAAGAAATCCAGGGGACGGCCAGTGCTTTTGAATACTATGGTGAAGAAGCCCGTCGGATTAGCGGGGAGATTGCTCCGGCAAAGTCGGCCACCAGCCGCAGTCTGGTGATTCGCCAGCCCATTGGCGTGGTCGCTGCCATTGTCCCCTGGAACTATCCCGTATCGTTAATGAGTTGGAAAGTCGCTCCGGCGCTTGCAGCAGGCTGTACGGTAGTCGTGAAGCCGCCCGAACTCGCTCCTCTGGCAACCACCCGAACCATTGAAGTAATCAGCAGTGTTGGGCTGCCGGCGGGCGCCGTGAATGTGGTTACGGGCAAAGCCAGCGAAATTGGCGATTTTCTGGTCTGTCATCCGATTACCCGCGTGGTCGCGCTGACGGGTTCAACCGAAGTTGGCGCCCATATTATGCGCGTCGCTTCTGATGGCATTAAAAAGCTCATTCTGGAACTGGGCGGCCATACGCCAATGGTGGTTTTTAAGGATGCCAATTTGGAGCGTGCCGTCAAAGATGGGGTCAAGCGCTCCTTTCGTAATATGGGGCAAATTTGTAATGCAGTCAATCGCATTTATGTTGAAGAAGAAATCGCTGAAGCCTATATTGAGCGCTTTGTTCAACTGACCAAACAGATGTCTATGGGCGACGGGCTTGCCAATCCCGGGGTTGACCTCGGCCCGATGATTGACCTGAAAGGGGTCGAGCGCACCCAGCATCATGTGGATGATGCTCTGCAAAAAGGGGCGGTCCTGGCAACGGGCGGCAGTAAACCCGATGTGCCGGAACTGCGGGATGGCTATTTTTACCAGCCAACCGTCCTCACCCGGGTCACGCCGGACATGCTGGTGATGCACGAAGAAACTTTTGGCCCCCTGGTCGGGATTGCGACCTTCAAGGGGGTCAAGGAAGCGATTGAACAGGCAAACAGCACCGATTTTGGGCTGGTAACGTATGCCTACACAGAAAGCCTTTCCACCGCATTCATCTTTGGGGAGCGTGTTGAATCAGGGACGGTGGCGATTAATACTGTCAGTCCGGACTCCCTCTACGCGCCTTATCCGGCATGGAAGATGAGTGGCACGGGGTTAGAACTCTCGCGGCATGGCATGAACGAATACATGAATGTCAAACACCTGCTCCTGGAAATCGGATAGGACAATGGACGCCAAAGTCTTAATTGCTACCCGATCTTTTGGCAGCACTTCACAAATGCCCTGGAAGCTGCTGGCTGAACATGGCTTTGAAGTGATGCAGTTGGACATCAATAAAGCGACTGAAGAAGAACTGGCAGATGCTTTTCGGGAAGTGGACGCTGCTATTGTTGGCAGCCGCCTCATCAGCGCCGCCCTCATCGCCGGGTCGCCGAAACTAAAAGTTATCTGTATGCATGGCGTGGGCGTTGACCATATCGACCTTGAAGCGGCACGGCTGCATCGGGTGGTGGTGTGCAACTGCCCGGGTGCGAATGCGGACAGCGTGGCTGACCTGGCATTTTGCCTGATGCTGATGGTTTCACGCGATATTTTGAATGCCAATGCTTCCCTCAAACGGGGAGAGTGGGGACGGCACTCAGGAACACTGGTCTGGGGCAAAACGCTCGGACTGATAGGCATGGGGCGCATCGGGCAGGCGGTTGCCCAGCGCGCGCTGGGTTTCCAGATGCGTGTGCTGGTCTATGACCCGTTTATTCCGACGGAAAGTGTCGAAGGCATTGGCGCAGTCCCCACGTCATTTGATGAACTGCTTGCCGAAGCAGATTATGTGAGTCTGCACGCACCCAATACCGACCAGACTCATGCCCTTATTAATGCCGATACGCTTGGTAAGATGAAGCCTACCGCCATTCTTATCAATACGTCGCGGGGGGAACTTATTGATGAAGAAGCTCTGTATCAGGCGCTAAAGCATAAACGTATTGCGGGCGCTGGATTGGACGTTTATCGTGAGGAGCCGCCAACCCATCATGACCTCATCAACCTGCCCAATGTGGTTGCTACCCCTCATATGGGAGCGCACAGCACCGAAGCCATCACCACAGTCAGCATTATGGCTGCCCGAAATGTGATCTCCGCCCTACGAGGCGAGCCGATCAATCAGGTCAATTAAACAGCAAAGGAGACTCCCTGAAACCTAAGAAAAATTTTAATTTCCGTACCTAAAGAGTGATAACAGGAGCATAAATTATGAGAAGGTTTATTATCTTTGCCCTGGTCACTGCCATTATGATGATGACAGTGTTACCGACCACCATCCAGGGGCAGGAAGGGGTGACTGTGAACTGGGTCACCATTTCAGGGTTTTATACCGATTGGGCGGAACAGGTTGCCGTCGCTTACGAAGAACAAACAGGCGTAGACATTAACATCATCGACATCGACATAGGTCAGATGTATGAAACCCAGGTGCTGGAATCTGTCGCTGATACCGGCGCGTTTGACCTGCTGACTTATGACGCGGGGCAAAAAGCCGAATTTGCCGAAAGTGGCTATTTGCTCCCCCTGGATGATTATATTGCGGCGGCTGACCCTGAAGTGGTTGCCTTTGATGATATTGCGCCTGCCCTGCGCGAAGTTACCAGCATGTGGCGCGGTCAAACCTATGGGCTGCCTTATTATACCTTTACTATGGGCTACTTCTATCGCTGTGATTTGTTCGAGAATCCCGATGAAATGGCCGCTTTTGAAGCTGAATATGGCTATCCCCTGGGCATCCCCCAGACCTATGACCAGATGGCCGATATTGCGGCTTTCTTCCGCCGTGAACCCGGTGAAACCCTGGCCGGACAAACTCTGGATGAAGATTTTTACGGTATTGGGGTGATGGCAGGCCGCTTTGACCAGGTGCAAGATGAAATTAACTCAATTGCGTGGTCAACGGGCGGAAAAGTTATTAATGACGATGGCACTCCCGGCGTCGATGATCCGGCGTTTCTGGCTGCTGTTGACCTCTATGTGAACCGCCTGCTGCCGAATGCACCCCCCGGCGCACTGAGTTCTTCATTCGACCAGATTGTTGCTCAAATGCAGGATGGGTTGATTGCCCAGACTGGTCCTTTCTTCCTGGATCAGTATGCCAACATGGTCAAAACAGAAACGACTGTCCCCGGTGCGCGTATCTGCACAGCACCAGCGCCCGGCGTGCATACGTGGGTGGGGGCTTTTGGCGTAGGGGTTTCTTCCGATTCCAAACATCCACAGGAAGCCTTTGACTTTCTCGCATGGCTGGCGGGGCCGGAAGCTCAGCGCGACTTTGCGATGGGCGGTGGAACGACCTGCCGTGAGAGCATCCTGACCGATACCGAACTCATCAAAGCCAACCCCCAGACGATGGGACACTACCCCACGCTGCTGTTTGTCCTCGATCATACTGAGGAGGCAAACTTCTATCCAAATTACCTGTTTGTACCGCAGGGCGGCAAGATGTACGACGAAATGACCACCTGGTATTCGTCGGCTGCCAGTGGTGAACTTTCCATCGAGGAGGCCATGGGCAACATGGCAGAATCGATTGAACGCCTATGCGACGGAACGTGCGAAGTCGCCAATGATGCCCTGGGTGAGGATTATACGGCTGTACCCATGCCATTTGACTACGAGGCATTCCTGGCGAGTGAGGCTTACGACATCGACAAGTGGGTTCTCTCCCACTAAACCAATGATACGATATGAGAGTAGGGACGGGGAGTGTCGAATTTTGTGTGCATGAAGTTTTCAACCCTCACCCC
>CAZKZS010000087.1:0-16364 GCA_964557285.1 uncultured Anaerolineae bacterium | reverse complement strand
CGTTCCACGCCCAGCAGATCAACGATAATGTCAGTCACACGCTCCTGTGTGTTGGAAGCCATCTGTTTTTTCCTCCAGAAAATTGTTGTCGTACCATTTTGTACAGGATTTGCTATATTAGGCCAGGCGCTGATTATATCGCAACACTTAAAGGGTTGTCACTAATCAGTTAGAATAGCCACATTAAAGGAACACTTCTGCATGTCGAAAGTCACGGAACAGCGCAAAGAAGAACACATTACGATTAATCTGGAACAGAATGTCCAGTTCCCCAACCTGACGACAGGACTGGAAAATTATCATTTTTTGCACCGGGCGCTGCCGGAACTCAATTTAAACGAGATTGATACTTCCGTGACGGTTTTTGGGAAAAAACTCAAAACCCCTATTTTTATGTCATCGATGACAGGGGGGACAGACCGCGCCAGTCACATTAACCGGACACTGGCACAGGCCGCACAACAGTACGGGATGGCAATGGGAGTCGGGTCGCAGCGTGCCGCTATCGAAAATCCAGCGCTGGGAGAAACGTTTTATGTGCGTGACCTTGCGCCGGATATTTTGCTGTTCGCTAATCTGGGAGCGATTCAGTTGAACTATGGGTATGGGGTTGACCACTGCCGCAGAGCCATCGACATCATTGAAGCCGACGCGCTGATTTTACATTTTAACGTGCTGCAAGAAGCGGTTCAGCCGGAAGGGGATACCCGTTTCCGGGGGTTAATTGACCGCGTGGCGGAAATTTGTGCCAAACTGCCCGTTCCGGTGATTGCCAAAGAGGTGGGATGGGGATTTTCGGAAGCGGACGCCAAACTGCTGGCAGAGGCAGGGGTGAGCGCGATTGATGTCGCGGGGTCGGGCGGTACATCATGGAGTGAGGTCGAGTATCACCGCGCCCCGACCGCGTTTCATGCTCAGGTGGCACGCAGCTTTGCCGATTGGGGCATCCCTACCGCAGAGGCGATAGGCTATGTCAAAAAAGCAACGCCGGAAATGACCATCTTCGCCAGTGGGGGGTTAAGGGATGGCATTGACGTAGCAAAATGTATCGCGCTGGGAGCGCGGCTGGCGGGTTTAGCCAGCCCGTTTTTAAAGGCAGCGGCTCAGTCGGTCGAGGCGGTATGTGAATTTATTGACATTACACAGCGCCAGTTAGAAATCGCCATGCTTTGCTCTGGCGCGGCCACATTGGAACAGCTTGCCCAAACGCCCCTCATCAAACATCCTTAAAGGCTTACTGCGAAAGTAAAAGTTCGGCCTCCGATAAGGCATCTCCGGCGGTCAGTACCATCCGTAAGCCCCGGTCAAGGATGTCGGCAGGAATGTCGGTGCGGGGATTTTCACATTCGGCCTGCCATAACCGCACCGCGTCCGCAAGTTCTACCGCCGCCGTGCGAAGTTCGCGGGCAATTGGATGATCGCCCGAAAATCGTTCCGGCGACAGGGTGTTATACTCTGTACCACACTGCGCGGTTTCACCTCTGGAAATTGCGCCCCAAACAGCATCCATCTGCGTATGAAGCTGGCGAAGCAACTCGAAGTCATTTTCGTAAGCCTGGCGGGTTTCCACAGAAAGCGTAGGCGATGCCTGAGTCGCGGTGGCGGCTGGAGGTGTATTGGTCGGCCCGGGTTTTTCATCGTCGGAACAGGCGGCCAGGGTTACACACACAATAAACAGCAGTATCCATTTTTTCATGATTTCTCCGGCAAAAAGGCTTCAAAAACGCGGTTGCTAATCAGCCGCGCCTGCGGGGTCAAATACAGTGTATCCGCTTTTTCCTCAATTAATCCCTGCATTTTCAGTTTCTGGATGATTTTTCCGTAACGCGATTCTAAACTTTCCCCAAAACGCTGTTCAAAAGCGGCACGCGGCAGTCCTTCTCGCAGCAACCGCAGCCGCAGCATGACCGTTTCAAACATTTCGTCGTCGCGGTTAATGGGCTGGGTGGATTGGGTGGCGGCGGTGCGGGGATAGTTCAGGGGGGCGGTTTGCTGAGTCAGACGTTCGATGTATTTTTCAGGGCGCATGACATTAACGGTACGATAACCTCCGGCATAGCCATGTGCGCCCGCCCCTAACCCCAGATAGGGCAGGTTATACCAGTATTGAAGGTTGTGCAAACTTTGTTTTTTGCCCCATGAGCTAATTTCGTACTGCTCAAATCCGGCATTTGCCAGTATGTCAGAGGCAGCGTCGTACATATCCGCAGTCAGGTCATCATCCGGCGCGGGTAGGCCGCCATATTTAATCCGGCGGGCAATTTCCGTACCGGATTCCACCTGAAGGGCGTACAGGGAAAAGTGGTCGGGGTGCAGGCTCAAGGCGTGGGAGAGGGTTTGCTGCCACATTTCCAGCGTCTGAGAGGGAACACCGTAAATTAAATCCAGACTGATGTTGTCAAAACCCGCCTTACGTGCCATGCCCATACTGCGGGCGGTATCTTCCACCGTATGGTCGCGTCCGAACAGAGTCAGTTCCGCCGCGTGCGCCGACTGCATCCCCAGACTCAAACGATTCACCCCTAATTGAAACAGGGCATCAAAATAGGCTTGAGTCACCGTGCCGGGGTTGGCCTCAAAGGTGATTTCATGTGGCTCGACCAGTTCAAACGATTCCCGAACCGTCGTTAAAATTTTTTCCACCTGAGTTGCCGAAAGCAAACTGGGTGTTCCCCCGCCAAAATAAACGGTATGCACTTTTTCGCCGTGTGCCAGCCAGCGAATTTCCTGACATACGGCATCCACATAAGCGTCTTTTAAGGCGTCCAGATGGGTGTAAATATTAAAGGCACAGTAGCTGCATCGCTGGCGGCAGAAAGGAATGTGAAAATACAACGACAAAAATTGCATGTTCGGGATGGCTCGCCTATAATGATTTGAGAGGAAGTTTAAATTTTTCCGAACTTTCCAGTCAAGGCACGCGCCCCTATGATTCTTCATTTATTTGTGTTTGTCGAGGTATTATGGTAGATACAAGGCGGTTTGCACGGGAAGCTGACAAGAGCTTATTAGGTGTCAATAAGGCTCTACAGGCAAATTCAATTCTCCAGAATCGGTATCGGATTGAAGGCGTTCTCGGTGTGGGGGGGATGGGGTCTGTGTACCAGGCTCGTGACTTACAATTCCCTGAAGCGAAGCGCTATGTTGCCGTTAAAGAAATGCTGCATCACACCAATGACCCGCAGTTACGGGAAATGGCGCTGCGGAATTTTGAACGGGAAGCCAATATTCTGGCGGGCCTGAATCATCCCGCTATTCCGGCCATCCACGACTATTTTTCTACCAATGAACGTGCCTATCTGGTGATGGAATACATTAACGGGAGCGACCTCGATACTGTCATTAACCGCCACGAGGGGTTTCTGCCCGTGACTCAGGTGTTGCAGTGGGCGATTGAGTTATGTGACGTGCTGGCGTATCTGCATAACAGCGAACCCCCGATTATTTTCCGTGATATTAAACCGTCCAACGTGATGATTGATGTGCATGGGCGGCTGCGGCTGATTGACTTTGGGATTGCAAAACACTTTGAGCCAGAAACCAAAGGCACCATGATTGGGACGGAAGGGTACGCCGCGCCAGAAAGTTATCGCGGGCTGGCTTCCCCATCCAGTGATATTTTTGGGGTTGGCGCAACGTTACATCATGTGTTCACGCGGCATGACCCGCGCCTTGAGCCGCCCTTTACCTTTGCCGAACGCCCTATCCGGGATGTGAACCCGGAAGTGCCGCCCGTTGTGGAAGCCATTGTGATGAAATCGCTGGCTTTTTCACCGGAAGAACGTTATCCCTCTGCGGAAGCCATGAAAGAAGCGCTCAATGGTGTGCTGTCAAGTGGGCGGGCAAATATCTTAACGATTGCCACCACCGATGAGGACTGGGGAGCGCTGGAAGGCACTTCCGGCATTGAGCCGCGCTGGAAAGTCAAAGTGGAAGATGAAATCCGGTCTACGCCTGCCATTTTTGACGGGCTGGTTTTTACCACCGCCTACGACAACAATCTATATGCGATTGATACTGAAAAAGGCGAGATTAAATGGAAATTTGCGGCCGATGATTCGCTGGCCTCCTCCCCTGCGGTGTATGAACAGGAAGGCATGGTCATCTTCGGCTCAAAGGACTATAACCTGTATGCGGTCGATGCGCGGACAGGCCGTAAAAAATGGTCATTCCAGACGATGGGACCCATTTATTCATCACCTACGGTCAAACATGGGCATGTGTTTTTCGGAGGGGACGATGGGCTGCTTTACGCGCTACGGGCTTCCACAGGTCGCCCTGCCTGGAAGTATCCCATTCAAGACCCCATTCGCTGCCGTCCGGCCGTAACGGACGAACGGGTCATTTTTGGCACCAAAAACGGGGAACTTTACTGTCTGGATTTAAGCGGCCAGATGAAATGGCGCTTTAAAGCCCGCCGCGAGATTATTTCTTCCCCTCTGGTGGTGGAAGGGCTGGTCTTTTTTGGTTCGATGGACGGGCAGGTGTACGCGGTGGATATGGAATCGAGTTGGGCGGCCTGGAAGTTCCAGACCAACAAACCCGTCGTTTCTTCTCCTTCTTATGGAGATGAACGCATTTATATCGGCTCAGTCAGTGGTATAATGTATGCCTTAGACTTCAGTACAGGTAAAGAACGCTGGACATTTGATACAAAAAACCAGATTACCTCGTCGCCGGTCTTTTTTAACGGCAATCTGTATTTTGGCGCGAATGACCGTAAAATTTACTGTCTGGATGCCAAAAAAGGCAAAGAACGCTGGTCGTATGAAACAGGGAATATTGTACCGGGTTCACCCTGCGTTGCAGATGGAATCGTATACATCGGGTCGGCTGACCAACATCTATATGCGTTTAAGGCTTAAGCCAAGAGAGATATAAGTATGGACATCCTGCGACGTATTTTTGGAGTACAGGCCCCGCCGCCTGCGGAAGTGACCGCGCCGCCTTCCAGCGAAACCAAACCGCTTGACCCGCTAGAAGGCCCAACCGCCCCTCTAGCGCGTGAAAGAGTGAATGAGGAGGCGGTCAAAACCCTGGAAGTTGAGCCGGTGATTGCCCCGTCGCTTGCTTCGACCAATATTCTGGAAGGCCACACCCGTAAACTGCCCGAACTGGATGATGCGGTGACGGGGAAAAATGGCCGCCGGATTACCTATGGCATCAAAACGGATGTGGGGCAGATACGGCAAAACAATCAGGATGCGGTGCTGTCTTTTCTGGCAACCTTTGATACCAGCGAACAGCAGCCGGAATTTGGCCTGTTTGTGGTTGCCGACGGCATGGGAGGACACCACGACGGGGAAAAAGCCTCATCGCTGGCGGCGCGGGTGGTGGCGCGGCATACCTCCTCCGAAATTTATCTGCCGATGCTCAAGCGGGAAGAAGCCGACGCTGACCGCCCGACTATTTCCGAAGTCCTGCGTCAGGCCGTGCAAAAAGCCAATGAGGAAGTTTCTGTTGCCGTCCCCGAAGGCGGAACGACCATTACGGCGGCGGCGGTGATTGGCGACCTGGCGTATATTGCCCATGTTGGAGACAGCCGCGCTTATATTATTACGCAGGATACCATTGAGCAGGTCACACGCGACCATTCGCTGGTGCAGCGACTGATCGAACTTGACCAGCTTACGCCCGCAGAAGCCGCCGACCATCCTCAGCGGAATGTGCTATACCGGGCGATTGGGCAAAATGAGCATGTCGATGTCGATGCGATTACCCGCCGGCTGACTTCTAATTCGCGGCTGCTTTTGTGTTCAGATGGATTGTGGAATTTAGTGCCTGAGGAAGAAATTCGTAACACCGTGATTGGTTCGCCTTCGCCACAGCAGGCCTGTGAAACACTGGTCAAGCTGGCAAATGCGAGAGGCGGCCCGGACAACATTTCAGTCATTCTTATCAAAGTACCAGAATAACAACAGCATGGACGCTTCACAGGACTTATACGCGGTACTCGGCGTCAAGCCAGAGATTTCACAGGACGATCTTCGGGGGGTCTACCGGACACTGGCACGGCGTTTGCACCCGGACGCAAACCCGCATCCCGGCGCCGCCATTCAGTTCAGGGACATCGCCGAAGCCTATGAAACGCTGGGCAATTCCGAAAATCGGCGCAAATATGATAATTTACGCAAACGGCTGGCGGCTGAACCCAATTATTTTGTGGTGGAAGTCATTCCCAGCAAGCGCGTGCTGCCGATTTTAGGCGAGCCGCAGGTGGTCTATGTACTGCTGCAACTGACACCTCATAAGGATTTTCAGGCCCAGCAAAAACGGGTTGCGCCGTTGAATCTGGCGCTGGTGCTTGACCGCAGCACGTCCATGAAAGAAGGCGGGCGGCTTGACCGGGTAAAAGTGGCAGCCCATCAGATTATTGACCAGCTTGGCCCCACCGATTTTCTGTCACTGGTGTCGTTTAGTGACCGGGCGGAAGCGCTCATCAAAGCGGAACGTGTAACTGAACCCATCGCCTTAAAAGCACTGGTCAATCTGATGTCTCCCGGCGGGGGAACTGAAATTTTTCAGGGACTGGAACAGGGGTTTTCCCTGGTTGAAAAAAATCTCAAACCGGATTATGTGAATCATATTATTTTGCTGACGGATGGGCAGACGTTCGACGCGGAGATTTTGAGCCTGGACCTGGCAGACCGCGCCGCCAAACTGGGTATTGGCATCAGTGCGATGGGCATTGGTGATGAATGGAACGATGCGTTTCTGGATTCGCTGGCCTCCAAAACCGGAGGGACATGTGCCTATATTAATTCGCCGGGGGCGGTGGTCAAGTTTTTAAACGAGCGCGTTCGCAGCCTGGGTGCTTCTTTTGCCGAACGTGTGACCGTTTCGATTGCCCCCGACCCGGACATCTCCATCGAATCCGCGTTTAAACTGATTCCTGCCCCGCAGCCGATTCCAGCGAATGAACAGCCGTTACATCTGGGCGCGTTAGAAGCCAGCCGTTCGATTACCCTGCTGCTGCAATTGCAGATGAGTAAGGACTTGCAGGAAGGCGAACGGAGTTTGGTCCGGCTGCATGTTTCTGGCGACATTCTGTACCCAAAACGACCTAACTATCAGGTCATTATTGATTTGCCGATTAAGGCGGCCGTGAAACCCGAACCCGAAGAACCGCCGCGTGCGCTGCTGGATGCGCTAGGCAAGCTGACGCTGTTCCGGCTTCAGCAAAAAGCGGAAGAAGCCATCAAAGTGGGGAATTATGCAGAAGCCACCCGCCAGCTTGAAAATTTTGCGACGCGGGCGCTGGCGGTGGGGCATGAAGAACTGGCACGTACCGCCATGCTGGAAGCCGACCGCGTCCAGACGACCAAAATGCTATCGGAAGAAGGCCGTAAAACGATGAAATTCGCCACGCGGATGCTGCTGCTGCCGGAGAATGAAGGGTAGCTTATGAAAGTTTGTCCTGCCTGCCAGTATCATAATCTGGAAGGGTTATATTTTTGTGATGACTGCGGCTCTCCCCTGTTTGGCAATCAGGAAGAAGTAATTATTACTGTTCCTTTTACCCAAAAATTTAACAACAACAGCGCGCCGCCTGCGATAGTCAAAGAAATCAAAAATGTGCAGGCGGTGGGAACTACGCTGCTGAAATCCAGCACGGTCCTGGTTCTCAAATTTAAACAGGTGGGGCAGGAAGTCCGGTTAGAACCGCAGGACGAAATTGTGTTTGGCCGGGCGGACAGCGCTACCAAAACCTATCCTGACCTGGATTTGACTCCCTACGGCGCGATGGATAGTGGGGTATCCCGCACCCATGCGGCCATCCGGCGGAAGGATAAATCGCTGATGCTGGTGGATTTAAATAGTACCAATGGCACATTTATCAACGGGCAGCAGATTCCACCTGAGCAACCGCATATCATCCGGGATGGGGATGAAATTCAGTTTGGCAAACTCGTAGCGACTATTTACTTCAAATAGTGAGGGAGATAATTTCGTGCTAACGGTTTATGTGCATATCGAAGGGCTGGAAACGACTCTGATGGAAATCGAAGAAATGCCCAAGCCCACTGATACCCTTATCATCGGGCGTAACCCGCGCCGCCGGGATGGTAAAGATGCGCCGTATATGCTGCAAGAAGCCAACACGGTGATTTTTCCAATTACCCGCCTTGTTTTTATTGAGGTGATGCCGACGGGTCAGGAAGAAGAAATCGAAACCTTCATTCGTGACTAAGGAGTGCATACGATGACAGTTCAACTTCCCCGGACTGCTCCCAAAGAGGCCAAGCGGATTCTGGTGGTGGATGATGAACCGCGCATGATTGGGTTTATCCGCATGAATCTGGAGCTTGAAAATTTTCAGGTGCTGGAAGCGCATAACGGGCTGGAAGCGCTGGAAATGATTCGCACCCAGATTCCCGATCTGGTGCTGCTGGATATTATGATGCCCAAACTGGATGGGTACGAAACGCTGCGGATGTTACGCGAATTTTCGACGATTCCAGTGATTATGCTGACGGCAAAAGGCGAGGAGGAGGACATTGTACACGGGCTGGAACTGGGGGCAGATGATTACATTCCCAAGCCCTTTAGCCCGCGTGAACTGACGAGTCGGGTGCGGGCGGTGTTACGCCGCGCAGAAATGCCGACTGCTTCTACCGACAAAGCCATTTTGCGGGTGGATGACCGTCTGAGTGTGGATTTTAACCGCCGTGAGGTCATTGTAAACGGCGAACGTATCAAACTGCGTCCGACAGAATATCGGCTGCTGTACCATCTGATTGAAAATGCGGGCTGGACAGTTCCCCACGAGCAAATTCTGGCAAAAGTCTGGGGATATGAATACCGCGATGAAGCGCACTATGTTCGCCTTTACGTGAACTATGTCCGTGAAAAAATTGAAGAAGACCCGGCCAATCCTAAATATATTTTAACCGAACGGGGGGTAGGGTATCGCTTTGTAGATTTCCGACAGGCCGGAGAAGGATAAAAAACGCATGGCAAACCTATACAAAATTATTGTGACGGGGCCGTTTAGCTCCGGCAAAACCACGTTTGTCAGCACCATTTCAGAGATTCCGGTGGTCAGCACAGAACGAAAAATCACTACTGAAGACCGGGGAGTCAAAGCGGAAACGACCGTTGCTATGGATTACGGGCGGGTGACGCTGGATGGGCGGGTGCTGCATTTGAACGGCACGCCGGGGCAGTCGCGTTTTGATTTTATGTGGGAAATTCTGGCGCATGAAATGAATGGGTTTATCGTGCTGGTGGACAGCACCGACCCACCTTCCTTCCCGGATGCCAGCGAACTAATTAAGCTGTTTTCTCGTATGAAACAGGTGCCGTATCTGGTGGTCGCCAACAAAGCGGACAAAAGCGGCGCGGTTAGCCTGGGGCAGATTCGGCGGGAGATGGAAGTGGATGAAAACATCACCATCATGCCCTGCGA
Organism: uncultured Anaerolineae bacterium; assembly: GCA_964557285.1. GTDB lineage: Bacteria > Chloroflexota > Anaerolineae > Aggregatilineales > J027 > SB15. The sequence continues at coordinate 6,955 of CAZKZS010000087.1, read as the reverse complement.
CTCGACCAGCAAATCCAGTGTGCGTCAGGTGCTGCTGCAAGTGATTGAGCTTATCGAACGCAACCGCCAGTAACTATTATGAGGCACAGGCTGATAGGTCTGTGCCTGTGCAACCTTTCCTCCTTCCCTACGTATAAAACAATAGAAAGAGAACGTATTGGAGGAAAAAGATGCCAGGGACTCCCCGTTTTGACCCCATGAAGGAACTTGCCAATCTGCGCGACCAGGTAAACAAGGTCATTGGAGATACGATTGGTTCATCCAGTTCGCTGCCTGTCGATATTTATGAAACGGATGATTCCGTCGTGATTGTGACTGCACCCCTGCTCGGCTTAAAAACCGATACGCTGGATATTTCCATTACGGAAGGCCATTTGACCCTTTCCGGTGAAACGGCCAACCCGTTAGAGGTCGCGGACGGCCAGTACATCCGTCGGGAGCGTAAATTTGGTGCTTTCTCGCGCTCTGTGCCAATTTCCGGTGTGGTAGACCCCGAAAAAGCGCGGGCGGAATACAAAAATCATGTTTTGACGATTTATCTGCCCAAACTGGAAGGCAGCGGCCCCAAGGTGATTAAGGTGAAGCCGGTGGTTTAAGCTGACCTCACCCCAAACCCCTCTCCGATTTTCGGAGAGGGGCTTATGTGGGCGGGAATCGGGCGTACCGCCCTTGTCTCCGCCCCTACTGGTCGCGTGTTGCTATATTGATTTTTATTAACCTGTTCAGTATATTATGGTGGGAACTGCCAGGCTTCTACATTCTCATTCACAGATAAAAAAGGAAATCTCTCATGAAGGATAAACCAACTCGTTCAGATATTCTTCGCGCACTCGCTGAGTTTGATAAACAGTATCCTGACACCAATCAGTATGAGCATTGGCTGGATAACAAGGCATATTATTATGCAATACGGTATGGGGGGCGGTTATATCCTCCTAAACACATTTTCAGAGAAGCAACGGGCAAGAGTGTTGATGAGCTTAAGATGTCTGAGCAACTTCGGCAGGTGTTTAAGGAATTAGGATTTGAAGTCATTGATAAGGATGTGAGGGAGAAGTAGACCTCACCCCAAACCCCTCTCCGATTTTCGGAGAGGGGCTTATGTGGGCGGGAATCGGGCGTACCGCCCTTGTCTCCGCCCCTACATAAATCACCTTGCAAAAAAATGCCTATAGGTGGGGTGTAAATTTATCTGATTCCATGTGCAGGTCGCAGGTGGGCATAGGCAGTTTCAAATTCCGCCAGCAGGTCGGATTTTTCATTTGCGGGCAGATAGCTGTATCGCACGGCGTTCAAGGCTGCATCTTCAAGCTGTTCCAGGGTCAAGCCGCAGTCTACTACCGCGTGCCAATATTCATCGGTGAGGGTGGTGTTAAACAACGGCGGGTCATCAGAATTAATGGTGACGATGCAGCCTGCTTCAATAAGCTGTTTCAGAGGATGCTGGGCGTAAGAGGGATAAATTTTCAGGCACAGATTGCTCGTCGGGTTGACTTCCAGCGGAATCTGCGCGTCGGCCAGATACCTCACCAGCGACGGGTCTTCAACTGCCCGCACCCCATGCCCAATCCGTCGTGCTTTCAAGCTGCGAATCGCACCCCAGACGCTGGCCGCCCCTTCCGTTTCACCCGCGTGTGGATTCCCCGGCAGGCCGCGTTCGCGTGCCAGACGGAAAGGCACTTCAAACTGTTCTGGTGGATACCCCACTTCAAAACCGCCCAAGCCTAACGCGACTACGCCGCCCGCCATCGCTTCGTCGCTATAAATCCAGGCGGCGGCTTCCTGATGAAACTCGTCGGCAGCGTCTATCCAGCTTCGTACAATATCCGGTATCCAGCGCATTTCCACGCCAAAATCGGCTCTGGCTTTTGACCGTCCTTCGTTGAGAGCTTCTAACAGCACGGAAAACGGAATCCCGCGCCAGACATGCGACTGCGGCGACCAGGTGACTTCCGCATAACGAATATTCTGTCGTGCCATCTCCTGACCAAAACGGTAGACAACTTCAATATAATCTTCCGGCTGCTGCAAACAGCCAGTAATCATGGTGTAGATGGTGATGAAATGCGGAAAATCGGTAAATTCGTACAGTTTTTGCAGCCCTTCTACCGTATCCACAGGCAGATTAATTTTGTTACGTTCCGCCAGAAAAAGCACGGTTTCCGGCAGAATCGAGCCTTCTAAATGGACATGCAGTTCCGCTTTGGGCATGGCTGCAAGATAGGATTTAAGACTCATGACGGTTTTCCTTCCCATTCGCGCCTGCTGTTTCCAGAAAGGCTACAAAAAGCGGGTGCGGACGATCCGGCCGGCTGGTAAATTCGGGGTGAAATTGTGTCCCTAGCATAAACGGATGATCTTTGATTTCGGCAATTTCAACCAGCATCCCATCGGGACTCAGGCCGCTAAACACCAAACCCGCCGCCTGAAAGGAGTCACGGTAGCGGTTATTCAGTTCCCAGCGATGACGATGGCGCTCTTCCACCTGATTTTTGCCGTAGGCTTTTTGTGCCAGCGTGTTTGGCTGCAACTCACACGGATACAGCCCTAACCGCATTGTACCGCCCAGGTCGGTCACACCACGCTGGTCAACCATCAGGTCAATCACTGGATGGTCGGTAGCGGTTTCAAATTCGGTACTGTTGGCATCTTCCAAATCAAGGACGTTGCGCGCAAATTCAATGCACATGACCTGCATCCCCAGACACAGCCCCAGATAGGGAATCTTACGCTCGCGGGCAAATTTGGCGGCCAGAATTTTTCCTTCCACGCCGCGATAGCCGAACCCACCCGGCACAACAACGCCCTGAACGGTTTCCAGCAGGTCAAATTGGCGTCCTTTTTCCAGATCAGAGGAATTGACCCACACAACCTCAATTCGATGGTTCAGCGCCGCCCCTGCGTGGATGAGTGATTCTTTGACGCTCATGTAGGCATCATGCAGTTCGACATATTTGCCTACAATGGCAATACGCGCCGTTTTTCTGGCCTCCTGCATGGACTTCACCAGTTTACGCCAGGGCTTCAACTGTGGAGGTTTGGCCTCCAGATTAAGGCGCTCCACAAGGTAATCTCCCAGCCCTGCCTCCTCCAACATGAGGGGTACTTCGTAAATGTTTCCGGCAGTCACTAACGGAATCACTCCCCGCTTGTCTACGTCGCAGAACAGGGCGATTTTTTCGGCTAAATCTTCGCTCACGGGATGGTCGGAACGGGCGATAATGACATGCGGCTGAATCCCGATGCCACGCAGTTCCCGGACGCTGTGTTGGGTCGGTTTGGTTTTAAGTTCTCCTGTCGCGCCGATATGCGGCAAAAAGGTGACATGAATATAAAAAGCATCCTGACGCCCCAGTTCGGTACGAAGCTGGCGCAGCACTTCCAGAAACGGCTGGCTTTCAATGTCCCCCACTGTACCGCCGACTTCGACCAGCACCACATCGGCTTTTGTATTTTTTTCTACCAGCCGGATACGCCGTTTGATTTCGTTGGTGATGTGGGGAATGACCTGAATTGTGCCGCCCAGATAGTCCCCGCGCCGTTCTCTGGCAATCACTTCCGCATAGACCTGTCCGGTGGTGACGTTGCAGCTTGCATCCAACTGCTCATCAATAAAGCGTTCATAATGCCCTAAGTCAAGGTCGGTTTCCGCGCCGTCGGCAGTCACAAAAACTTCGCCATGCTGATAGGGACTCATCGTACCGGGGTCAACGTTCAGATAGGGGTCAAGTTTCTGGATCGCCACTTTGAGGCCACGCGCTTTGAGAATCCGGCCGATGGAAGCTACCGTAACCCCCTTCCCTACCGAACTGACAACCCCGCCCGTGCAGAAGATATACTTCGACATGGAAACCACCTCACTTCTTAGCAATACAAAGAGCGACGGGGAGACTTTAGCGCCTCCCCGTCGGGATAATTGCAGATAGGATTTAAGAAAATAGACCGTGCGCGTTAAACGAGTTTGGTGAGGTCATCCGCCGCACGTTTCATATCCAGGAAAATCAGCCCCAACTTGGCGTTTTCGCGCACCAGGGTGGTGAGAACCGCTTCTTCACCCACAGACATCAGGATGACATATCCGTTGTCGCCACGAATATAAACCTGGTCAAGCTGGCCGCGCCCCAGTTCACTGGCAATCCGTTCACCCAGGGAAAGCATGGCCGCAGACATCGCCGATACACGATCTTCTTCAATACCGGCTGGCAACGCGGACGCCATAATCAGACCATCAATACTGACGACTGCCGACGCCTCAATATCAGGAGTGCCAGAAGCCAGGTCTCGTAGACGGTCAACCATTAATTCTGTACGTGATTTCGCCATTTAAATGCGCTCCTTCATTAGCAACTCCCAGCCCCCTGCGACCAGGAATGAAAAATGTCCGTGTCAAGAAACTTTACTATCAAAAAGTATACTGTACCAGAGAAAGGACTGCAAGCAATCATAGCGCAAGGCTGAGTTATTTTCCAGAAAAAATTCACACAGTTTCAATTTTCACGTTTGACCCAGTTTTCCCAATAGTACAAAAGTACCTCCGCGCCCACCCCATCCCAGGGATAAATGCCCGTCCCCGTTAATTTTTTATCGACCTGTGGGGAACGCTGTTCGGCCTGCTCGATACCTTTGAGGGCGGTAGGAACGTTTTCAACCGCCGGATCGTGGGCAAATTCGGCAGCATAAGCGGGCAGCGCCACAATATATTTGACCTCAAGCTGAAGTTCATTAAGCAAATCGGCGTAAATTTGAATTTGATAGCCCAACCAGCGCTCATAATCAAGTTCGGTGGTTAAGCCACTGGCGTGCGCCATCAATACCACTTCATTGGTATTGAGCAGCACCCGCCGTTTATATTCCTGAGTCCAGGTGAGTTCGTTGGCAGGCGAAATGCCTACCGGAATATCAGGATCAGCTGGAATCCGGTCCGGGGGAACGGCTACCGATAACACCGCACGCGGGCCGATGGCCGCCCGTAAATCGCGCAGCAGAGTAATCATTTCTTCGCTGTTATCCGGTACGGAGCGCACCTGAAGATGCACCCCATCAAAACCCAATTCTACGATTGCCCGTTCTGCAAACGTCAGCACCTGCTCTATGGCATTTGCGTCCAGAAGCTGGTCGTAGTCCAGAATCAGCCAGGCGTATAATTTGATGGTATCGGTTCGGTTGCGGAAACGCTGCAAAAAATTCTGCGTGTAAGGCAGTTCGATATATTCTCCGGTCACGCCGTGCCAGCGATTGGTTTGCACATAGGCAACGGCGATTCGATGCCCATCCAGCAGGCGCACCAGTTCGTTCACTTCTTCAACAGGTCTATCCTGCTGAGTCCATGCTGCCGTGAGCCAGGTACGGTTATCATTTGCCAGTTGGTCGCGGGTGAACAGGTCAATGATACGTGGGGCAAGCAGCACCGCCGATGTAATGGCCGCGACCAGCCCCGCCATGCCAAAAAACCAGATGATATAACGGGGAATTTCACTGCCGGGTTGAACCACATGCCGCGACTTGCTCAAAAAATTTTCTCCCAAAGCGGCGGCCCCATAATGAGCAGTCCCACGGCCACCGCCATAAAGGTCATCAGCAGCACCGACCCCGCCGCGACATCCTTCGCTACCTGTGCCATCGGATGATATTCTGAGCCAATCATGTTGACGGTCGCTTCAATGGCGGCGTTCACAAACTCAGCAAAGCCGTTGAGCATGATCACCAGCACAATCATAGCCCATTCTATCGTGTTCAAACGCAGCCAGGCGGCCAGCGCAAAGACCAGCAGCGCGGCCAGGATTTGCAGACGCACATTTTTCGCGTAACGAAGCATGTGAAGAATCCCCGCCAGCGCGTAGCCAAAACTTTGCACGCGGTTCGGGCTGACTCGTTCGCTGTAGGCTTCCGGGTTGATTCGGAGAGTCGAATGAATGTGATTAGTGACTTTCTTGATCATCGTGAATATAGTCGGGAACTTCGAGCGTTACGCCCAGCGATTTTAAAATGCTGTCCTGCACGGCCCACATATTTTTTTGGGTTTCCGGAGTATCGTGGTCGTATCCTAATAAATGGAGTGTACCATGTACTACCATCAGCATCAGGTCGTCGTGGATGCTGCGGCCTTCTTCGGCGGCACGCTGCGCGATATACGGCAAACTGATGATAATGTCGCCCAGATAACCGCCCTCCGCCGCCGCTACTTCTTCCGGCAGGGCGGGCGCGGGAAAGGACAACACATCGGTTGGGGCGTCTACCCCCCGATATTTCAGATTCATTTCCTGAATGTAGGCATTGGGACACAGCACAATCGTCAGCATGGAGGGGGAGGTCAGCCCTTCGTTTTCCAGCACTTTTTGGGCGGCGGCTTCTAACCTATCGCGCTGAACACTGTTTTCCCCCATAAAGTCGGCTTCCAGTTGAATTAAAATCGTATGCTCAGGACTCATGACTGCCTTCATCTTCTCTGGGGATGTTGGTTTGCACCAGATTTTCATCGGCCAGGTCTTCTAATTCTTCCATCGAAACCGCCTGTTTATCCATCTGCTGCGTGATGGGTATTTTGGGTTTTTTAGGGTCGCTGTTGCTTTCCAGATGCTTAACGATGCCGGAGGCTAACTGTGGGGTTTCGCCGTTCTGAGTGGTTCTGCGGATTTTATAGGCAATGCGGGGATGATACATGGCTTGAAGCGTCTGAATAAAAATGTTCCGCACGGTTTTTAAGTCGTTGAGGGTCAGTCCACTGTCATCCAACTGGCCTTCGCTCAGGCGCAGTTCAAAAATATGGTTCACAATGCCTTCGATTTCAGTTTTGGAGGACGGCCCCACGGAACGAGTCGCACTTTCGCAGCCATCTGCCAGCATCATAATGGCGGTTTCGCGGGAGCGCGGCGCCGGACCGGGATAGGTAAATTCCTCAATATTGACCTGCGATTCGTCGCCTACTTTTTCCACCGCCTGATTATAAAAATGCAGC
>CAZKZS010000086.1:16018-16483 GCA_964557285.1 uncultured Anaerolineae bacterium | reverse complement strand
GCATAATATCGAGTTGAATGTACTTTCCCGTGAGGCAGTAATAGCGTTTTTGCAGCGCCAGCGCGTGATTCCAGACCACACCCGCGATGTTGATTTGCTGGTGCAAATGCTGGTCGCGTTTATCGCATCGATATAGGCGATATTTGTAGGTACGACGCACCTCCATCATCTAGCCTTCTGGTTCTCCTTCATCCCGCCGCCTCCGGTGGCCATGGAACAGGCGCGTGTCCACAGGCCAAGAACACAGCTTTTCAGACCAGATACTTCTTATCTCAGTCCTTGCCGCTTGGTCATACAAATAGGATACCCAAACTCCCTCTCTAATGCCACTGCCTATCCCAAACCTGAAGGTTGCGGAGTTGCCGCGCGTTTTCGATAAAAAATCTCGAAACCTACTTTCCAAGTTTATCTCATGCCCCTATCATAGGGTTGTAGATGAGAGAGTTCTGATGCCCATACCTGCTG
>CAZKZS010000086.1:0-16008 GCA_964557285.1 uncultured Anaerolineae bacterium | reverse complement strand
GGTCACGCTGTTTTTACGTACTGATACGTGGCGGTCTTTCCCTGATGAATCGGTTATTTACCCGGAACTTCTCGATGAAGTGATTCATACCCGTGCTGCGGTATTGCGGCCTAATGTGCTGGCTGTGCCTGTACAGCGTGGACAGACCTTCTATGGAGTCTTGCAGGCTACCGGAACTTTTAAAAAGAAGCATGTTGCCCTGCTGGAAATGGGCGCGGAGCATATGGGTCTGCTGCTGGAAAACGATCAGCTTCAGCGCGAACTGACTGACGCGCAGCACGAAATTACGATTCATCATGAAATCTCTCAAATTGCGACTCTCAGCAGCCAGTGGGAAAAAGTGCTGCCGGATATGGCCGAACGGATGGCAAAATTATTTGAGGCGGACATCTGCGCGATTACCCTGTGGGATCATGTTGAAAAACGCACCCGCCGCCTGGCCGCCTGGGGCATAGATGCCCAAACTTTTGTGGATGAACGCAGGCGTCCAGTGGGTGCGCCGTCCCTCACCCCCCATATTGTTGAAGAAATGAAACCTATTTTTATTAATTCGCCGCAAGACCTGCAAAAATATCCGACTCCTTTAATCGAAGAATACAATGCAAAATCGCTGGTGGCTGTTCCCCTGATTGCACGCGGGCGGGCGTTTGGCGCGGCTTTTTTGATGCGCTTGCAGGCTGGCCGTCCGTTTACCCAGGCCGATGTTGAAGCTGCCGACCTGTCGCTAAATCACATGGCGCTGGCCGTTGATAATCAACTCCTGCTTTATGATACGCAGAAACGCCTGCAAGAAACCAATGTGCTGCTGGAAATTGCAAGCATTACCGCGTCTACAGCAGAACTGGATGACATGCTCCGTCAGGTGCTTCAGCTTTGCCGCGAAATCCTGAAGGTCAAAGCGGGGGCGGTGCTGCTTTACAGTCCGGAAAATCACTCCCTCATCTATCGTCAGAAATCCGGCGGCTTTGGTTTTTCTGAGGAATACCGTGATATTCCGTTTTCGGTAGAAAATACGGAAAGCCCACTCGTACAGGTTTTTCAAAGCACTCAGCCCGTCTTTTTTAATCATATGGCCGATTTGCCAGAAAACTTCCAGCGAGTCGCCAGTGCTAACCAGCTTTCCAACGTATTAATTGCACCTCTGCGGGCGCATAACTACCCGCTTGGGATTTTTATCGTGGGCGAAAAGCCCGGCGGTTTCCAGCCCCGGGACGCGGGGGTGTTAATGGCAATTGGAAGTTATGTGGCGGCTGCCATTCGGAATCATCAGTTGTTGCAAAATACCCGTGAGCAGCTTCGGGAAACCGAAGTGTTGCAGCGTATCGCCGCTATTACCTCCGCCACGCTGGATATGGATGAAATGCTTCAGGTGGCAGTAGCGGAAATGACAGAGGTTTTAAATGCGGAAGGTGCGGTGCTGCTGCTGCCGGATTCCAGCCGCACGGAACTTGTGCCGCATGAGCCTTCTCTGTATGGCACGGTGCGCGAGTGGCCGCTAAAACGCTGGCCGCTGGATGGGCCGGGGCATCAGGTAGAAGTGTTTCACACCGGACAGCCGTATATTTCCAATGACCCGCCCACGACGATAGAAATGCCACGCCGGAACGTCATGACCGTGCCGTTAAATACGCGGCAGGAAACGCTGGGGGTGTTAAGCGTTATTAACCGTCATGAAGGGCTGTTTACGTCATCCCAGTGTGATTTAGCGATTGCCATCGCCAGCCAGATTGCGGTCAGCCTGGCAAGCGCTCAACTGTTTATCCGTGAACGCCAGCGTGCAGATTTAATGCAGGTCATTAATCGGGTGACACAGGAGTTTACGGCGCTGCTGGATATGCGCGGGCTGCTGCGGACGGTTGCCCAGAATGTGCATCAGCATCTCAAGTATGATGCCGTTTACATTTACCAGATGGACGACGAAAACCACATGATGACCTGCCACGCCTGCGCGGTGAGTCATCCTGTCAACGCGCTGGAAACAGGCAGAGAAATGCCCGTTGTGGAACGGATTATTTTTAACCGGGTGCTGGAAACACAGCGCACCCTAATTTTAAATCGAATTGACCCCTCTACGTCTGAATCTCACCTGAAAAATTTGTCCAATTGTATGGTCGTGCCGTTAAAACGCGGCAATCGTATTTTTGGCTTTATCGAAATCTGGACGGCGGCAGGTGGGGAATTTGGCGAAAATGAAAAAGCAGCCATTGAAAATCTGGCTTCTCAGGTCAGCACGGCAGTGGACAATGCGTGGCTGTACAATCAGGCACAGCAGCGTTTACTGGAACAGGGTATTGTTCACCAGATTGGGCAGGATTTAACCTCGATTCTGGATTATAACGAATTGGTCAGCGCGGTAGCCCGCCATATGGCACGCGCTTTAGATACATCACGCTGTATTGTAGCCACCTATAACGTTCCCCAGAACAGTATTCATATAGAAGCGGATTTTCTGCAACGAACGTATCATCCCACCCGAAAAACGCTGGAAATTCATACCAAATATCCAGTGATGAATAATACCGCGCTGCAACATGCGCTGGATACACACCGGGCAGTTGATATTTATCTGGATGATGAAGGCACGCCCCTGGAACAGCGTAAGCAGTTGCAGCAGGATGCCATTTTTAGCCAGTTGATTGTGCCGATGGTGATTGGAGAGCGTGTTATTGGTGCGATTATCTGGACGGAAGGGCGGAAATCGCGTCGGTTTTCACCGGATGATATGCGGCTGGCACAGACTCTTGTGCAGCAGGCTGCCATCGCCATTGATAACGCCCGCCTGTTCCGCGAATCGGAACGCCGCGCCCGCGAACAGGCACTTTTACGGCAGGTGGCGCTGACTCTTTCCGCCGCGCATGGGGTGGATGCGCTGGTGGCGCGGTTTGCGCGGGAAGTCCAGGCGGCGGTAGAAGCGGATAATACGCTCATCAGCCTGGTGAATGAGGACGGCTGGTTAATTATTCGGGCGCGGGCGCTGACCAGTCGGATTCCGGCGCAGATGGTGTTAGGGTCAGTCAACAGCCCGCAGACGATTCCTTATACCTGGCAGGCGCTGAAGCAGGGGGATATTGTCTGCCTGACTCCAAACGAGAGTCAGAAAAATAAAGCGCAGCAGGAACTGGAAGATTTACTTCAGGAAAATAGAACCACGACCACACTTGCCCCTATCAGCCACCGGGGAAAAATGATCGGGGTGGTAGAAGTCAGTTGGGAAAACGGTCATTTTGACGTGGAAACGCTTCAACTGCTGGAAGCGCTGGCGAATCAGGCGGCCTTAGCGCTGGAAAATGTGCGCCTGGCCGAACGGGAACAGCGCCGTTTGTATCAGATGGAACGGATTCAAAAATCCAGCCGTCTGATCACCTCTGAACTGGTCATGCAAAATCTGCTGGAACTGGTAGTGACAGAAGCCGCCGCCATTTTTGACGTGCCTGCTGTTGCTGTGTCGATGCCCGACAAGTTTAATTTTAATTACGTGGTTCAGGCAGCCTACGGCCTTTCGGAAAATTATATTCGGGAGCGCCGCAGCCCCATTAAAAAGACTCCCGGCGAAATTGCGGCTATGGATGAAAAAACGCGCCGCAGTCCGGTGTATTATGTAGAAATCAGCCATACGGTAAAAGGGCATCAGGCTGATGTCATCCGCGCTGAAGATTTGCGGAGTGCGTTGTTTGTCCCTCTCGTCAAAGGGGTACGCATGTTTGGCACACTGGAACTGTACAGCAAAGGCACGATTCACCGTTTTAGCGATGAAGACATGGAAATTGCCCAACTGCTTGCCAGCCAGATAGCGATTGCGCTGGATAATGCGGATTTGTTCAAGGCGCTGGATTCGCGGGCGGAGGAATTGGCACAGGCCAACCGACTCAAAAGTCAATTTTTGGCGAATGTTTCCCACGAACTTCGCACGCCGATGAACAGCATTTTGGGGTTTTCTGATGCTCTGCTCACCGGTATTTATGGGGGGTTAAATGAAAATCAGACCAGCCGCGTAGAGCGTATCCTGAAAAATGGGCGTAATCTGCTGGCTTTAATTGATGACCTGCTGGATATTTCCAAGATTGACGCCGGAAGGATGCAGCTTGACCTGCATGACATCAATATAGGAGAAGAAATTCATGCCGTGCTAACGGCCATTGAAGGACAGGTACAGCCGGACCTAATTACGCTTGCTGCCTCTGTACCGGAGGATATTCCCCCTGTTCGGGCTGACCCGCTGCGCCTGCGCCAGATTGTGACCAATTTGCTGAGCAACGCCGTGAAGTTCACCAAACAGGGGGAAATTAAGGTATTTGTGGAACTGAAAAACGAAACCCGTCTGAACCCCAAACCCGATGAAAATCCCATGCAGGAAGTCGTCTGGGTGAGTGTGCAGGATACGGGCATCGGCATCAAACTGGAAGACCAGTTGATTATTTTTGATGAATTTCGTCAGGCCGACGGCAGTACCACCCGCGAGTATGGCGGCACAGGATTGGGATTGGCAATCAGTAAAAAGCTCATCGAAATGATGGGAGGCCGCATCTGGGTAGACAGCGAGCCGGGGCAGGGCAGCACATTTACCTTTGTACTGCCCACATCAAGGAATTGAGGTCATGCGGCTTCCTGATTTTATCAGTGTGATTGCTGCGCTGCTGACTCTTTCGATTTCTGTGGGGCTGATTTTTGCGATTCTGGTGCAGCCGCGTCGTACTCGCATCAACTGGTACTTTACCCTGTTTGCCCTGTCGGTGTCGGTCTGGTCGGCGGGCGCGATTTTCCGCAACTTGAATCAGGATGTAGTCACGTTTGATGACAAAGCCCAGTTTGATATGCAGGTGGTGGGACTGATTTTATCCGTCCTGTGTTTTTACTTTTTTCTGGTCAGCTTTTTACACGTGGAACGGACCTGGGTCAGAATCGCGTCATACGTGGCGCTGCCAATGTCCCTGATTTCTACCGTTTTAGTGCTGACAGGTGATTTTATAAACTGGAATAACGGCGACTGGTCCCTTACACCGATAGGGTACGGGCTGTCGGCGGTGGGGGTGTTTTATCTGGCCGGAGCATCGTGGCTGATTTATGAAGAACCTACTGAAGCCAGCCGCGCCATGCGTTTACCGGCGGTGCTGATGACGCTGGGGATTGCAACCAATTTTATCCCTGCCCTATCCCGCCTGCCGATTGATACCACGCTGCGCGGGCTGGTGATGGTACTGGTCGGCTGGCTGATTATGCGATTCCAACTGTTTAATCCCATGCAGGAAATGCTGCACGATTTGAAGGTCAAAAATGAAGCCTTGCAGCGCACCGCCGAAGCACTGCACAAAGAAAAAGCCGTCGTTGATGACCTGAACCGCCGTTTACAGCAGGCCGACCAGTATAAAAGTACGTTTCTTGCCAGCATGAGCCATGAACTCCGTACCCCGCTAGGCGCGTTGATAGGCTACAGCGAGATGCTCTTGCAGGGTAACTATGGCGAACTCAACGAAAAACAGGAAAATCGGATTGAACGTATTCACCGCAATGCGCTAATCCTGCTTGAACTGATTAACGATGTGCTGGACTTAAGCAAAATTGAAGCAGGCAAAATTGAACTTGATATGAAAATCGTTCCCCTGAACCGCGTTGTCGAAACGCTGCGCTCGAATGTTGAACCACAGGCGGAACGAAAAAATCTGTATTTTGTGGTGGAAATGGATGACAATTTGTGTCCGGTGTATGCAGACGAAACCCGCATCCGGCAGGTGCTGGTGAATTTGCTCAGCAACGCGATTAAATTCACCAGAGAGGGCGGAGTCACGCTGAAACTGCGGAATGTGACTGAAGGGGTGCTGGTGAGTGTGTGTGATACCGGAATTGGGATTTCGCCAGAACATCATGAACATATTTTTGAGGCATTCCGGCAGGCCGACAGCAGTACCACCCGCGAATACGGCGGCACGGGGTTGGGCTTAGCGATCGCCAAACATTTTGTAGAAATGCACAAAGGGAAAATCTGGCTGGAAAGTGAGTCCGGCAAGGGCGCGACCTTTTACGTGCAACTTCCAACGGTGACTCCGAACCTATGACGGCGCATATTCCCATCATGGTCGCTCCTATTCTGGAAGGGCTGCGGGCGGCTGAAATTAAAAATGCCCATTGGGTAGATGGTACAGTAGGGGCGGGGGGTCACAGCCACGCCCTTTTATCGGCACGACCGGATAGCCTGCTGCTTGGTCTTGACCTTGACCCGCACGCGCTGGAACTGGCTGCTACACGGCTGTCGGAATTTGGTGAACGGGCAGTTTTGCGCCACAGCAGCTATGAAAATCTCAGACAGGAAGTGGAAGCCTGGGTCACACCGCCGCTTGTAGATGGGATTCTGCTGGATTTAGGCATTTCCTCTATGCAGGTGGACAGCGCCGAACGGGGATTTTCTTTCCGATTCGATGGATTGCTGGATATGCGCTTTAACCCGCATGACCCGCGCCCAACGGCGGCTGATCTGGTCAATACCCTGTCGGCGGAGGAACTCGCGGATATTCTATATACATACGGCGAGGAAAAACACAGCCGCCGAATCGCCAGCACGATTGTCAGAGCGCGGCCTATCACTACCACCCATCAGCTTGCGGAACTGGTTGCCAGCCAGTATCGCGGCCCCCGGGAAAAAATTCATCCGGCCACCCGCACCTTTCAGGCCCTACGAATCGCGGTCAATGATGAACTTGGTGCGGTAGAACGGGTGCTTCCGGCGGCAGTTGATCTGCTGAAATCGGAGGGGCGGCTGGCGGTGATTACTTTTCACAGTTTGGAAGATCGTATCGTCAAGCAGTTTTTTAAAGAAGCGGCCACCGACTGCATTTGCCCACCCCGGCAGCCTGTTTGTACCTGTGGGCATCGTGCCAGTATTGTGCTTATCACACGAAAACCTATCACGGCGGACGAAGCCGAAATCACTATGAATCCCCGTGCCAGAAGTGCCAAATTGCGAATTGTAGAGAAGTTGTAATGCGAAAAATTTCTCTGATGCTTCTGCTTTGCCTATCCGGTTTGCTGCCTGTATTTGCCCAATCCGAAGGGGTAGAAGTCAACATTTTGACGGTGAATGACAGCGCCTATCCTCAAATTGACGTGTATGTTTCCGTGATTGAACGCCAGCGAGTGGTCCTGAATCTGGACAGCGCCCATTTTTTTGGCGACACCGACAATGGGCAGGCCATGGAACTGGTCGAAGCCTCACGGGAGCGCCGCGCCCTGAACGTGGTGGTTGTGATGGATGTGACAGGCAGTGTATCTCAGGCCGAACTGGATAACCAGCGCCTTGCGATTGCCGAACTGTCCAGTGGCATGACTCCGGCTGACCTGCTGGGGGTAGTGGTCATGGATGAAAGTCAGGTGCGGGTGGCGGCAGCCCTTCAAAATGAGTATGAGTCGATTCTGGAAACCCTGAACACCCTTCAAATTCGGGAAGATGTTACAGGCAATGTTTACTGGGATGGCATTTATGAAGCCGTATCCATGCTGCAAAACACAGAAGAAAATACCCGCCGTGTGGTTATTATCATGACTGACATCAGTCCTTCCGGCGGAACGGGGACGCAGACAGAAGATGAAGTGCTGAGTCTGGCGCTGGAAAACGAAGTTGAAATTTATGGCCTGTATTTTGAATATGAAGGGGATGGGATTCCTGAAGAACCGCCCGTGCTGCCGCCCGAACTCACCCTGCTCAGTGAGGCAACGGGAGGATTCAGCCAGGGTGTTGCCGCAGAAACCCGCCGCGACGAATATACCGATGATGGGGCGCTTGCCTCGATGATGGAAACCACGCGCGACGCGCTACAATCGCAGTACCGCCTTCGATTTAATGTTCCTGTGCCGCCCGACGGTACAGAGCATAGTTTTACGGTGCGTGTGGATGTGGCCGGAACACTTACGCCGCCCGTTACTGGAACATTTCAGGCGGGAGAAGTGGCGATTCTCATCGCATTTCCTGAAATCACACCCGAACAAAATATGACCCTGCCCGCCACCTTAAATTTTCAGGTTGAACCCCGGCAGGGGACGGTACAATCCGTAAAAGTGACGGCGCTCACAGACGGCGGGCAGGAAACAGAACTGGCGGTGCGGGGCAGCTATGAAGTGACGCTGGAACGCGGTCGATTTGCACCGGGGCCGGTGACTCTGCATGTGCTAGCGCAGGACAGCGCCGGAAACCAGCAGGAAAAAATACTTCCCCTCAACATCATTGATAAACTGTCAGTAGATTGGCTGACTCCGCCGCCCACGACTATCGCTGCCAATGAAACCCTCACCCTCAGCACAAAAGTTGGATTCGCGGCGTCTGTACAGCAGATTGAACTGCTGGTGAACGGAGAGATCGCCGACGTGCGCGATTTAGGGCCGTTTGATACGGTAGAATTTCAGTGGAAACCCCCTCAAAAAGGCGATTATACGCTGGAGATTGCGGCTCAGGATGTTCAGGGACAGCGTGCCAGTGTACAGTCGAAAATTACCGTTCGGGCGGCTGCCTCTCAAAATGAAACCAGTGGAAAAATCAGCATGACCTTTTTAGCAATTCTGGCCTTCGCTTTTCTGGGCGGGGTGACGCTCAGCGCGGCGGGGGTGTGGATGCTGCGCCGCCGTCCCTCTTTCCCGTCAAAGGAACAGAAACCGGTTCAGGTTGAAGAAAAAATCAGTATGCCTATTCCTCCTATATCATCCCCGCCGCCGCGTCAGATGCCCGTTCGCGCCGAACTGGAAGGGCCAAACGGCGAACGCTGGCGGCTGGTATCGGGACAAAATACGCTGGGGCGGCACAGTTCCAACCACATTCAACTGCTGGATGAATCGGTCAGCCGCCATCATGCCGTGATTGAAGTCGTCAACAGCCGTTTTTATTACATGGATTTACCGTCAGCAAGCCATCCCAGTGAAATGAACGGCGGGCTGCTGCAACCGGAACAGCGTTACGAACTGCATCATGGACAGGTGATCCGGCTTGGCTCAAGTCTGGTGCGTTTTGTGGACTTAGATCATGACTAGAGCGATTTTTCAGGCGCTGCTGGTCACGTTTCTGTGGTCAACGTCGTGGGTGATTATCAAAATTGGTTTAAAGGATATTCCCGCCCTGCCTTTTGCCGGACTGCGGTATACACTGGCTTTCTTTTGTCTGCTGCCGATGGCAGCCACGCGCTGGTCGGAGGTTAAAAATCTCACGCGGCGGGACTGGCAAAATCTGGCGGTTTTAGGCGTGCTGTTTTATACCCTGACCCAGGGAGCGCAGTTTCTGGCGCTGGAATATCTTCCGGCGGTGACGCTCAGCTTGCTGCTTAATTTTTCGGCGGTGGCTGTTGCCCTGCTGGGAATACTTTTTCTGGCGGAAACCCCCAACTGGATGCAGTGGACGGGCATTGGGATTTTTCTGGCAGGTGTGCTGCTGTATTTTTATCCGGTTTCCCTGCCCCAATCCGAAGTGCTGGGGCTGGTGGTCGGGTTTTCCGGTGTCCTGACGAACGCGGGCGGGGCGCTGTTAGGCCGCTATGTGAATCGTGCCGGACATATTCCCGCTTTTGTCGTGACAGTCGTCAGTATGGGCATCGGCGCGATTCTGCTGCTGGTGATTGGAATTGCTGTGGAAGGACTGCCAGAATTAAGCCTGCTTCACTGGGGCATGATTCTGTGGCTGGCCGTCATGAATACCGCGTTTGCGTTTACCCTGTGGAATCATACCCTGCGGACGCTTTCCGCCACCGAATCTAGCATTATCAATAACACCATGCTGATTCAAATTGCGGTGCTGGCGTGGGTTTTTTTAGGGGAAGAAATCACCCTGAAGGAAGGGATAGCGCTGCTGGTGGCGGCGGCAGGAATCCTGCTCACTTCCTGGGCAGGTGGAAAACCATCGTGGAATCCCCTAAGCGGATTTCGTCGCCCTCGTTGAGCAGATGGGTTTCCACGCTCCGGCTGTTGACCAGCGTCCCGCGTGAGCTTTGCATGTCCTGAATAAAATATCTGCCGTTGTAGAGCCGTAACAGCGCGTGCTGGCGCGAAACTTTGGGGTCTTGAATCTGTACATCACACACCCGCGAACGTCCCAACAGCGTTTCTTCCCGGTGAATACTGATTTTTTGGCCGGAAATCACCCCGCCGATGCCTTCCAGCCAGGGCAGGCTGTCCGTTGAGGGCATTTCTTCATCTAATACCGTCTGATAAACATCTACTTCAGACACGGCGGCTGGTTTTTTGGTCGAGGGGGCGGGCGGCAGCGCGATTTCCTGGGGTGGTGGGGGCGGCTGAATCGCGTCAGCAACCTCCTTCTGGGGTCTGATACGAAGTATCCAATACATGGCTGCCCCTAACCCAATAGCTCCTAACGTACAGAGAACCCCGGTGGCTGCTGCTGCAAAAACCATCCCCGCCTCGTCCATAACTACGTGTTGCCCTTGCTTTCTTTAAATATAGAATGATAGACATTTTAGGAATAGCTGACAAACGCAGTTTTTAATTTTTTGTTAGAATACAGGCATGTTAATACCACTTGGTACGCTGGGGCCTCGCGCTCATCCCTTAAATACCCCGATTGGGGCGAGTGTCCTGATTATTGGACTGGGGCAGGCAGGGTATCAGGCCATGGCGCAGCTTCATGATATGCTGCGCTACAGCCAATCCCCGCGTGATTTACAGGTACATATCCGCACCTTAGCCATCGCTCAGCGCCGTTCCCTCCAACAGGAACAGCTTCTTCCCCGTGAATCGCGGCTGCTGCTGTCCGTTGACCCGATTCGATGGGCGGATATACCGGGACGCTACAAGAGTATGGGGGTTTCACGCTGGTGGCCGCGCACCCCCTATCATCCAGAACTTCAGGAAAATCCAACCTCAACCCGTGCCTATGCCCGTTTGCTGCTGTGGCACAATGCCCAGATGATTGGCGAAAAACTGGGGCAGCTGGCTGAATGGATTTTTTTATCCAGCCAGCGTTTGCAGCAGCCGCGTCTGGTGTTGATTCTGGGGTCACTTGGAGAAGCGGAAAGCAGTGGCATGATTTTTGACATAGCCGGACGGCTGCGGGCGCTGTTACCGGATACGACCATCGCCGGAATTTTTACTGCTGGTTCGGATTCGCTGGATGAAAACGAACGGCTGCGCGCCATGGCAAATGTGTATGCCACCCTCAAGGAACTGGATGCCTCTCATTTGCATCCAGAAACCTATCAGCATGACTTCCCGATGATGAGCAGACCGGAATCGCTGCCCGAAGGCGAAGCCGGTCAGCCTATGGATTATATTTGCATCACAGGTGACGCGATTATGCCGTCGCTGTATGTGGAAGCGGCGCTGGCGGAGTTTGCGCTTGCCTGGCTGCTGTATCTGACTCAAAACAGCGATGAGCCGTTTTTGCCGCCTATTCCACCCCAACATGAATGG
This sequence comes from uncultured Anaerolineae bacterium, assembly GCA_964557285.1. Taxonomy (GTDB): domain Bacteria; phylum Chloroflexota; class Anaerolineae; order Aggregatilineales; family J027; genus SB15. The sequence continues at coordinate 4,617 of CAZKZS010000086.1, read as the reverse complement.
AGTCGCTACACCGGATATTCTACTTTTGGCATTGCTAAACTGGGGCTTCCGACTCGTGCCGCGCTGGAATTTCAAGCGATTAAAACCGCCCGAATCACCCTGAAACGGCTGCTGGAAGTGCCGCCCGATTCGACCCGCGAGTGGATTCAAAAAATTGTCGCCCGCGCCCATACCGACCTGTATTCACGCGGTTTAAAAGAACACTCCTATCTGGTAGACAAATATCGAGAATTAGAACGACGCCTGGCTTATAAGGCTCTGACGAGCGCCGCCAGCAGCAAAAAACGTGAACTGCGCGACGTGGCAGGGGTGGAGTGGCAAAAGCTGCTTAAGGAAAATGTGCCGGAAGAACTGGATAAGGACGGTGTGCCGATTCCGCGTGACGTTCTGCGCCGCCGCATCAATGACCTTTTATACAAAGGGGTGATGACTCTTTCTGAAGCCGCCGAACGGCTGGCGGTGAATCTGGCGTATGAGCAGGGGTACGGGCTGGTCTGGACATACCGCCTGTATCAAAATCTGGCGCAGCATCTGGATGATATGCTCCACACCATGCGAGAAAAAACGCAGGTCGCCCGGCAGGATTTAGACGAACTGCGCGACATCTGGCTGGATGCGGGTAAAAACATGGATAAATATATCGACGAGATTATCCTCGCCCTGACAGAGTGGGTAGGGTGGGAAGCCCGCACCGTATATTGGGAAGAATTCCGGGCAGTGGTGGAGGACATCCGGGAACGGCTGTATCAGGTGGGGCAGCAAATACCGGAAGAAATCGAAAACTTGGATGAGCTGAGTCGTTCATTAGGGCAAAATCTTGACCGCGCCTGCACACAGCGCCCAACTTTTCCCTCCGGTGCGGTTGCCAGTGAAGCCTGGATGCAGACTGGCCTACAAAATCTCGCTCCGCCGGATACGATGCCGCCGCAAACGCTGATTTCCACTATTTTTGGACGGTGGGATAGGCGCGATTATGACCCACAGCGCCAGCTTTATCGTTTCCCTGGCGAAATTCTGGAAGCTGCTCGTATTACCATCCAGCCGCAAACTCGCTTTACCCAACTGTATGAATTTTTGATGGCAAATGCCAACAGTCAGGCCGTGCGTCATGCGCTGAGTACCATAGGGCCGGCAGCCGCCCCCGCCTGGACTATGGAAGGGGCAACCGGCTTGCTCAATTACAACTTCAGGCCGCCCCAACCGATGGAAATGGTGCGGGAAGCCTCGCGCCCCAGCAGCCCGATTCCACGTTCCGAAAGCCAGCATGTCATTTCGCTGACTGTGCCTTCCCCTGACCCTGATGAAGTGGTGGTTATTCGGGTTTTACACGGATGGGCGGCAGAACAGGCGCGGCTGATTCGAGATGACTACCGCCGTGCCTATTACCGCATCAGCGCGGAGAACGTGCCGCTGCATATTGACCGCCGATGGGAAAACACGATGGCCGACCTGGTGCATACCACCTTTCGCGCCGAAATTTCGGCGTTGTGGGAAAATGTGGTCATTGATGTGCAGTCCAGACGGCCTACCCTGATGCAGGATATGCAATATCTGAGCGTGACCATCGCCGCGTCGCTGGATGTGGCCGAAAAAGACGTTCAGATGCTTTCACCATTAGCGCCGGATATTCACCTGTTTATTTATCCGTTAAAATCGCCGCGCCTGCGGATTCCCCCGCCGAACTGTGCGTTTGTCTTTTTGACCTCTACCCGCCCCACCCGTGAAGTCCGGGAGGATTTATATCGGGTCGTGACCATGACCTCCTTAGAAGAAAATTTCTTCTTTTTGGTCGATTTGGTCAATCGGGATGATATTAACTACCTGCTTGAACCGCTGCGCGAACACAGTTTGATTCCCTTAGCCCTTTCAGAATCCGATGTAAAACATGTGGTCAGCGCCCCGCGCCCCATGAATGCGTTGAGTGATATTGTTATCAACCGGATTAACCTGACCGCTATTTCGCCGTTTTATACCCGTGCGCCCGTGCCTGATCATATGTTTTTTGGGCGCGAACGGGAAATTGCCGATGTGCGCTCCAAGTTGATGACCCATAGTGTGGTGCTGATTGGAGGGCGGCGGATTGGCAAAACCTCCACCCTGCAAAAAATTTACCGCACCCTTGAAACAAAGGAAAGTAAACTTCAACCTTACTATCTGGATTGTTCCAACGTGATGGAACACCGCCACTTTTTCCGCCGTATCCAGCGTGACTGGAAACTTCCGGTAGGGCATCTCGAAGACCCGATTCTGTTTGATGAAGTGGTAGACATGCTGAGCCAGCAGACGCCGGAAAAAACGCCTGTTTTCCTGCTGGATGAAGTGGATCGGCTGCTCAAAACCGACCAGGGCGCGGGTCATCATGAGCCGTTATTCCGTACCTTTCGTTCGCTGTCCAATGAAAAGCGCTGCCAGTTTGTATTTAGCGGCGAAAAACTGCTGCTTCAGTCGGTCAGTGATTCTCATTCGGTGCTGTTTAACTTTCCTAAGCTGGTCAAACTGGAACTGCTGCAACCGGACGTAGTACGGCGGCTGGTGACAGAACCGTTTGAAATGCTGAATATCTGGCTGGAACAGCCGGAGGAAATTATCCAGCACATCTACGAAATTTCTGCGGGACACCCAAATGTTGTCCAGACGATTTGCCACGCGCTGGTCACGATTATTGACCGCGATAAACAGTCCTATTTGCTGCGGTATGAGCATCTGGGGGAAGCGTTGGACAATCATGATGTACAGACGGATATTGCCGAAACCATGTGGGGGCAGATGGATCAAATTGCCAAACTGCTGACTCTCCTCTGGCCGGAAAATAAACGTACAATGACATTAGAGGAGATGGTCAGTCTAATAAAAAGTGCCGGACTGCCCCATATTTTAATGGCCGACATCCAGCAGCAGGCCATCCATGACCTCAAGTTATACAATTTTATCCAGCAGGTGAAACACGAATACCGTCTTATACCGTTGTATTTTCCGACCCTGCTCGACGAAATGATGGATAAACCAGTAGAAATTCGTGCTATAGTGGAAATTATTCAAAATGAGCTTCAAGACACGCGGCCCAATTATTCCCGATGATATAGTGCCGTATATTTCCCGTGCGGCGGACAAAGATTTATCCGCGCTGGTACAGCGCAAGGACTATGTAGCCCTGATTGGCCCCCGCCGCAGTGGGAAAACCAGTATTTTAATGCGCCTCTGGGCGGAACTGCACCCGCAGCCGCGTTTTACCCTGGCTTACGTCGATTTGAGCATCTACAGCACCTTTGAAATGTCGCGCTGGTACAGCGCTGTTTACGAGGATTTAGTCAAAAGCGCACGCGGCGATTTACCCGCCCCCGCTACGCCGGTCTGTGATGCGATTGATTTTCGGGATGAACTGCTATCGGTGCTGGAAAATGAACTCACAGACCGCACGATTATCATTTTGCTGGATGAGGTAGAAACAGTTCCGGTAGAAGTCAGCACCCCATTTTTTGCGACTTTGCGGCAGATGTTTGTCAGCCGGGGGTTGCAGCCCGCTTTCCGTCGACTCACTTTTGTACTGGCCGGAAGTTACATTCCTGATGAACTGATTAAAGACCCTTCCATTTCCCCGTTTCGGGTAGCGGAAAAAGTGTACATTCAGGACGCGCATAGTATTACACCGCTGGTTGCCGGATTGGAGCGTTTGGAACGTCCGATTGCCAGTGATGTGGCCGCCCGAATCATGGAATGGACAGAAGGGGACTTGTACCTGACTCAGCGAATTTGTGAAAAACTGGATGAAATTTATCCTTCGGGCGTGCTGAATCCAGGGGCGGTTGACCAGGTGGTTCAGCGTTATGTATGTGAAGATGACCTGTTTGCGGGTCTGGAAGCCAAGTTGAAGGACAAATCACGGGTTATCTGGACAATCGATCAGGTGCTGCAAAAACAAACCAGTTTGCGGTTTTCACGTACCAACAACGCGATTGTGCATGGCTGGCTGCTGGGCTGCCTGAAAGCCAACCCCTTTGGTATGTGCGTGATTCGGAATCCGATTTATGAGATGGTGCTGCGCGAATTGCTGCCCCGTTTGCAAACCACAACCCCCGTTAATACTTATCCGCCCGTTTATAAAGTCCCTGCACCGTTGCAGGGGCGGTATGTGCTGGAAGTGGCACTCAAACGCACCATGATTGCTCAGGTGTACCGGGCGACAGATATGGTTTCCCAGAATAAAGTGGTGGTGAAACAACTGGTTTCGGGACGCGAAGGCGATCTGATTGCGTGGCGGCGCTTTCACCGGGAAGCCGACATTCTCCGCACCTTGAATCATCCGAATATTGTTGGATTAATTGATGCTTTTCATGTCGATGAATATAACTATATTGTCATGGAGTACATTAACGGCGGCACGGTTGATCAGTTGTTAAGCCGGGAAGGACGCCAGCCGCTTTCGCTGGTGCTGGATATTATTATCGGCGTGGCCGATGCGCTGCGTCATGCCCATGAAAAAAATATTGTTCACCGCGATATTAAACCCGGAAACATTCTGCTGACTCATGATTTTTCCCCCCGGCTGGCGGATTTTGGCATCGATTATCTGCTGGATAATCAGGTTAGAATTACCGAACATGATGCCATTATAGGCAC
>CAZKZS010000085.1:16300-16544 GCA_964557285.1 uncultured Anaerolineae bacterium | reverse complement strand
GCCGTAAATCGCAAAAGCCAGCATGGGGTTATAATGAGTAATTATTGATAGGACAAAGCTGATGCTCAGCAGGTCAAAACGGCGCAACCCGACCAGAGAATTTGTTGAAAAGGGTATCCGTCCGGGGGATGAATTCCAGGTGGGGGCAATCCGCCCCGAAGTTGAAATCGCTCCGATTCGGCGGGTAGCTATTTTTGCCGAGTCCTTTTTGCCTAAGGTGGATGGAGTATCCAAAACGGCGGTG
>CAZKZS010000085.1:0-16290 GCA_964557285.1 uncultured Anaerolineae bacterium | reverse complement strand
TTGCAAAATACAGGTCGGGAAATCCTGATTTTTGCGCCAGACAATGACGGGAATACCCCGCCTTTTCTGGGGGCGAGTCCGGTGGTCAGCGTGCCAGCGCTGGGGCTGCCCTTTGCGCCGGAAACCAAAATGGCGTTCCCCAGTTTTCAGGTATCCTCCTATCTCGATGAGTTTCAGCCGGATATGATTCATTTGTTCAGTCCGGCGGTGCTGTCGGCGGCGGGAGTGTTGTTTGGCAGCAGCCGTCGTTTGCCCGTCATTGCCAATTATCAGACCGATTTGCCTGGGTATGCGGAAAAATACGGCTATTTTTTATTTTCTAATCCGGTGCGGGATATGCTGCGGGTGCTGCACAACCGCGCTCATCTGACCCTTGCCCCGACTCATAGTGTTATCCGTCAGTTAAAATCATGGGGATTCCGGCGGCTGCGGTTGTGGGGGCGCGGCGCAGACCATCAGCGTTTTGGCATGTTTCGCCGTTCAGATGAAAAACGGCAAAAACTGCTGGCGGGACGACCTGAGGACAGCTTGCTCGTGCTGTACGTGGGACGCCTTGCACCGGAAAAACGGGTCGAGTTACTGCGAGAGGTCGCCAAACTGCCGGGCGTTGCCCTGACTATCGTTGGAGACGGGCCAGAACGCGAAAATCTGGAAGCCCTGTTTGGCGGCTCTGCCCATTTTACAGGGTATCTTTTTGGGGATGAGTTGGCCGATGCTTACGCCAATGCGGATTTATTTGCCTTTACGGGAACTAACGAAACGTTTGGGCAGGTGGTCATGGAAGCCATGACTTCCGGCCTGCCCGTGCTGGTGCCAAATTCGGGCGGGGTAGTTGATCTGGTGCTGGATGGCATGAACGGTTACATCTGTCAGGAAGACCCGTTTGATTATGCCCACAAAGTAGAAAAAATCCGCAGGGATGAAGCCCACCGACGCCGTTTGAGCGAACTGGCGCTAGAATATGCCCGTTTGCGCCCCTGGGAAACTTTGATGGAAGAACTGGAAGGTTATTACTGGGAAGCGTGGCGTATGAATGAAGGTGGTAAATCCTATTCTGATTATGACGAAGAATGAACGATGACAGCGACTCTTCTAACGGGGCCGGCAGCATCCGGCAAAACGGCTTTGGTGATTGATGAAATCTGGCGGCGTGACTCGCTGGAACGTGAAAACTGGGTGCTGCTGCCGACCCGCCTGCAAATTGACGCTTTCCGTGACCGTTTGATGTATGAAGCGGGCGCGGTTTTTAATGTCCGCTTTTTTAACTTTTATGAGCTGTATAACCTGCTGCTGGATTTAGCGGACGACCCGCAGCGCACCCTGTATCAGGCGGCCAGTGACCGGATTCTCAACGAAGTCATCCGCCAGCTGATGACCGAAAACCAGCTGACGTACTATCATCAGATTGCCAGCAAGCCCGGTTTTATCCAGTTGATGGGTGATTTTGTCAAAGAACTGAAACAGGGCGCAGTCAAACCGGAAGAATTTGAAACCTACGCGGAAACTTCCGGCGGGCCCAAAGACCGTGACCTGGCGCGGATTTACCGCCGCTATCAGGATTTTCTGGTGAACAATGCGCTGGTTGACCGCGACGGGGCGGGATGGCTGGCGCTGGCACAGCTTCGCAGTAATACCCGTTTACAGGAAAAGGTACAGCAGATTGGGCTGCTGGTGGTGGACGGGTATGACCAATTTACCCCTTTGCAGGCACAACTTCTGGGCGAATTGATTAAAAATATTCCAGAAACACTCTTAACCCTGATTTATGAAGCATCTCGTAAGGATGGGGCGCACCGTACCTTTGACATCACCCTGAATCGCCTCCAAAAATACGGGTCGTGGCAGCTTTATTCCCAGTTTCCCAGCGATAGAATCAAAAAATCAGCGCTGGCACATTTGGAAAACCAGTTTTTAACGCCTCATCCCCATGTGATGCCCGCCGGAGATTCTTTGCAGCTTATCGAAGCGCCAGACGCCCGCAGTGAAGCCCGTGCAGTCATGCGCGATATTAAATATCTGCTGCTGGGAGGGGTGAAACCGGAGTCGATTCTGGTCGTCATGCGAAATCCCGACCTGTACGCCGACGCGCTGCGTGGGGCGGCACTGGCCTATGGCCTGCCTGTGGTGGTGCGGCAGTCGGATAGCATATTACAGAATCCGGCGGTGGCGGCGGTGTTGCAGCTTCTGGATTTGCACCGGCTGGATTTTCCGCGCCGCCAGATGCTGGACATCCTGCGAAATCCTTACCTCATTCCTCCGCATTTTACGGCGGAGGGGATCAGCGATCTGGAACACCTCAGTATGGAAAAAGCTATCGTGCGCGGACGGGAAAACTGGCGGCTTGGCTTACAAAGTGGGAGTGTGGTGGATGAGGAAGGGGAAACCGTTTTTAAAGTGGAGCATGTGGACTCCAACCAGCTAGAAGCCTTCTTCGACGCCATAACCCCACTGCCAAAAGCCACAGCTCGCCAGTACGTTCACTGGATTCAGCATCTGCTTGGCCCCGACCCTCAGTTTGAGTCGGATGACCTGTCCGATACACCCAATTCTGAGCATTTTTCCGTTTACACTCAGATTCGCAGCCAGATGGATGCGGCGGTGCTGGTGCGGGATTTACATGCCATGCACAGCTTCCGGGGGGCGCTTCAGGAGATTTTAAGCGCGTATGATTTGCTGGCAGACACCACCTACGGCGGGGAAGCGCAGGTCATTGACTGGCCGACCTTCCGGGCAGATTTAGAACTGGGCTTGCAGCATCATCGTATGGAAAACGACCTTCATTCGCGGGTGGGGCGGGTGCTGGTGACGACGGTTTTTGAAGCGCGTGGCCTGCCGCATGATTACGTGTACATAGTAGGGCTTTCGGAAGGGATTTTTCCCGCACAGCAGCAGGAAAATCCGCTGTACAGCAATCTGGAACGGGCAAAACTCCATTATATCCATCATCTGGATGTCCAGACGGCGGAAGAACGCGCGGTAGATAGCGGTCTATTTTATCAAATGGCGGCGCTGGCGAAACACCGCCTCACCTTAAGCCGTCCGGCCATTGATGAAAAAGGCAACCCCTGGCCGGAATCAATTTTCTGGAAGGCAGCCACCCATATCTTGCAGGATGCGCCTCTCCACCGGATTCGATTGGGAGAGGTCAATGGACCCGCCGACTCCGCCAACCAGCGTGAAATTTTAGTCAGCCTCAGCCGGATGTTGTGCCAGCCGCCAGAAGTCATCCCCGACTCCATCTGGGAAATGGTACGCGGCCTGCAAACGCACCCCCTCTGGAAAAATCTGGTGCGGGGACGGAATATTGAACTGGCACGCGAATCCGCCCATGTGCCGTTTGATGCTTTTAGTGGTCTGCTCTCCCGGCCGGACTTAATTCAAAAAGCAGCAGATTTACTGACTCAACGTATCTGGAGCGCGACACAGTTTAATGAACTGGGGCAGTGTCGTTTCCGGTTTTTCAGCAAACGCCTGCTCAAACTCGACCCCTACGAAGAACCCGAAGAAGGCATGGATGCCATGCAGTTGGGGACGGTGAATCACAGGATTCTCGAAGAAACCTATAAGCGGTTAGAGGGCTACCCCATTAGACCGGAGAATCAAGCACTCGCGCTGGAAACCCTGCAGCAGACCGCCGCAGAAGTCTTTGCAGAAGCCCCGCAGCGTTATCATTTTCAGACGGATGACCTGTGGGAACAGCAAAAACAGGCCATGCTGGACAAATTAATCCGTATGGTTCAGCGCGATTTTTCAGACGACAGCCCCCTGGAAAATTTCGGCCACAACCGCCGTCCGTTTCGGCAGGAAGCCGGTTTTTACCCTGCCCACATTGATGGAGATGCCGGCACGCTGCGGGTGCGGGGTTTTATTGACCGTATGGATTTAACGGAGGATGGCGGCGTGATTATTCTGGATTACAAAAGCGGTGCTACCCCCACCAACAAAGAAATGAGGCAGGGACGTAACTTCCAGATGATGGTTTATCTTCTGGGCGCGGCACAGCTTTTGCAGCGCTGGCAGCTTCCGTATGAAGTGCGGGGCGGGCTGTTTTGGAGCATCAGCAAAAACAAACCGGATGGCATTATTTTTGCCGATGCGGAAGAAATTGAAACGGCACGGCAGCTTTTACATGAGCATATTCTGGCTGCGCGGCAGGGGAATTTTGCGAATAAACCTGCCAGAATGGAAGGTAGCAAATGTTCCCATTACTGTGAATTTCATCAGTTTTGTCGCATGAATCGTGCCAGTTTGCGGAAATCTTCATCATAGTTTCACACTTTTAAGCTATTTTCGCGTTTAGTCGCAAGATTTTTTATAATTTCCGGCGGGCAAAATGGTTAACCCACTGCATATCTTTTATATTGGCAAAGACACCTTGTTCACACGACAGATGCTGCGACAGTTGGATATTGGGCGCAATCGGTTTCATCGTCATCCCCTGTACCGCCGCTGGAGTCACTACGCTTATAACAATCCGGTAGCGAGAAATTCCGAAAAAGCGTCTGAAAAAATCGCGGAATATGGGCCTTCTTTGACCATTGTGATTCCCCTGTTTTTTGGGCTGGCGGCGCTGCTGTTCGGACGGCAGGGGTTTACGGTAGCGGTCAGCATTACCGCGATGCTGTTTGTGCTGGTGGCGCTGATTGTGCTGGTCGGATCGCTTGGGCTGGCTACTGGACTGTCGGCGTGGGCAGTAGCGCGGGAACGGCTGGAAGGGCGCTGGGATTTGGTGATGCTTATCCCCAAAGACCGGGCGACCGTGCTGTGGATGCGGGTGTCCTCTATGTTACATCCTTATCGCCCCATGATGGTCACGTTTGAAGTGCTGCAAAATGCACTGGCGTTAATCTCTGTGTTTATTGTCGCTATAGGCAATGCCGATGACAGCCGTCTGGGGGTATGTTTAGCTTTTATCCTGCCCGCGATTGTGTTAATTAGCTGGGAACGGTATCAGGATTACGCACTTGGAGTCGCTGTTGGCACTTTTCTGGGGCTAAATTTTGATGACCGCCGCGCTTTCAGCCTGTCCCTCTCAGCCACCGGATTTATTATCGCGCTGCGAATGGCCTTTGTGATGATTGCTTACGGCATTTCGACCCCACCCGGCGGATTTGAAACGGTTTTTCCCGGGTTTATCGGGGGCATGACGGTGCTGCCAATGGTGGGGATTCCCCTGTGGGCATGTATCACTATCGGAGCAAGTTACGTTATCGTCCGCGAAATAGCGATTGCCCTGTTCTGTCGGGCTTCCTTGCGCCTGATGGATAACCCGCCCGCATAATAATGTTTAGAAAGAGGCTGTCATGAAAGTTTTCACCGCAAGCACCGAAATTAATGCCTCGCCCGAAACCGTCTGGAAAATCTTGACGGATGCCAGCCAATATCCCGAATGGGACCCTGGCATGATACGGCTGGAAGGAAAAATAGCTCCTGGAGAGCAGCTGACCGTCTATGCCAAAGTTTCTCCTGACCGTGCGTTTAAACCTGTGGTGACTGAATTTGACCCACCCCGAAAAATGGTCTGGCGTTCCGGAATGCCGTTGGGCTTATTTCAGGGAGCGCGAACCTTTTTGCTTGAACCGCTTGGCAGCCAGCGCGTCCGGTTTACCACCCGGGAAGAATTTAGCGGCCTGCTGCTGCCTCTGATTGGCAGAGGGATTCCAGAGATGACTCCTGTATTTGAGGCATTTTGTAACGCGCTTAAAAAGCGGGCGGAACAGGAAACTTAATCCTCGTATTGCTCCGGTAGATGAGTCAGCCTATAGCTGGCTCATTTTTTTTCTCTACCCTTTTCACAAAAAATGAGCTTCCGTAGTTGAGGCTGTCTCAAGTATAATTTGCATAATTGTAAAGAACATATATCGATGAAACCTCTGATTCTCATTACCAACGACGACGGGGTATTTTCCCCGGGACTCAAGGCGGCGGCGGAAGCTGCTGCTGATTTGGGCGACCTGCTCATTGTTGCGCCGCGTTTCCAGCAGACCGCGATGGGACGTTCATATCCTTTAATTCCGACTCTGGGGGTGATTGAAGAAGTCACGCTTGAAATTGCAGGCCAAAACTATCTGGCCTATGGGGTACATGGGTCGCCTGCTCAGGCCGTTTTATATGGCGTGATGGAACTCACCCCGCGCCTGCCCGATTTATGCATCAGTGGCATTAATTACGGGGAAAATCTTGGAGTCACAATGGCCGCCAGTGGTACGGTTGGCGCGGCTTTTGAAGCCAGTACCTGTGGAATTCCGGCGCTGGCAGTTTCGCGTGAGGTGGAAATAGGGATGCACCATTCCGAAAATTACGCCGAACTGGACTGGCAGATGCCGACTTATTTCACTCGTATTATCGCGGAAAAAATGCTCAAAAATGGCCTGCCGCCGGAAATTGATGCTCTGAATTTGAATATTCCCGAAGGCACAACCGAAAATACTGAAATTCGCCTCACCGTGCAGAGCCGCCGCCCGCACTTTTATCATGTTCGCTCTGAGTCCAAACGGGATTTTTCGCAGCGTTATTTTCTCCCTCTGATGAAAATCGACACGCCGGACGCGCTTGAACCCAACAGCGATATTAAAGCTGTCGTTTTTGACCGGGTAGTGTCGCTTACGCCGCTTAGAAGCAATTTCACGGCGCTGATGGACTTAGAAAGCTGGAACACATGACCTTTACCTTTGAACAGCAACAGGCCATTTCTATCCACGATAAAAATTTGATTGTGACGGCAGGGGCAGGCAGTGGCAAAACCCGCGTGCTGGTCGAACGTTACCTCAAACTGCTGGAACTTCATGCCGACTGGAAACTGACGGATTTAGTTGCCATTACCTTCACCGAAAAAGCAGCGCGTGAAATGCGTGACCGGGTGCGGCTGACCATTCAAAAACGGATTCAAACGGCGGCGGAGGAGACAGAACTCATTCACTGGCAGACTCATGAGAGCCTCTTGGACAGCGCCCGAATCGGCACGATTCACAGCCTATGCGCCCAGATTTTACGGGCGAATCCGGCGGAAGTTCCCGTTGATCCCCATTTTGAAGTGCTGGATGAGGTCGAAGCATCGATTCTACTGGGAGATGCTGTTGCTCAGAGTCTGGCGGAACTGGTGCAGGCCAATTCGCCCGTATCTCGTCTGCTGGCTTATTACGATGTACCCACCGTCACCCGGGTTTTGAAAAATTTTGCCAGCCTGAGCGAATCACGGAAATTCTGTAAAACCGTGCCAGACAATGCAGCCGATTTGCTGGCAGCATGGCAGGCAGAGTTTGATTCCATCGTGCAAAAACTGATGGCCGAAGTGCAGTCGAATCAGGAGTTGGCGGAATTACTTTCCTGGCAGCCGCCCGTTCCGTGGCCGCAGGACGATAAATTGATGGAGTCGTGGCGGGTGGTGCATGGGGTGAACCTTTTTGCTGCTCAGCCGGAAATCGTCTTTGACGCCCTGAATCAACTGGGTTCGGGGATTAAATTAACGGGCGGCACACAAAAAAATTGGGGGTCGAAAGAAGCGGTTCGGGAATGTAAGGACGTTCTGGAAGCGATTCGGGAGTATGCCCAAAACTATCTCGAAAACTGGCCGCGCCCCTTAGATGCTTATGATGAATTGGCCGCCGACCTGCTGGTGCTGTGGCGGGAAGCGATTCAGTACACGGCGCAGTGTTACAAACGACTCAAAGACTTGCAGAGCGTTTTGGATTTTGACGACCTAGAATTTTTAACCCACGACCTGCTGACTCGGAATCCTCATGTGGCCGAACGGTACTGCAAGGATGAATTTAAACATGTGATGGTGGATGAATTTCAGGATACCAATAAAACGCAGCGTGAGATTGTTTATAAACTCTGCGGGATGGAACAGCCCACCGCCGGACATTTGTTTGTCGTTGGCGACCCCAAACAGAGTATTTATGCCTTTCGGGGGGCAGATGTCAGTGTTTTTCATCAGGTCCGGCAGGAAATCACCCTCACAGGCGGGGAAGAACTGCCCTTAAGCTGCTCGTTCCGCACCCATGAACGGCTGGTTTTGGGGTTTAATGCGCTTTTTGGGGCGGTATTGGGAACGGCGGCACGGGAAAAATACGAGGTGGCACTTGGGACACCCATGACCGCTATCCGCGCTTCTGAAGAACCTCATCACACCCCGATACGGCTGCTGCTGATGGAAAAACCTGATAAAAATGAGAAGGGCGACTCGATAGATTCAGACGTAATGCGCCGATGGGAAGCCTACGAAGTGGCGCGGCTGCTGCACGATCTCAAACGGTCACAACTGCCGGTTTATGATAGAGATTTGCAGCAGTATCGTCCTTTTGACTACGGTGATGCTGCTATTTTGCTGCGAGCGATGACTCATGCGGCCGTGTACGAAGATATTTTTAAGGCGGCGGAACTGTCCTATGTGACTATCGCAGGTAAAGGATATTACAACCGTCAGGAAGTTTGGGATTTAATCAATTTGCTCAAGGCGCTGCACAACCGGTCGGATAATCTGGCGCTGGCGGCGGTGCTGCGTTCGCCGATGTTTGGCCTGTCGGATGATGCGCTGTTTGCGCTTCGGCTGCAAGACTCCCTGCTGTGGGATGCTCTACAGCAGCCTTCGGAGCTATTTCCGGTTCATGAGCTTGAAACCCTGGTTTTTGCCCGCGATACCCTGAATGAACTGGCAGCGCTGGCCGGACGTGTCCCTGTGGCGGAACTGCTGTCGCTGGCGCTGGATAAAACCGCCTACGACGCCATCTTAACGGCGCTGCCCAATGGCGACAGGCGGCGCGGCAACATTGAAAAATTAATGGAAAAAGCCCGTCAGAGTGGACGTATTTCCCTGAGTGATTTTACCGCCTATCTGGGCGATTTAACCGCCACCGACCCCCGTGAAGGAGAGGCCGCGTTAGAGGGTAGCGGCAGCGTCAAAATGATGTCGGTTCATGCCAGCAAGGGGCTTGAATTTCCCGTTGTGGTGCTGATGGATTGTAACTGGACTCGTAGCCGGACGGATTCATCCCCTCTGCGTTTTGATGAGCAGGTTGGCGCGGCCTGCAAAATCCGCGATTCAGAGGGCAATTGGGTGAAGCTCTTTGCCTACGAACAGGCGGAAATGCTGGAAAAACGACGTGAAACTGCCGAACACAAACGGCTGTTTTATGTGGCTGCCACCCGCGCTCAGGATTTGCTGGTCATGACGGCCTGCTGGGGCGGTAAGGCTCAGGAGGGTTCATGGCTGCATGAAGTTGTGGGAGCGTTTGGCATCGAGTCATCGGGTATATATTCGTTTGATTGGGGCGGGGTAGCCGTAGAAGTTTTTACCGACATGCCCTCAGAGGATGGCCTGAGTATCCCGCATATAGAAGTGAGTGGATGGGATGTACTTCATGACCACCTGACCGGACAGGCGGCGCTGCCTTCCCTTTTGCATGAACTCCCGTTTGAAACAGCAGGTTATCACCTGACGGTTTCGCAGTTGGAGCAACTTGGGGATACCAGAACCCGACGTGACTTCCGCAACAGTGTTTTACATGATGCACCCGCGCCGATTTCTCCTATTCTCATTGATGAAACCGTGCGTGAGATGGTGCTGCGCCGCACGGTTGGGCAGATGGTTCACCGGGCGCTGCAACGGGGGGTGCTGCCGGGGCAAAAATCCATGCACGAACTTTATACCATCCTGCGGGCGTATGCCTGGGATGAAGGGCTAACGGATAAACGGCTGCTGGAAATTGTCACCAATCAGGCACTGCATCTGCTGCATAAATTTGAGTCCGACAACATACTGGCCGGCGCAGAAGTCATTTTGCGCGAAGTGCCGTTTATTTTAAAAACCGAAAGCCGCATTATTCACGGGCAAATTGATGTGCTGTTTAAACGAGATGATGCCTGGCATGTGCTGGATTATAAAACCGCCGACATTCCTGCCTACCGGGTGCGGGAACACAGCAAACGGTATCATCTTCAGGTGGGGGCATATGCGCGGGCGGTAGAAAAACGCACCGGACAAACGCCAAACGTCCAGTTATATTATTTGCATCCGGGGACACTTATCAGCGTGCAGCCCTATGAGTGGGAACACGCGCTGATGGAGTTGGAAAAGCAGGTCAACAATGCGCTGGCTATATCGTGATTTCAATTCGGTTGTTGTCCGGGTCTAAAACCACACTTTCATAATAACCGTCGCCTGTCGTGCGCGGCTCACTCATCACCGTATACCCTTGCTGGCGCAGCTTTTCGGTCAGTATATCTACGTTTTTCCGGCTGCCCGTTGCAAACGCGATGTGAATATATCCGGTGGCCTGTTTTTCCAAAGAATTGGCATTTTCAGGAATCTCCGGCATTTGCATGAGTTCCAGCCGCGCACCTTCCGCAAAACGGATGAAATAGGACTGAAAGCCTGTAGTGGCATTGTAGTATTTTTCGCCTGCCTGCCCGCCTAAAAATTCCACATAAAAATCCCGCATGGCTTCGAGTTGATGGGTCCAAAGGGCAACGTGTTCTATTCGCATGAAAGTTTCCTGTAAGAAATGGCTCAAATTTTCGCTCTCTACAGTACGTTAAATGCTTAAAAAGAGGAAGCCCCATGACCGACAAAATACGAACTTATGAAAGTGATGAAATTGCCATTCATTACAGTGTTAAACGTTGTATCCACGCGGAAGAATGTGTCAGGCGGCTACCTGCCGTTTTTAACCCTCAGCAGCGCCCCTGGATTAATCCCCAAAATGCAGGGGCGGAGGACATCGCCGCCGCCGTATCTGCCTGCCCAACGGGAGCGCTGCATTTTACCCGTAAGGATGGCGGCACAGCCGAAACAATACCGGATAAAAATACGGTGACGGTCCAGCCTGACGGCCCGTTGTATGTGCGGGGGGATTTAGAAATTACGACTCCTGATGGCGAAACTGTCATCATGAAAGAAACGCGGGTCGCGCTGTGTCGCTGCGGAGCGTCCCAAAATAAGCCATTTTGTGATAATGCCCATCTGAAAATTCAATTTACCGACCCGGCCAACGTGACCTTAAAAGAAGGCTGGACAAGCGAAGGGGAAAATACTGGAACGCTTAAAATTATTCCTTCGGAAAACGGGCCGTTTTTGCTGCGCGGCAGTGTCAAAATTATTGGGAATCAGGTGGCCTTCCGCGAAAAAGCCGCCCTGTGTCGCTGCGGTGGGTCACAAAATAAGCCGTTTTGTGATGGCACACACGCAAAAATCGGATTTCAGTCGGCGGCGGGCAGCAGCACATAAAACTGGCTGCCCAGACCGGGAGCGCTTTCCAGCCACATTCGCCCGTGCATGAGCGACACCAGTTGATAACTCAGCGCCAGCCCCAGACCTGTGCCGCCCTGTTCGCGGGTCGGGGCGTTGTCTATCTGACTAAATTCGTTAAACAGGGTGCGCTGGTTTTCCGGCGAAATACCAATGCCCGTATCCTCTACCGCAATCAGAATCCAGGTTTTGTTGGGGTCGATTTCTTTAGGGGCGCTGCTGGATTTTTCAAGCTGGCGGGCGCTGACTTTGACGCTGCCTCTTGGGGTGAATTTAATGGCATTATTCACCAGGTTAGTGAGAATTTTAAGAATCGCGGTGCTGTCGCCGATGACAGGGGATAAATTGGGCTGCACCTCTACCTGAAAATCCAGCCCTTTTTTCTGTGCAGTAGAGGCGTATCCGCTAAAACACTCCTGAATCAGGGCTTCAAGCGGGGTAGGTTGGAGTTTAAGCTGCATCTGTCCGGTTTGAATCTTGGAAATATCCAGCACATCGTCAATGAGTGCCAGCAGTTGTTCCCCATTTTTCACGACCCGTTCCAGGCGGTCACGCTGTTTCTCGTTCAGCGTCCCCAGTGTTTCTTGCAGCAGCAGTTCGGAATATCCCAGGATGCTGTTTAAGGGGGTGCGGAGTTCGTGGCTCATGGTCAGGACAAAATGAGATTTTAGGCGGTTCAATTCAATAAGCTGCTCATTGGCAAGACGCATTTCATCTCTGGCTTCCTTATCGCGTGTGATGTCCCGAATCATGCCCACAATGCCAAGCACCTGATTCTGGGCATCCAGAAATGGCACTTTCGTGATCGCATACCAGCGTTTTTGTCCGGTTTGATGGTTATCTTCTACCTGTTCCCAACTCATGCCTTCTTTGTGCTTCTGCATGATCTCCTGGTCGCGCTGCCAGTACATTTCGGCGCGTTCCGGCGGGAAAAAGTCAAAGTCGGTGCGGCCAATGACCTCCTGCGGGCGCTGCCTGCCCAAATAGCGAGTATTGGCGATATTGGTCACGATAAAACGGCCTTCGGTATCTTTGACAAACACGTAATCCGGCAGGTTATCAATCAAAATCCGCATCAGATTCCGTTCTCGCGCCAGGGTATTCTCAAATTCCTTACGCTCGTGATCATTTGCTCCCCCCACAACAGCCCCGGTTTTGCCGCCAGAGGAATCAAATAACGGTGCATACCAGACCTGAATTTTGTGGCCGTTGTTTTCGTAATCTGTCTGGAAAGATTCTCCGGCTAAGGCACGCTGCATATCCTTAATCAGGGAGGGATGGTCGCGGTAGAGGTCAAAAAAGGACATGCCAACCCGCGACTCGACTTCGGGAATAACAGGAATACAGCCTTTGGTCAGGGTAAAAATGCCCTGCTGGTCAACGGCATGGAAAAACATGGGGACGCTGGACAGCACATTTTGAAGAATCTGGCGGGTGTGATGAAGGGCTTCTTCGGTCTGGTGACTTTCGACCAGCCGTTTAACACGCTGCCGCAGCAAAGGCCAGCGAAGCGGCTTGGTAATATAATCGGTTGCGCCTGCATCAAAAGCCTGTTCTACCGCGCCACTGTCCTCCAGCGCCGTTAACATCAACACCGGCGTGCGGCTGCCCCCGCGTTTTTCTTTGATTTGTTTACACGCTTCAAATCCTGAGAGGACAGGCATCATGCCATCTAAAATCACTAAATCCGGCTGTAGAGTCTCGAACAGCGTAATGGCTTCCTGCCCATTCGCCGCTTGCACTACCTGATAGCCATCAATCGTTAGCATATCTGCCAGCATCATACGGATGCCTTTTTCGTCATCCGCCACCAGAATTTTTCCGACCATACCTACCCTCTTTCCTGTCGCTACCATTGTACTCTACTTCTTTGCCCCTGTTATTTATGTTATTATAATATGCTGGCGTGCTGGAAGCGTTGCTTTGCAGGGAAAAAACTACACTGTACAATCTGCAAAAAGACTGGGCAATTGAATCATGGCATTACTGACTCGTTTGTTTTACAGCCAGCTTCCCGTCTGGGCGCGGCCAACCCATCCGATGATGCGTTATGCGCTTGGCTACCGGAGACTCACCCGATGGGATGTGCTTCTCCGAGTCATGCTGGCCGTGTTAGGCATCGGACTGATCGTAGGGGCAGGCTATTTTTATACCCGCGAAACAAGCGACAGCAACACCATAACCTATCGTGAATATATGTTTTATCCTCTGGTGCTGGGGCAGGTGCTGGCGGAAATTCTGGCGCTGGCGCTGACGGTTAATTCGGTGGCACTGGAACGGCAAAAAGGGACATGGGAAAGCCTGCAAGTGTCGCTGGTCGGGGCGGCCACCGCGATTCGCACCCGATGGGCGCTGGCGTTTTATAAACTGCGCTGGATTCTGGTGCTGCTGATGATAGGCCGACTGGTGTATGTCGGGTATCTGCTGGACGATATGACTGAATTTGAAGGGCGGGCGATTGATGTACGTATTATCGGCATTTCTCCCGAAGTTACGCTCGAAGTAGCCGTTTTTCTGCTGACCGCCCTGATTACGGCGGCGCTGCTGCTGCCGTTGGTGGCGGTGGCGCTGGATGCCGCGATAGGCATGGTGGTGGCTACCCTGACTCAGCGACGTTCGGTGGGGGTGCTTACGTCGCTGGTGCTGGTTGGGGGGCGGCTGCTGGTGACAGGATGGGCGCTGTTTTTGGGAGAAGCTATTTTAGGGCCGAACGGCACGAAACCTGAAATCGTGGAAATGAGTACCACCGAAGGCTGGGCGCGTACCCTGTATATGACCTTACAGGGAGATTTAGGGCTGCGGCTGCTAAACCTGGAAACGCTGGGCAATCTATGGGCAGACCTGGAAAACGGCATTTATCTGGGCGGAATTGTACTCGCCGGAGTCATTCTGATGGCAATGGCCGCCAACGGGCTGGTATGGCTGGCGGCGTGGCGGGCGGCTAAACCAACCCGCCATTAAGTTTTTTTGCCCGAACCCGAAACATCATCGGCGCATAGTGAATATTGCCGTCCGAGTCCGCGTGTTCCTGAAGCAACCGGCGTAAGCTATCCAGACAATCTTTCCGGCTGTAGTCAGGCATAACGGCCAGTTCCGCCTGCCGATTGACCCATGCCAGTTTGTAATCCATAAATTCCGCAATCGGCATGACAAGTTCAACAGGACAGTCCTCCCATACCTGAATGTCGGCGAATCCGGCTTCGGCCAGCACCTCCTCAAAATCCGATGTCTCCTGAAGCAGGTTATCCCAGGGGCGGGTCGTGCGGATAAACTGGCGTATTTTGAGCAGGTCAGGGGGAGCATCCTCCTCATCTATCATGTAGTGAGCAAAAATATCGATGATTTTTTCATCCAGCCAATGCAGCACACTCCATTCATGAAACACCAGTCTCCCCTCCGGCCGCAGGACTCGATCAATTTCCTGAAAAGCGCGGCGGGGATGAGTCGCGTTGAGGCCAAAAGAAGCGGCAGCCAGATGAAACGTGCCGTCCTTAAACGGCAGTTGATGAATATCGGCTTCCTGAAAACGAAGATTAGGATTTTGTTGAAGGAGGTTGTGTGCCTGCTTGATCATGGCGGGTGCAAAGTCGATTCCGATGACCTGTGCCACATGCGGCGCAAGCAGCCGCGCTAAGATTCCCGTCCCCGTTCCCATGTCCAGGGTTATCTCATGTCCCTGCGGCTGCGCCGTGCGAACAACAGCAGCCGCGTACTGGCGAAAGGCAGGCACAATCCGCGCTTCATAAAGCGGGGCGTTCGCGCTGAAAAATTGTCGGATGGTGCGGGTATCGCGTGGCATAGGAGAATCCTACCCGCAGTTGCAAAAGAAAAAAAGCGCCCAACAGGGCGCTTTCAAAAGCATAAGGAGGTATATTTATGGCCTCAGCGACAGCCGCAAGGGAGTTTTAAGGCCGTATTAATCCTTCCCACTATACACCCTGCTCAGGAAGAATTGTAATGAGGACTGATATGGCTTGTTGATGACATTTGATAGTTCGTTAAAATGGGCAGCGAAAATAGAGGACTCTGGTCTGATGCGTGCTGTTATTGCTCAGGATAACCGGCCTGTGCTGGTCGATGTACCTGACCCCACCCCCAAACCCGATGAACTGCTGGTTAAAGTCAAAGCAACTGCGCTCAACCGGGCAGATTTGCTTCAGGTGCGGGGTATGTATCCCCCGCCGGAGGGCTGGCCGGAAACACTGGGGCTGGAATTTGCCGGAGAAGTGATTGCAGTAGGGGCGGAAGCAGTCAATTTTAAAGTAGGGGATCGGGTGATGGCGCTGGTCGGCGGCGGGGGATATGCCGAAAAAGCAGTTACACCAGCCCTTCATGCCATGCCGATTCCCGAAAATCTGTCTTATGAAGAAGGCGCGGCCATTCCTGAAGTTTTTGTGACGGCCTATGGGGGCATGGTAGAGCAGGGCGGGCTGGTATCTACCGATACGGTGCTGATTCATGCGGGGGCAAGTGGAGTCGGGCTGGCGGCGATTCAACTGGCGAAACAGATTGGCGCAAAAGTGATAGTGACGGCCAGCGCGGGCAAACACGATATTTGTTTGCTGCACGGCGCGGACAGAGCCATCGACTACAAAACCGAAAATTTTGCCGAGTCGATTCTGGCACAGGAAGGCGGAGTCGATTTGATTCTGGACTTTGTGGGAGCGCCCTATTGGGAAGATAATATTCGTGTCCTGAACAAATGGGGGCGGGTCGTTTACATTGGGCTGATGGGCGGCGCGAAAAAAGAAATCAATTTTAGCGATATTATGCGGAAACGCCTGACCATCACAGGCAGCACCCTGCGCGATAGAAGTTACAGCCGTAAGGCCGGACTGATTGGGCGATTCTGGAAATGGGCCGAACCGCATTTTATAGTAGGTACTTTGAGGCCAACGCTCTGGAAGATTCTGCCCCTGGAACAGGTCGAAGAAGCACATCAGTTGATGAGCAGCAATGCCACTGCTGGGAAAATTATTTTAACTGTAAAATAGGATGACAAGTTGACGATTTTTGAATTAACCGATAGGCCGGATACCACC
>CAZKZS010000084.1:0-16712 GCA_964557285.1 uncultured Anaerolineae bacterium | reverse complement strand
GGCCACGCACCGTGCCATAGGATAACTGCTGCGGCGCAAAGTAGAGATTCACTTCGGGGTCGTTCAGCAGCGCAAAGGCTTCCGCAAACCGGGGATTTTCCGCCGCAAAATCGGTCAGCCCGTCGGCTGCATCCAGATTCATCGGGAAGTACGAGGTTGCGGTTGTCCAGGCAATTTGTTGTTCAGTTCCGGCCAGGAATTTCAGGAACAGCCAGCTTGCCAGTTCTTCTTCCGGTGTGCTGGGAACCATGATGATGCTTGGCACGTAAATTTGCAGGGCGCGGTTGCCTTCGGTCCAGGGCGTCGTCGTCACTACCCAGTCCGCTTCATATCCCGCCGCTTCCATGCCACTGGCGATAAACGGCATTCCGGCGGTGCTACCCAGCGCCATCGGATTCTTGCCAATGGCAAAGTCATCGGTGTTCCCAAACTGGCTGTCAGGAATGTAGGCACAGCCGGAGTCGTACAGGTCTTTGTAAAATTCAAACGTTTCAATGACTTCCGGACTGGTGAAGTTATACTGCCCGTCCACAAAAATCGACCCGCCCCGGCTGGCAACCATCGACTCAAAGTTGGAGGAGTCGGTTTTAATCGGATACCCTTCGGTTTCTTCCGCTTCAGCAGCCGCGCACGCAATCGCCTTAAAATCTTCAAAGGTGGTGGGCGGCGCATCAAAACCAAGTTCCCCAAGCATGGTCATGTTGACCGCCAGCACATTGGCAGAAATCTGATTCGGCCAGGCCAGCATCACCCCGCCTTCATCCTGAAAAACGTTAACCGCCATAATGCCGGGATTCAGATTCAGGTCGCCAATGCCATAGGTCGGGTCATTGACATACTTGGTGATGTCCACCGCCGCACCATCACGGTAATAGCTGAGGGCATCGTTCTGAAAACCCGCTACCAGATTTGGCAGTTCACCGGAAATGATGGCCGCGTTCATCAGGTCACGAATGTCGTTGTAGCCCCCCTGAGCCACTCCCTCAACTGTAATGCCCCATTCGTTGGTGCTGTTAAATTCTTCAATGAGCGCATTCATCGTCGCAAGCTGCGGGTCATTGTTGTACTGATGCCAGTACACCACTGTTTGACCAGACGGATCAACACCGCTTAAATCCTGAGCAGAAACGGCACTTAACCCAATCACCAGAACCAACAAGAGACTGAGAATAACCAGTTTACGCATTGTATGTATTCTCCATTCTTCTCATCCCAACGAAAACCCTCACGTTGAGATTTCCTTCTAAAAATACACCGCCTTTTGAGCGATGGAGGGAACTACCCTTTTAAACCCGAAGTCGCAATGCCTTCGGTAAACTGCTTCTGTGTGAAAAAGTACATGATTAAAATTGGGACAATCATAATCACAGAAGCGGCCATTTGCAGATGAAAATCGCCGGGGGCATCTGAATTCACAAACTTGGTCAAGCCTGCCGCCACCGGACGCCATTCGTCGCTTTGAGTCACCAGCAGCGGCCACAGCAGCGAATTCCATGAGCCAATAAATGCAAACGTGATGACGGTCATCACGGGCGCTCTGGAAAGCGGCAGCACAATCTGAACCATAAACCGCAGATGCCCCGCCCCGTCAATGCGGGCTGCGTCCCACAATTCATCGGGAATCTGAGCAAAAAATTGGCGCAGCAGAAAAATTGAAAAGGCAGACGCCATAAACGGCACAGTCAGCGCAGGCCAGTTGTTGTACCAGGCGCAGGCTTCCCCGCATAGGGTTTCACTAAATCGTCCCAGCCAGATAATCGTCAAAAAGTTCGGAATCAGGGTCACAATATCGGGTATCATGAGCGTGGTCAGCATGATCCCAAACAGCACATTTCTGCCAACAAAGCGCATCCGGGCAAAGGCATAAGCCGCCGGAATACAAAATACGAGTAGCCCTACAACGGTAATAGCCGTGATTCGGGTGCTGTTCCACATGAACCGCCCAAAATTGGCCTTGTTCCAGGCTTCCGTATAATTTTGGGGCTGCGGCTCATCCGGCAGAATCCGGCCAATGCTGACTTCCGCCTGCGTCATCAGGGATGAACTGAGCATCCACAGGAAGGGCAAAACGGCAATGAGAACCCCTGTAAACAGAATCAGATAACTTAGCAAAGACCCCCAGGGAAACGGTTTGCGAACTTTGACCCGATTAGCCATAAAACACCCTGCTGCTCAAAATCCGATTCTGGAAAAAGGTAATGAGTAAAATCACAGCAAATAACACAAATGCCATCGCCGAACCATACCCATATTCGGCTTTGGTCGAAACGGTTTCAAATAAATAAACCCCTACTGTATCTACCGCGTCATAGGCGGCGGGACGGCGCATAATCCACATCTGCGTAAACGCCTGAAATGTGCCGATGATGGCAATGAGAGAAAGGAAAAAGGTCGTGGGTGAAAGCAGGGGCAGCGTAATATGGCGGAAAATCGCCCAACTGGATGCCCCATCTATCCTTGCCGCCTCATAATATTCAGGCGAAATATTGCCTAAGCCAGCCATAAAAATTACCGTGTCATAGCCGATATATGTCCAGATTGACCATATCATGATAACCACCAGCGCCAGCCCCGGCCCTTCTAGCAACTGTGGCAAATCCCTTCCGAAAATGAGTTCATTGACGGGTGTGGGTTCAAGCAGCCATTTCTGGGGGTCAAGCCCGAAAAATTTGACCATATGATTGGCAGGGGAATTTTCCCGATTGGAAAAAATCGTTGAAAACACAACGGCAGTCGCGGCAAACGGGGTAATATACGGCAAAAAGTAGGTAATCCGAAAGAACGTTTTGCCCGTTCTGGTATGAAACAGTAGCGAAGCCAGCGCCAACCCCATGCCAAGCTGAAACGGTACTGTTCCAAAGACATACAGCAGGGTTATCCAGAACCCCTGCTCTAAATCATCATCAATATCGGCAATAGACTGGGGGAAATATACAATAAGCAAATAACCGCCTGCCATCAGGAGCAGCGCAGTTAATCCCATTAAAATAAAGCGGCGGTCATTGAATTGAGCAACAGCCTTTGTCCAGATAAGATAGGCTGCCACCAGAAAAATCACCCCCAGCCCGATAAAAATAATCTGTGACCAGATGGGCAAATCCTGACCTGTGCTTTCGGCGGCCTGAATCGCGTCATCCATTTCCGCCAGAGTCAGCTGCATCAGCCATACCCCGCCGATGACCAGCAAGGCTATCAGGGTAAACCGCGTTAGCACATCCAGCCTATTTTTTAATCGCAACATCCACAGGAAAACCAGACTCAGCACCAGCCCTGCCGCGATTCCTATCAGCATCTGGCGGCCCGCCTCCGGTATGCCCTCAAACTCAAAGCTGTTAAAAAATTCATCCAGAAAAACAGAACGGTTCCGATTCTGACCGCGTGGCATTCGGCGGGGGACTTCCAATACAATGGGCAGCACCTTAAAAAACCAATTGATAAACAACGCTGCTGCTGCCGCATTTGCGATGCCGGGAATCAGGTAGCCCCAGCCAGAGATATTTACCCGCTTCCTCATTTGATAAAGCAAATAGGCTGCATAGAGGAACGCACCCAGGGAAACAAAGAAAAATAACACATATCCAAAGCTGCCGAGCGCCTCATAATAATTTTCCAGCCCCCGGTATTCATCCGGGAAGCGCCGCCAGCGATATAAACTGACAAAAAAGGCAAACGCTACCGGAAACAGCCCAAAAATAAAAATAATCGCCCCTGCCGGAAAAATAAACAGATAGGCGGTCAGGTTTTCGAGCAGCACCCGCCCCTGACGCGAGTCAAACCAGTTTTTTGGCACTATAGCCACGCCTCAAAATTTGCCTGCATATTCTATCGCCAAAATTTGGGTTCGACGACCCAACCAGATAAAAATTGGTTAAAAGATTTTTGACCGATTCTATAACCTGCCTCAGTATTAGTCTTTCGGTGGATATTTTTTCAGTGTTATCCAGTCCCGCCGCACATTGAGCATGTGTTCTTCATTCATTTTTAAAACGGCAACAGTCGCTCGCCCTGTGGGAGTAATTCCGATAATCGTTGCCTTATCTTCACCGAAAGCAAAATGTTCTGACCAGAGTTGTGTGATAGGGTTAAATAAGTTCACCAACGAGTTAGTTTGTGGGTCAATCCCTTTGGTTTTATTTGATTTATGCCCATTACATGAATCGCAACTTGCCCAAAGATTATCTTCATCACTGGCCCTCCCCAGAGAGTGGAATGATATGATCAATTCGTAGGGTCTGGTAAAGACATACTCCGGGCGCGAGACAGTACCCGCAGCGATGTTTGGCCTTTGCGAGAATATACGCTCTTAACTTTGCTGGAAGACGTTTGCTCATAACTCAAGCAACAGACCGCGTTTCTGAGCTTCGAGCATGGCTTTGTTCTTAAGCTGCTGTCCCTTCCAGGCTTCTTCTTTTAGTTTCAACAACTCATAGGATTCATCAAGCGTGAGGGTTTCCTGATGCTGCAATTCATATAATCTTTCATCGTCTTTTTCATCCATCATGGATTTTGCCATTTGCAGCACCACATGATCGGGGAGCAGCGACATATCAGGTGCTTTATCAAACATCATGTTGATATTTTTAGCGGCCTGTTCAAGTACCTGCTCAATCGAGAGATTTTTATTATCCGCGTAACGTTTCAGCAGTTGATATTCTTCTTCGGTAAAATTCACTGTGACCTGAATCATGACACCCTGCCTCCTGTAGCAACAATTTCATTGTAACACAGGCCACGGTCACTCTATTTGCACCCTTTCTATTAAAAAACTGTCACCCAGGGGGTCGCCTTCCGCGTTTAAAATGGGCAGGCGGGTTTGGGTTACGCTGTCATACATACCCACTTCAAGCGTATACGTTCCCGTCGGCATGGTAACGGCAAAGGCATCCCGCAGCAGGCTGTCCGGTATCCAAACGGTGGTGCTGGCGTTATGATACAACGGCACATGGTCATCACCTGCAACATAAGTACCATTCCTATCCAGCACATGCACAAACGCCACATGTTCGGTTTCGGTCTGGCGGCTCGGCTGCCAGTACAAAAAGACGGTCAGGCCAAATTCATCCCCACCTAACAGGGTATAGCCTTTGAGCCGTGCCACATCCCCTACTCGCAGGTCAAGCGGATGTTCAATTTCATCCAGTTCGGTGTAATAGGGACGGTATTGCTTCACCAGTTCCAGCGCGGGCGGGATAAACTGCGCGTTTTCCTGTAAGTACAAACTGGCTGCGAAGGTATTCTCCCCTACCTGCACAAACACCCCCCTGCCCGGCTCAATCAGGGTGTCAAAATCCTGCACTTCCAGCCAGGGAATTTCCTCTGCCAGCCCGTGATAATAATATCCAAAAGCCGGATCAAGATTTGTGACCAGCACCCTATCGCCCGGCCTATCCCGGTTTTCAATGAACCGCGCCAGCCCGCGCCAATCCGGTGCTTTGGGCGGGGCTTCAAAAAAATAATCGTTCAGCGAAAACAGCGATACCCCCACCAGAACCAGCAGTATGACCGATGGCACGGGCGGTAGGGATTTTTTTGCACCTCTGGCCTGAAAGCCGATCCACAGCAGCGCCAGCAGCACCGCCGGCGTCACCGGAATCACATACCGGGGGCGGAATACACTTAAGCGCGTTCCGGCAAGCATCAACAGCACCAGGGGAACAAAAATCCATAGTATCAGCAGCAGACGCGTTTCTAATTTTTTCTTCCCACCGCTGCCTAACCCGACCAGCAGCACGGTCATCAGTACCGCGCCCACCATACCAGAAATAGCAACTTCCCCAAACAGGAGCGTCGGAATAAATTCAGATACCAGGGCTTCAAAACTCACTTTTTGCGCCGTGCCTTCATACCCGGACCCCGACAGCCGCATCAGTTGAATAAACCAGGGAATTAAGGCAACAGCCACACCTGCCCACGTCACAAAGGCAGGAATCACTTTTTTTCGATGGAACAGCAGCAGATGGGCAGCCTGCACCAAAAGAAAAAACGGTTCAAGCAAAAAAAGATAAAAAGCGGCGGTTTCTGCCACCCCATAGAGCAGCCAGTCCTTCGGGCGGTTAAACCTGATCGCTTTTAAAAATAAGGCCATTGCCAGGAGACTGGCTACTGACCAGATGGCGTAATTACGGGCGTCCTGCGCGTGCCAGACTTGAAACGGATTCAAAGCCCAGAGCAGCCCCAGCATCCACGCGGCCGCCCATGAGCCAATCAACCGCCGCCCCAGCACCATCATTAAAGCAACGCCGGATAAATTTAACAGCATGGGCAGCACGCGCATGGCAAATTCGCTGTCACCCGCAAGCTGTTTCCAGCCCCAGAACAGCACAAACGCCCCCATCGGATGGGGTTCACGTCCGGCTAAATCATTCCACACGTCAACGGGATTTTGCGCCCAGAACCGCACCGTAAAGGCTTCGTCACCGCGCAAAGGAACGGTATCCAGTTGATAAACACGCACGGCTGCCGCCAGAAGGATCAGCGCTACCGCCAGCGTCCAGCGCTTCACCTTAATCCTCAAACAGCAGCAAATCGTCTAACTGCTCAATCTGTTCTTTGGATAAAGTAGGGTAGTTACAGCTTTTGGCATCGCGCAGGTAATTTTTCAGGGAATATTTTTTCTTATCCGGGTTGGCGTACAGGACAGGAACGGTCTGTTCGCCTTCAATCGTCAGATTTGCAGCAGGGCTGACAAACACCACCAGCGGCTGTACCCGAATAGAGGGGTCTTTCAGAAGTTCCTGCAAAAAGACTTCCGTTTTATGGGCTTTTTGGCGGGCTTCTTCCGTCGGATTCCCTAACTGCTCCTGCCGCATGAACGTGAGTAAACTGCGGGTGGTCTGCCAGGTATCATCCACCACTTTCTGAGGCGAATCCTGAAAACGGGTGACAATCGCAAAAATCCCATTAGGATTCACCAGCACATGATTGGCGGGCATCACAAAATTATACAGATGCGTGTCGCCGCCAATGCCTTTTAACCCTTCCTGAAGGGCATCCCAGGGATGCGGCTGCCGCACCCAGGCGTTGGTCATGCGGACAGACAGCAGCACCAGCCCAAATAAAACCGGAATGGTAAGACACTGAAAATAGAAACCCAGGTCATCGGAGGCGGCTACCTGGGTGCTGAGGAAAAAACTGCCTATGAGAAAGGCAATGCTGACAAAAAATAAAATCTGGGCAAGTCGTCTGTTGCGTTCAATCAGTCCTTCGTTTAATACAATTCGCATTGCGCTTCCATATCCATGCTTTGAAAATCCCGCAGAATAGTACCATATCCGTATGAAAATCACAGTCTGTCTATCTGTCCTAAGCTGGTTATAATCTCTGGCGGAGGACATGGAATGGAATACATCTTTTATCTGACCATTATTCTCATCATCATTGCGGGTTATTACTCGCTGTTTGTGATGCCCCGCCAGTATGCCTTTAAAAAACATCAGCAGTATGTCATGTCACTAAAGGTGGGCGATGAAGTGATTACCCATGGCGGCATTATCGGCACGATTACCCAGTTAGATGAAGAAGTCGGGGTTGCCAAAATCCAGATAGCCCCCGGCGTTGAAGTGCGAATTATCGCGGCGGCGCTGGTGCGCCAGTATGACCAGCCGGCATGACGCGATTTTTTGTGCGCCTGACAGTTTTTTTGATGTTCGCTTCCCTGTGGGGAGTGGCTGCTCAGGATTCACAAAAATCACTTGCTCAATATGAAAAATTTGAACTGCATTTTGATGTCCCCGGTGAGTACACCAATCCTTATGACCCCCGCGACGTAGAAACTTCAGCTCATTTCACCGCGCCGGATGGCACAAAAATCACGGTCCCCGGATTTTACGGGAACATAAACGAGCAGGAAGGCTGGTTTGTACGTTTTACCCCACCGCAGGCCGGACACTGGTCGTATGTGGTGGAGGCGCGGATTGCGGGAAGTATGCCCTTTCCTGTTGAACAGGGTGAGTTTCAAGTCACAGCATCGGATGAGAACCCCGGTTTTATTCGGGTGGATGGGCGGTACTTTCAGTTTGAAAACGGCCATTCTTATTTCCCTGTCGGTCAAAATTTAGGCTGGTCATGGGAAGAAGGCGGCGGATTAGAAACCTATTTGCAGTGGCTGGATGACCTGGCGGCCAGCGGCGCGAATTATGCCCGTCTGTACGCGGACACGGCCTGGTTTATCGGGCTGGATTGGGCAGGAGAAGCGGGCGATTACACCGCCGACCAGCCTGCCGCCGCCCGTATGGATGTCATTTTAGAAGCCGCCGAATCACACGGGATTTATCTTCAGGTGGTGCTGATCTGGCATCGTTCTTTTACCCAGTACACAGGGTTGGCCGTTCGTCCGCCGGATGACGTTCCCCGCCCCGATATTTCGATTGATTTTGACAGCCACCCCTACAGCCAGCTTAACGGCGGCCCGATGTCACAGCCAAGCAGTTTTTTTACGGATTTAGAGGTTGGCCGTCTGCTGCGCCAGAAATTACGGTATATGGTCGCCCGATGGGGATACAGCCCGCATATTTTCGCCTGGGAAGTTGTGACCGATGTTGACCGGCTGGCGGGGTATGACAGCGCAACAGATACGGCTTTTATCGCGGATTTGGTTGCTTATGTAGGCGAAATTGACCCCTACGATCATCTTGTTACACTTGGCAGCAGCGAATTATTAGATGAATTTCTTTACAACCCTGTGGTTGATTTTATCCAGATTCACAGCTATCAGTCTCGCCCAATCGAGGAAGCGGTGAATCAAGTCGATTTGACTCAACGCCAGCTAACCGAAGCCCTCAACAATACCAACAAGCCCGTTCTGCTCGCTGAATTTTCCCTGAGTCCCTGGTTTGAACCAACCGCCGATGACCCTACCGGACTGCATATTCGGGATACCCTGTGGAGCAGCGCCATGTCGGGCGCGTCAGGTGGGGGGATGACGTGGTGGTGGGATACCTATATTGCCCCCCAGGGCCTGTATGATATTTACACGCCGCTTGCCCGTTTTACGCGGGGAATCCCCTGGTCGGGCATGAAATTTTCGCTTTCTACCCTGATAGCTCAGGATGAAAATACGGTTTATGAACCCGTCCGAATTCAGGATTTTAACCGTTCGTCAAATTACATTTCTCCGTATGACCGTATCAACTGCATTACACCGGACGGTACGACGCCGCTTTCGGCAGAGCTTTCCAGCACCATTTACGGCACACGCTCGAATATTCTAGGCAACCGTCCCATCACGTATTTGCTGGACGCACCGATTAATACTCAAGTAACCATTGCCGTGCGGGAGGTATCTCCGGCGAGTACCGCCGTTTTACAAATTATTCTGGATAACCAGATTTATACGACGCTGGAACTCAGCAACAATACCTCTATCAATGTGCCTGTTTCCGCCGGACTTCACTGGCTTATTTTAGATAATCTGGGCGAAGGCTGGGTTGAATTTGAGTATCTGGAAATTAAGGATTACCGCGCACCGTTACGCTCGCTGGTGATGACCGATGTAACCCAGGGGATTGCGCTGGCGTGGATTCAGCACCGGGAATATACCTGGCAGAATGTGGATGCAGAAATTCCAGCAGAACATTATTTACTTTCCATTCCGGGGATGCCGTCCGGACGCTATCGCGTGGAATTCTGGGATCCCTTTACGGGAAATGTGTTAGGGGAAGAAACCGTCACCACGCAAAACGGATATCTGGAAATTCAACTGCTGCCGATTCAAACCCAGCTTGCAGTTCGGGCATTCCGTGTGGAAACGCTGGAAGCGCTGGAAACCCCTGTCAGCCCTGAACCCACCCGCACCCCTCTGATTTCCCTGACTCCGACTCCCACGTTAACACTCACGGCTACCCCAACCGCTACACTTTCGCCTACTGTAACAAGTTCGCCTACGGTGACTTTGATGCCTTCATCTACCCCTACCCCAACTCAAACACCTTCTCCTACGGTTACACCTACCGCGACTCAAACAGCAGCCAGTTCGCCTACAGTTACCGCAACGCTGACCGCCGCAGTAACAACGGAGTTATCACCTGAAGCCAGCCCCTCAGAAACATCGGATATTCCACGCCAGACCCGCACACCCCGTCCTTAATAATTCGCTTACTTTGCCGATTAGGTATGTTTTTTAAAGCAGTGATATACTGCCGAACATGAACCGAACACAGCGCCTTGCTCTTATTGAACAAACCCTGCTTAACCACCCTGAAGGGCTGCGGGCAGTCGAAATTTCATCCCTGTGTGGGGTTGATCGCCGCACCATCTATCGGGATTTAGAGTATATGCAGGAAACGGGCTTACCCCTGTGGCAAAATCATGGCAAATTTGGGATTGAGCGTGAAAGTTACCTGGCTCACCTTCGGATTACCGCCAATGAAGCCGCGATTCTGGTCTGGGCGGTTCGGTTTTTGAGCCACCATCTTAAACCCGCCAATCCGCATGTGGTTAGTTTGCTGCGAAAAATTGTGGCCGCGCTGCCGCCCGAACTCAATGGCACGATTGCAGCGCTGGCAACTCAGGCAGCCCTACCCAGCACTCCGCACCCTCAAATTAAAGTGATCGAAACCCTGACCACCGCCTGGATTGATGGGGTTCAGGTCGAACTCTGGTACGTGCAAACGCCTAAATCCCGTTTTTTTGCCCCTTACGTGATTGACATTAACAGTAAGGGACAGCTGTACGTCATCGGGCTG
Source organism: uncultured Anaerolineae bacterium (assembly GCA_964557285.1). GTDB lineage: Bacteria > Chloroflexota > Anaerolineae > Aggregatilineales > J027 > SB15. The sequence goes on along the minus strand of CAZKZS010000084.1, from coordinate 6,030 downwards.
GAAGAACAGAGTCAGCAGATTCGCCCGTTGAAATTACAAAGTATCGCCCGCGCTCGTGCTGTACCGGACAAGCCCTTCACCATTCCTCCCGATTTTGATACAGCACGGTATCTTCATCAAATAGCACAGGGTCGCCCCGTCGATACCCCTACCGAAACGGTGGTTTTACGTCTGCATCCCCGCCTGGTTAAACATATTAACGGGCAAAAATGGTATTCTCACTATCATCTGGAATATCTGGAAAACGGTCACTGCCTGATGGTTGCTGAAATAACCGATGGGCGTGAAATGGAAACCTGGGTTCAGGATGGCGGCAGGTATGTTGAAATTATCGCACCATTGAAGCTCCGCAAAAATTTTTCCGCCCCGATAGGATAATATGCCCATTAAATTTTTTGCTGATACCCATATCGCTATAGACACTATTGAGGCTTTACAACGAAAAGGAATTGATATTATTCGTTCTCTGGATGCGGGCTTTGCAGAGGATGAAGACGATAGGGTTTTGCTCAGCTATGCAACCTCTGAAAAACGAATCATGGTTACATGTGATAACGGATTTGAACGGCATCGTGTAGAATGGTTAGAAAGTGGCCGTCCTCATGCCAGCATCCTTTATTTTAACATGAGTACGGGACAATGTTCCGACATTGGGTTAATGGTGACTGAAATTGAATTTATTCATGAAGCTGCCGACAGTGAAAAGGATATCTATAACCAGTTTTGGAGGGTGAAGTCATGACCGCCAAACCCGAAATCCTCTTTATCGAACACATTGAAGCCGACCCCGAAACAGGTGAACCCCGCATCGCTGGCCGCCGATACAGCGTCGCCTTTCTTTCCACCTTTATTGATAAACCGGAATGGCCTGTTGACCGAATCGCCCGAAATTACCAACTTACCCCTGCCCAAATTTATGCCGCATGGTCATATTACTATGACCACAGGGAAGCAATTGACCGCGCCATGAGAGAAGCCGAAAAACGTATTGAAGAAATCGCTACTCCTACCAGCGACTTACCTGGCTATGAGGAATTTATGGCAAAACGCGGTAAATAAACTAATCCCTAAAAAATCCAGGGGCGGCCTAGAATCAGCGGGTAGAGCCAGTGAATCCCCCACCAATGAAGCAGGATGCTGTAAACCGTCCCCAATACCAGCCAGCCGATAGGTCCCCGTTGAGCGCCATAGGCTGTCAGAATCATCAGCAGGGGCAGCGCATCCAGCACAAAGCGATAGCCAAACTGAATTGATCCAGTATTGTGATAGAGCAGTGACGGCAGCAAAATCACAACAGCACCGCCCGTCAGCAGCATTTTTTGCCTGTCCCAGGGAAAAGCAAAAAGCAGATACAGCAGCACCGGACTCGTCAGCAGTAAGCCCATACCCCAGGGGTCGGGTTCAATTTTTCCTTTCGTGATTTCAGGCGGACGAAGGGTGGCTGTATACAGGTTTTCGGGGAAAAAAAACGGGCTAAAATTGCCGTGTTCCAGCCGCCGCGCTGCCAGCACTTCCGCTTCCTGAATGTAGTCGTATCCAAAATCCGTAACCCTGCCAAATCGTACCGCGTTGTATCCGCCCAAAAAACCGATGCATAACACCAATGGCCCGCCAAACAGAAGGGCTTCCCGGAAAAAAATCGCTTTATCACGCAGAGGATACCATCCCGCGTATAGAATCAGCGCTCCGGGGACAATGGACGGGCGTGCCAGCGCCACCGCGCCCAACGCCAGCCCTGCCAGCACAGGCCAGCGCCATTTTATCCCTACTAAAAAAAGCCACAGGAACAACGTTCCAGCAACCTGCCCCATAAACCAGACCGTCCCCATAATGCTGAGCCAGCTATGGGCAGTGCCAAGTGCATAAAAAAGGGTGAGCAAAAGCCGCCGCATGGGAGATAAATCTGGCACAAAGATGCCCAGCGTAAAATCGCACAGCGCCACACTGACCGCCCCTAAAAACACCGTCACCAGAATATCAGGCGTGGCTGCCGCGCCCCGAATGACCACCAGCGGCAGCATGAGCAGCGCGGGAAGGGGCTGCTGTGCTACATACCAGCGATTCTCATAACGAATCAGATCGTAGGTGGAAGGCAGGTTTTCCGCCAGATGGGTATCGCCGCGTAAAAAGGCATCGGCCAGATAGACAAAATGAGGCGCAACGGACTGATGGGTGAGTAATTCTCCGGCCATCACCGCGTAGACGATGAAGACCAAACCAAAAATCAGGCCAGCCCGTACTAAGCGAGGGGTGATTTGTGAATCACCCCTGTGATCAAATCCCTGTTCCACGGAAAATTATTGCAGCGTGGCGGCCTGTACCGCATCAAACACCGGACGCGGCGAGCCACTGCTGTCCAGCAGACTCCAGTAACATTCGGTACGGGTTTCGCCCAGCGCGGTACACCCATTCAGATTGGAAAGGAACATCGGCCCGACGTAGGACAAATCGCGCCCAATCTGGAACGCCCGCACGGTATACTGCCCCTGTTCCTGAGCATCCGTATACACCACATACCCGAAATCAGGATTCACAGGAGCGCTAATGCCATCGGTGCTGCCCCATCCAAAACCCGTTACCCAGATAAACGTACCACTGTCGCCATTTTCATTCATAATCTGGCGGTAAGATTGCAGAGTTTCCAGAAAAAAGAAGGCGGGCTGGTCATCCCAGGCGGGAACAGCCGGACGGTTGTTGCTGCAACAGGTACTGTCGGGCGGATTCGCCCATCCCGCCGGCTGTGCGCCAATGGCATCTGAAAAGTTAGCTACCCCAGCCACGTACATCTCCCGCAAAAACTGACGGTCATCAATGGCATTGACCCCATCATTTTCGGCGGTAGGGGCGAGTCCGGCTGTCACCACCAGCGCCGACGGGTCGGCCAGCTTAATCGCGTTATATGCCAGCGCCAGCAGATTCACATATTCCACCGCGTTTAAGGGCTTACCATTCCATTCGCGGCGTACATTTGGTTCTGTCCAGATTTCATAAGCCTGGACGCTGCTCCGGTAATGGGCGGCCACCTGCCCCGCAAAATTGGCAAAGTCCTGGTTCATGATGGGCGGTCCCTGTTCAACGGTGGTTGAACGCGCCCAGGCTGGCGCAGCCGTCAGAGTCAGCAGCACATGGATTCCGCTGTCGGTAAAGGGTTTGACCCGTGCATCCATTCCCGCAAAATCAATCTGGCCGCGTGTGGTTTCAAAATCTGCCCAATTTATCCGCAGTTTGACCCAGGTTGTGCCTAATTCCTGCACACTGGCGACCACTGTTTCCGTTGGGGTAAAAACCTGTACCCCAAAAGCGAACCCCACGTTGGAGGCTTCATTCACCGGAACAGGGGTAACAACGCCGGAAGGCTGCTGCTGTTCAACTAACGGTACAGTGGTTGCTAACGTCCCGCCTGTGCCGGGGATTTGAATCTGCTGTCCAACCAGCACCACATTAAAATCGGTAATGCCGTTTAACTGGGCAATCGCTTCAACGGTGACGTTATAAAGGGCGGCAATACTGTATAAACTTTCACCATCCCGCACCGTGTGGATAATCGGTGCAGGTGTTCCTCCCTGCCGGGCATCGTGTTCCGGTGAAATGGGTACCACGTCCGCCAGCGTAACCGAGGCACTAAAAATCAGGAAAACGATGGTGAGAAGCACAATCAATCGTCGCATAGCCGACCTTTCCGCAAACAGAATCACGGTGATGATAAACTAATTCGGGGCAATACGCCATTTTGTCTCGTTTTTGGGAGTGGCAAATTTTGTGTGCATGAGCTTTTTTACCCCTCACCCTGCCTTCGGCATCCCTCTCCCAGAACGGGTGAGGGAACATGCTTTTTGACACTCCCCTCGTTTTTGATGGGCTTTTTCGGCATAATGTGGCAAATTTAAGAGTCGAAAGTATGGCAAAACGGAATCTCCCCTCTATCCCTGATTTACGCCTTGTTTCGGTGAACGATGTTCTGCCCCATGAAGAACATGATGCTCAGCGCTCTACACCTCTGGTCAAGCGCATTAAGGACTCCAATGTGTGGCTGAATCCGCCGATTGTTGCGCCGCTGGATGCACAGTTGGAAGAAGGCCAGAGTTTCGCGCTGCTGGATGGTGCGAACCGCTACCACTGCGTCCGTGAACTGGGCTATCCGCACATTCTGGTACAGGTGGTCAATTACAAAAGCGAATTTATCCAGCTTGAAACCTGGAATCATGTGCTGAGTGATGTTCATGCCGATGAAATTCTGCCCAAAATTTATAAACTGAAAGGGATTCATGCCGAACACAGCGATACCCTGACCGCCCAGAGCGCCCTTGCCCGCCGCGAAGCGATTGCTTATCTGCGGGTGCTGCCAGATTGGGTGCTGATGCTGATTGCCGACACGCAGGACATTCGGGAACGCAACGCCAGCCTGCGCGATCTGGTCAATACCTACAAAATGGCCGCCCGTCTGGATCGCATGACTGGCGATGACCCGGAGCAGGTCAAAAAAGTCCATCCCAATGCGTCAATGGTCATCATCTTCCCACGCTATGAACCCGCCGAAATTCTGGTGGCGGCGCGTGACCGGATTCATCTGCCGCCAGGTATCTCACGGCATATTATCCAGGGGCGGGCGCTGCGGCTGAATTATCCCTTAAGCGAACTGGCAGATACGGAAACCGACCTGCACGTTAAAAATGAAAAGTTACAAAAGTGGGTGCAGGAACGGTTTGCCGTCAAAAGTGTCCGATTTTATGAGGAGTCGATGTTCATTTACGATGACTGAGGCACAGGAATTTTTCAATAAAGCAGTCCTTTTTACCGATGATGTGGAATATGTGATAGTGAGTTTGCCTGCACGGGCGATCACGCTGGCGGCGGCGATTCTGGCGGAAATTAACGACCCGTTTGGCTGCCTCATTGTGGACAAAGATGAGGTAACGCTGACGATTCCGGCCGAATGTCTGGAAGATTACCAGGAACGACTGCGCCACGCTCATTTTTCTGAGCCGATGCGCCTGATTACCTTTGATATTGTCCTTCCCCCTACCCTGACTGGATTTATGGCGCTTATCGCGGATTTGCTGGCACAGGCCAAAATTCCGATAATCCCGATAGGGGCTTATCATCGTGACCATCTGCTGGTGTCGGCGGAACATTTTCCAAAGGTCTGGCAGCTATTGAAGGACAAACAACAGGCATGACCATCAACTTTTTTGAACCGGATGCCATCCCTCAGCCGCAGGAAAAGGTCAAAATTGAGCATCTGGATACCAGCGTGTATCCAGACCGATGGCGGGTGCGAATCACGATTCATGTGACCCCGTTTCGGGTGCGGCCTAATCTGGCGGCTGCCCTGCTGAATCAGGAGGGGCGGCTGGTGGCCGAACTGAGTGTGATTGAAACCATGCACGCCAAAATGGAGTTCACGCTTCACCTTCGGGGCGTATCCGATCCGGCGGGCAACTATCTGCTCAAAGTACGGCTGTATTATGGGGAAGCTATCCAGACCCCGTTTGACGAAAAACAGCATGAATTTTCGATTCCAGAAATGGAGCAGCAAGATGCCAACTAATGCTACCCTGCGCGATATTCTGACCAGCGCCCACACGATTGCAGTCGTAGGACATTCGGATAAACCTCACCGCACTAGCTATCAGGTGGCTCAGGCGCTGCGGAGTTTTGGCTACACCGTGTATCCTGTCAATCCGACCCTCAAAACGATTGATGGGCAGCCCTGCTATGCCTCTCTGAAAGACGTTCCCGAACCCATTGACATTGTGAATGTGTTTCGCCGTTCGGAATATCTTATGGAAGTGGTTCAGGAAGCGATTGAGGTGGGGGCAAAAGTGGTCTGGGCGCAGCTTGGCGTATCAGATGCAGGGGCGGCAGCGCTGGCCGAAAAAGCTGGCCTGCAAATCGTGATGAACAACTGCATTAAAGTCAGCTATCTGCACCTGATGCGGTAGGGACACGGCAATGCCGTGTCCCTCCTTACCACCCATATTCATCGGATGATTCAGGGCGGGTATCGGGCGTACCGCCCTTGTCCCCGCC
>CAZKZS010000083.1:0-16735 GCA_964557285.1 uncultured Anaerolineae bacterium | reverse complement strand
TTCAGCCATTGGTATTTACTAGATGTTTTATCGATGCTGCCAGACTCTGTGCTGAAAAGCAACAATATGAAAAAGCCATCGATTTTTATGAATATGCTAAGACCCTAACATCTTTTAAGGATGTTTTCTCTTGGCAAGATTCGATTATATTAGCAAAAGCATATTACAATTGGGTGTCACAGTGCTTTGATATTGCTAAAGAAAATTACGGATTCAAAGATAGTACAGTGTTAACTATCTTAAGTGAGGTTATCAAAATTGATCCAAGCCTGTTAGAAGCGCGTTTTTTACGCGCAAATGTGCTGTTTGATAAGGGGTGTTATCAGCAAACAATTGATGATTTGACTTTTCTATTAAAAGAGCATCCGAAGAATAAACGCATATTATATTTTCGCGCTCTAGTATTTTTCACCATAGCCGAAAACGAAAACTCTATAGCTGACCTTAGTGAAGCTATAAGCTGTGATTCAAAGTTTTCCCAAGCGTATCTTCTACGTGCCACACTATATGAGAAAGAAAGCAAATATAGGGATGCTATCGAGGATTTGAAAAAGTACGCTGACTTGTCTCCTGCTCTCGAGGTTGAGATAACAAAACGTATAGAGACTCTTAAAGATGGTATTGTCAGTAGTCGCCAAGAGACTCTTATAGCTCGCAGTGAAGACCGGAAACAAAGCTATGTTAATTTATCGAAACAGAGGAAACAATCTCATAAACAATCCTATAATCCCACTATGGATGAAGTTTGCAGACATGGAATAGCGGCGAAAGTTTGTATCCATTGTGCATCGTGGGCGCCCTCATCCTACCACATGAGATGGGATGACTAACCATAACAGTATATTTTCTTAGGAATTAAATACTGGATTTCCCTTTTCCATATTTATTTAAGAGCGCCAGTAGGTTAGCCCTCCGGCCACAAACAGCACCAGAATCGAATACAGCAGGGGAATCCAGGGGCTAAAAGTGGTATAGGGCAGCCGTTCCTGATAGGTCGCCCGCACAAAATCAAACATCGGGTTAGTGAGTTGAATCGGGGTGCGCTGGTTAGGGGTAACTACATAATAGGCCTGTCTCTCGCCGGGGTCGTTGCGGGCATAATACAGTTTTTGTTGGCCTTCTTCCAGCGACCAGAAAAAGGTTTCTCCTTCTGCCACTTCATCCGGCAGCCGGACAACGCCACCATCGGGTAAAGAAATCAGGTACATAGCCCAGATGCGGGAAAGGCGTGTTCGGGCATACATCCATGCGCCGTCCGGTGAAATCGGATTATTATCCGTTGGCTGGCGGGTGCTGCCCACCTGTACACGACCCGCACGGCGTTTCGCCTCATCCACCATATACGTGACACAGCAGGACAGCCCATAACGCGAGCCGTAAATCGTCAGATACAGCCCTTGCGGACGGGCGGGTTGTATCCACCGCAAAACCGTCATCCCAAAAAGAAACACACCAAAAAGAAAAAAGAGTAGTCGCCAGAACCGTTTCATGAATGCGATTGTAGCAGATTTTTGTACAGACGTTATTATAGGGCGGATGGGTGAATAACTATGGTACACAATTTAAATATTGAGCAGCCCAACGAATTAACGGCGTATTTACGCGATAAAGGCTGGATTGACCAGGACGAGCAGCCGACCATCCGTTTGCTGGAAGGCGGCGTTTCTAACCGCACGGTCTGGCTGGAACGTACCAATGGGGAAGCCTGGGTTTTAAAACAGGCACTGGAAAAATTACGTGTGTCGGAGGACTGGTTCAGCCCGCCCGAACGGGTTCACCGCGAGGCGCTGGGACTGCGCTGGATGGCACATCTCGCTCCGCCGGAAACCATCCCACGTTTTATTTTTGAAGACTACAATCATCATGTGATTGCCATGACCGCCGTTCGGCATCCGCATGAAAACTGGAAGCGGCTGCTGTTGGCGGGGACTCTGAATTTTGACCATGTGGCGCGGTTTGCCCGTCTGCTGGGGACAATTCACCGCCGCGCCCATGAGCAGCAAAGCCAGGTCGCCCCCGTTTTTGCGGACCGTTCTTTTTTTGAATCGCTGCGCCTGTCGCCCTATTACGAATATACGGCCAGCCAGATTCCCGACTCGGCCTCTTTTTTAAACGCCCTGATAGAGGAAACCCGCACCGCGCAAATTACCCTGGTACACGGCGACTACAGCCCCAAAAATGTGCTGGTCTATCAGAACCGGCTGATCTTACTGGATTTTGAGGTGGTGCATTTTGGCGATCCGGCGTTTGATATTGGGTTCTCGATGGCTCACTTTTTAAGCAAAGCCCATCATCTGCTGCCCCGCCGTGCCGATTTTGCGGATGCCGCCCTGTACTACTGGAACACCTACCGCGTGACACTGGAATCTTTTCCCTGGGCAAAACATTTAGAAGAACGGGCGGTGCGGCAGACACTGGCGTGTTTGCTGGCGCGGGCGGCGGGGAAATCGCAGTTAGAATACCTTTCCCCCGCCGAAAAACAGCGTCAGGTGGCCTGCGTGGTGAAAATTTTGGCCGCGCCGCCCGATATTTTCCCGGATTTAATCGCTCAATTTTTAAAAGGAATCGGATGAAACATTTAACCGCGCTTGAAATTCTGGACAGCCGGGGACGCCCGACGGTTTACTGCACCTGCACACTGGTTAGCGGGGTTTCGGCTGGCGTCTCTGTTCCCTCCGGCGCATCCACAGGTACAGCCGAAGCGCTTGAACTCCGTGATGGCGACCCCAAACGTTATCGCGGGTTGGGCTGTCGTAAGGCCGTACAAAATATTCATGACATCATTCAGCCCGCGCTGGTGGGGAAATCTTTTGAAACCCAGGCCGACCTTGACCACGCCCTGCTGACGCTGGATGGCACACCGAATAAATCACATCTGGGGGCAAACGCGATTCTGGCTGTGTCGCTGGCTTTTGCCCGCGCCCGCGCCGCCGAATTGCAGATACCCCTGTATCAATATTTTGCCCGTCTGGTGAATCAGCCACCCATGCGCCTTCCGCGTCCCATGATTAACCTGTTTAGCGGCGGCAAACACGCGGGCGGGCAGATTCCGATTCAGGATATTCAGGTCATGCCCCTCACCGCCAGCACGATAGAGGAAGTGCTGGCCGTCACGTTTGAGATTTTTTACACCGCCGCCGACCTGATTTCCAGACGTTACGGCATGAGGACGCTTAGAGCTGATGAAGGTGGACTCGCGCCGAATTTCCCCACGGCGGAGGTGATGCTGGAAACCGCCGTTGAAGCTATTGAACTGGCCGGATTCCAGCCAGGAAGGGATGTAGCGCTAACGGTAGACGTGGCGGCGAGTCATTTTTATGCGGACGGCCTGTATCATCTGGGGGCGGAAAAACTCAACGGGGAGGAAATGGTCGGGCGGCTGCTCGGCTGGCTGGAAAACTATCCAATCATCAGCCTGGAAGATGGATTAGCGGAAAATGACTGGTCGCACTGGATAGCCCTGAATCGACAGTCCCCGTCCCATGTTTTCATTTTAGGTGATGACCTGCTGTGTACAAACCCGATTCGAATCCGGCAGGCGATTGACCACCGTGCTGCGTCCGCCCTGCTGCTCAAAGTCAATCAGATTGGCACACTAACCGAAGCCGCCAAGTCGTATCAACTGGCAAAATCGGCAGGCTGGCGGGTAGTGGTTAGCGCCAGAAGCGGCGAAACAGAGGACAACTGGCTGGCCGATTTAGCAGTCGGCTGGTCGGGCGACCACATCAAGGTTGGCGCAATTACCCAGTCCGAACGCCTTGCCAAATATAACCGCCTGCTGGAAATTGAACACACCACCGATTTAAGGCTACGCTAGTCGTCACCATAGGGAAAAGCACTTGGGTAAACCGCAATCGTCACCGCATAGAAGGGGTCATTTTTGCCACCTTCCACCAGATTAAACTCCTGAAACAGCGCGGTCAGCCGTTCGTATAAACTGCGAGCCTGTTCTGGCGGCAGCCGCAAAAAACCCCGCCGCAGCAGCAACGCATTGGGTTCGGGCGGGGTCTGGGTCATGTCGATTGCCCCCGCTTCGGCGCTGCGCCGGATGTCGTCCCGCGTGGGGTCGAGAATCGTTTCCAGCAGCACATTCAGACCATCATTTTCAACCGCCGGATCGCTAAAGGTGAGCAGGCTGCGGTCAACTACAAAATTATACGCGGACACCTGATAATATTTTTCTTCTACTGCGCCGGAAAACGCCTGGGTATCGACCAGCCGAATCAGGTGATGTTTTTCCAGCAGGTTAATGTGATAGTACAAACGGGTAAAAGGGACGCCCAATTCTTCGGCAATCTGGTTAACGGTGCGGGGTTCACGTACCATCGTCTGCATAATACGAATTCGCATCGGGTCGCTGTAAATTTTTAACGATTCCAGGTCGTCAATCAGGCGGGTTTCTTCGGGTTGTAAACGCAACATACTTTATCCTCAATTGTATAACGGTTAATTCTACCATTTGCCTCTGGAACGTGATACAACTGACATACGAATTTGAAAGGATGAAGCTCTTGAAAAGGATTGTTTTCCTGCTTGGACTCTGGCTGCTGACAATGCTGCCTGTCACGGCGGCACAGGACACCACTTTTGAACCGGTGTTTGAACCCGCCGCCTGTTTTTTTGAACTGCCGGAAGGCGTGGTTGAAGGTGAAGATGTAGACTGTGGCTATGTCACCGTACCGGAAGAACACGCCCTCCCCAACGGCAACACGATTCGGCTGGCGGCGGTGTTAATTCACAGTTTCAGCAGCAGCCCGGAGACTCCACTGGTCATGGCTCAGGGCGGGCCGGGTGGCTCAACCATTGAAGTCTTTGCCGAATTGATGTTAGGGCCATACAGCAGTTTGTTCCGCGCCCAGCGTGATATTCTCCTGTTTGACCAGCGCGGCACGTATTATTCTGAACCGTCGCTGCTGTGTGAAGAATCGTTTGCCCTGACCATGGAAACGCTGGATGATAATCTCTCTGCTGAAGAGTCGATGGACAGGTATAATCAGGCGCTGCTGGCCTGCCATGACCGTCTGGTGGCTGAGGGCATCAATCTTTCCGCCTATGACAGCGTAGAAAATGCCGCCGATGTGCCAATGGTGGTCAAAGCGCTGGGCTACGACGAATACAATTTTTACGGGGTGTCTTACGGCACGCTGCTGGCCTTTCATCTGATGCGCGACTACCCCGAAGGGCTGCGAAGTGTCATCGTGGATGCTATCGCCCCCACCAGTGTGAATTTTATCCCCGCTACCCCTGCTAATGGCAATCGGGCGCTGCGTCTGATGTTTGAAACCTGCGCCGCCGACCCGCAATGCAGCACTTACTATCCCGCGCTGGAAACCACTTTTCTGCAAGTGCTGGATACCCTCAACACAAATCCTGTTGTTGTCCCCATTACTGACCCCAACACAGGCGAAACTTACGACATGCTGCTGAATGGGGATATGCTGGCATCGCTGACATTTAGCGGTTTATACGTGACCCCGATTTTGCCCAATTTCCCGAAATATGTGTATGAGATGGCGCAGGGCAATTTTAGCTGGATTTCCATTTATGGCGGCGATTTGCTGCTTGACGCAACGATGGCTGAAGGGATGCAGCTTTCGGTGTTGTGTGCGGAGGACAGCGATTATTCTGCCGATGAGATTGTGCTTGAAGGGGCGTATCCGGCTTACGAAAAAGCGCTGCAATTGTTTTCCGAAAGTTTTCTGGATGTGTGTCCGATGTGGGGCGTGGAAGCACTTGCCAGTTTTGTTGATGATCCGGTGGTGAGTGATATTCCTACGCTGGTCATGTCCGGCCAGTTTGACCCCATTACGCCGCCCGTCTGGGGAGAATTGGTTGGGGAAACCCTGTCCAACGCCTACGTGTATGAATTTCCTGGGGTGGGGCATGGGTCGCTGTTTGGGGGATTGTGTCCAGTATCCATCACCCTTGATTTCCTGTCCGACCCCACACAAGCGCCAGATGCAAGCTGCATTGAGGACATGCAGATTTCGTTTACCGCACCGGCGGCTGGCATCGTGTCTACAGACCGCTTCAGCGTGGAAATTCCTGCTGGATGGGTGAATAACAGTACGGATACCACAGCCTCATTTTCTGACGAAGCAACGGGCGCTGTGTTTACCGTGTTGGCGGTAGAAGCGGCGGACTTAGATTCGGGGATTGAGGCGGTCCTGGCACAGATTCAGCCGGACGGCTCGCCGCAGCTTGCGGATTCTTCAGAAGTGGAACTTGCCGGACGCACCTGGAAACAAAATGTTTATCTGGCAGGTGGGCAGGCAGTCGTTATCATCGCCACAGTGGAGCAAAATGAGGTGGTGGCGCTGGTGGTGCAGGCTGACCCCGGCTCATTTGAGAACTTGACCGATGCCCTGACCAATGTCTGGTTAAGTCTGCAAATCAAGAAATAATCTGCGGGGACACAGCAGCGCTGTGTCCCTCTTATTGTTCCTCAGTAATTTCGGAAAACAGCGCATCCAGGTACACATCGGCGCTGGAATTAGGAATTGCCGCCTGAATCAAATCACTGGTATACATTTCAAAAACACGGGCGATTCCGGTGAGGCACAGGACGGAAACCGTTTTGCCCGTTTCAATGTGCATTAATTCTTTAACACTGATTCCGGCGCTTCGAGCCAGGTCATCCAGTGAAAGATTACGATCCAGACGCTGCATCTGAACGTAATCGCCGATAAGACGCTGCTGCATACGATCCAACATACCAACCCCTCGCTGCTTTGTACTTAACTTAGTTGGGTTCATACAATGATAGCACATTTTTTTGAAGAATGGTTAAAAAAAGTTTGTTTTTGCCAATTTTTACATTTTTTGGAATCGATTGTGTATAAAAATGATAGAATGAAAGATAAATAGTGCTTTCATGGAGAGTGTACCCATGGCAACCTGGCTTTTTAATTCACGCGGGCATCCTGTCGCCTTTGTGGATGAAGGCAACGTGTATACCAAGTCGCTCAAATTTATTGGCCGTTTGGACGGAACTGAGGTCTGGAATACTCAGTACATCGGTGAAATTGTGAAAGATAACCGCTTTTTGTATGACTTTCGTAAAGGGATGAAAGTCAAACCCACCCACGGCCTGCCGACACTGCCCAAAGTGCCGCGCCTGCCCACCACCACCGCGCCTATCGCTATTCCTGTAGGATATAAAGACGTTGAATTACCTGCCTAATGGGGATTCTGGGGTGGGAGTTCGTTTTTATTCTCCTCTTTTAGCAGTTGAAAAATATGTTTGACCAGCAGCGAAAATCCAGGCAGGACAGCTCCTCCCTCTAAGGTATCATTTTCCGCATAGATTCGGGCCGGATGGCCGGAAATATGTACAACGACCTCTTTTGAATCAGGATAAACAGCCCATACCACTGTACCAGCCGCCAGATAGTTGCTGATTTTAGTGCTAATATTTTTTATGGAATCGGATGGAGAAATGACTTCAACCGCTAAATCCGGTGGAAAGGGGTTATAGGTGACTGGCTCTAATTTTTTGGCGCTGTAACTGACATCCGGGCAGTACCGTTCGCCCGAAACTATGTATCCCCCATCTGCACCCATCACCGCGCCCGACAGGTTATTCTGGAAAAGATGAAGTTTAATGTAAAATGCAATTTCAATCGCTATTTGTGACGAAATTGTATGAGAAGTCACTTCCGTAATTTCTCCCCCCACCAGTTCAAAAACTTTATTGGCGTTTTCGGGCAGTTTAATATACTGGTCAAAATCTTCGACGGTGAAGGGCTTAGCCTGGAACGTGATCTTATTGGCTTCCATGATTCATGCCTCATTCCAATATCATTTAATTGTACCTGGAATAAATCCCTATGAGGCGTTAAGGGGAAGGCAGGGTAAACCAGAAAGTGCTGCCTTTGCCAGGTTCACTTTCGACCCCCACCTGCCCCTTGAGGCGGGTGATAATCCGATGCACAATCGACAGCCCCAGCCCAAACCCATCGGCTTTGACGGCATAGAGGCGGGTGAACATTTCAAACAGGCGTTTGTAATCTTCTGGCGGGATGCCAATGCCGTTATCCTCAATTTCGTAGCGTACTCCTTTTGCTTCCCGCTGCCCACGAATAATAATTCGGGGGTGAGGGTTGTTGTCGCCCCGGTATTTGATGGCATTCCCAATAAAATTCGCAAACACTTCTTCCAACCATACGGGAACGCCCATCACAGGCGGCAGGGGGGGCTGCATGATGATCTCAATCTGATGCTGCTGGATGACATCCTCAAACCGTCCGACGGCACTTTCAATCACGGGCAGCATATCCACCGACTTGACCACATCATCAATTTTACGGAGTTGAGCGAACCGCAGCATCTGGTCAATCATCCGTGCCATATGCAGACTGTACTGCTGCACTTTACGCACACGTTCCAGGGTGGCTTCGCTCAGAATAGCGTGGGTTTCCATTTCAACCAGATTCGCATAATTCATCACCAGATTCAGGGGATTTTTTAGGTCATGCGCTACGGTCTGGTTATAAGCATCTAAATCGCTGTTGGTTTCTTCCAGTTCATGCGCGTAGCGGCGCAGTTCCTGTTCGGCTTCCCGACGGGCGGTTACATCCCGGAAAATCCCGCGCAGCAGGGGAGCATGGTCGGCACGGGCATACACATTGATATTGCCCTCCAGAAGCACCCGCCGCCCATCTTGCGTGATATAGCTGGTTTCAATATCCACTGTTCCCCGTATTTTGCCTTCCCGAAACTGCTGAAAAAGCTGCATAAAATTGTCATCAGGATGCACCACACAGGCAATCGTCAGCCCATCTATATCCTCATAACCAAGCGTTTCCCGCCATGCACGATTGACGTAGGCAAAACGGCCATCCGGCAGGATGCTTTGAATCAAATCACTGGTGTTTTCAAAAAAGTCGGCAAGCTGTTCGCGGCTTTCACGCAGCGAGGTATACAACTGGGCGTTAACAATGCTCACCGCCACCTGGTTGGCTATCAGGCATACCAGGTCGATTTCATCCTGCGTAAACTGGCGGCGCTGGCGTGAATCCCAGATTTCTACAAACCCCACGACCCGATTTTCTACCCGGAACGGCACGGACAGAATCGAGTTCGCGCCGTAACTTTGCAGGTTATGCCGTTCAGATTCCGTGAGTTCAACATCATCCACATGATAAACAGAATAGCCGCGTGGGTTATCAATACGCTGCGGGGCGCCGGGAAAATCTTCCCGAATAGAATATTTTTTTCCCAGGTCGGAACGGCGTTCGCAGGGGTTGGCCTCTGAGCCAAAATATTCTGCCATCACGCGGATACTGTCTTTTTCCGGTTCATAATCGCAGACATACGCGCTGGTCGCGCCCACCGATTCGACAATCCACCGGGCAATTTTGGTGAGCAGGTCATTTAATTCCAGCGTTTTGGCAACATCTATTGAAATATCGTTGACAGTTTCGAGCGTTCTGGTGCGCTGTTCCAGGGCTTTTTCCGCCTGTTTGCGTTCAGTGATGACCTTGCCCAGGATACACACGCCGCGCACCTGCTGGTCGGGTTCAAAAACAGGTTCAAAATTAAACTCGAACCACTCCGAAAGACCGTCCCGTTGCAGACGTGCTTCCGTCACCAGCGATTCTCCTTGCAGCGCTGCCTGAAAGCGTTTCAGATACCAGTCTCGGACACGCGGTTCAACCGCTTCTTCCAGCAGCAGCCCTTTTTGAAGGTGAACCCCCAGAAAGGTACGCATGTATCGGCTGGCGACCTCATTAAAGGTTTGCAAGCGCCCCTCTATATCTAGCAGCAGCAGGAACATGACCCCACTGTTAAAAATTGCCCGAATATTCGATTCGGAGTCGCGCAGGGCATCTTCCGCCTGTTTTGCCTTTAACACCACGCGCAGGCGGTGACGCACCACATCCACACGGAAGGGGCGGTTCAGATAATCTACAGCGCCGGCTGCAAATGCCATCTGGACCGACTCATCATCATCCAGACTTGTGACCATCAACACGGGAACATATCGGCCTTCGGGGAGGGCTTTAATACGGCGGCAGGCTTCAAAGCCGTCAACCATCGGCATGAGGGCATCCATCAGTACCGCGTCCGGTTTCGCGCGTCGGAAAACCTCAACGGCTTCTTTCCCATCCTGGGCTTCAAGAGTCTTGCAGCCTTCGCGTTGAGCAATGAAAGAAAGGAGCTGACGATTGGTGGGGTCATCATCGACAATCAGGACGATAGGGCGGGGGTCGGCTGGCATGAGAATATCACTCGTGAAAAAAGTATGTTTAGCGTAATACTATCACACCCCCTACTAAGAGCGCAGGAAGATTTTATGAATTTTTTGAAACGGCTGCCGTAGGGAGTGGCAAATTTTGTGTGCATGAGCTTTGTTACCCCTCACCCCCGGCCCGCGTTCGCGTCCCACTGCTGCGCGGGGCGAGGGAACATACTTTTTGACACTCCCGTTGCCCTAGAAATGTGGAAATCAGAAAAAATTCCTGATACCCTAAAACTGTCCACTATAGGAGATAACTGACATGGATTACGTGCTGGCTGAAGCGAACGTTGCCCGACTCCGCGCCCCCCTTGATGACCCCTCCCTGGCTGATTTTGTCAATAACCTTGACCGAATTAATCAACTGGCCGAGCAGTCGCCTGGGTTTATCTGGCGGCTGCAAACGGAGGACGGCAACGCCACTGCTTTACGGGTGTTTGACGATGACCAGATTCTTGTGAATCTGTCCGTCTGGGAAAACCGTGATAGTCTATTTGCCTATGTGTACAAAAGTCAGCATGTGGACTTTTTCCGCCGCCGCCGTGAATGGTTTGAAAAGCTTGATATGCCTATCGTGGTCATGTGGTGGATACCCGCCAACCACCGTCCTACGCTGGAAGAAGCAAAAAATCGGCTGGAACATTTGCAGCAGCACGGCCCTACTCCCTATGCCTTTACCTTCAAAGAACGTTTTGAACCTGCTTGAAATTAGAACGTTTGTTCGATACACTTACAGGGTTCATCTGGAGAGGAGTAGATAGCAAATGCCTGTACAGTATTTAAACCCGGATGGGTTAAACAAAAATCCTGCTTTTTCTAACGTCGTTGTGGTCACAGGAAATGCAAAAACGATTTATATCGGCGGGCAGGATGCGGTAGATGAATCCGGCAATATCGTCGGTAAAGGCGATTTAAAACAGCAGGCCGACCGGGTGTTTCATAATTTGCAGGTCGCGCTGGCGGCCGCCGGTGCAGAACTGCATCATGTGGTGAAGTGGAATATTTATGTGGTGCAGGGGCAGCCGCTTCATGTCGGGTTTGAAGCCTTTCAGCGAGTCTGGGGCAATCGTCCAAATCCGCCTGCTATTACTGTTGCGGTAGTGGCTTCACTGGCAAATCCTGACTTTTTGGTCGAATTGGATGCCATTGCGGTTATCCCCGAAGGGTAAATGCGCGGGAAGGACACGGCGCTGCCGTGTCCTCCGATCACTGGGGTTCGCTGACCACAATTTCTATCAGGTCGCGCCCGACAGTGACGGTACATAACCCGATAAAACTCTGCGGTTCGTAAAACTGCTTGCTGACCGTTTCATACGGGGCAACCCAGATTCCACCCACCAGATAATCGGTGTTATCGTGGTTTTCCAGCACCAGAATATCCTGCTGCCCCAGGGTCAGGTTAATTTTTAAGGGGATAATGCCGGGGTCTTGCCCCATTGCAATCTGCGCTCCTGTACCTTCGGGAATCACAATGCGAAATTCACGTTCGGGGTCGTGCTGCGGCACGAGATCGGTGGCGCTGACTGTTTCCGCCGATGTTACACCGGAGGACGGCAGCAGGTAATCCATCATCACCTGCAAGTCATTGGCAACTTCTTCATACGGAATCCCATACGGATATTCCGAAATAACCCGTCCGTCCGGACCAACCAGCCGAATCGAAGCGCTGTGGTCAAGCAGGTAGCCCACTGCGGAATCCACTTCGCGCCGTTTGACCAGCACCCCGAAGCGATCCAGTAAATCCTGAAGCTGCTCCTGTGACTCAGGTCGCAGGCCGATAAAATCCGGGTTAAAGGCATTGACGTATTTTTTCATGATGTCCAGCGAGTCGCGCTCCGGGTCAATGGTGATAAAGATCGCCATGATTTTATCTTTGGGAGCGCCCACCGCTTCATACGCCCGTTTCATATCGGCCATCGTAGTGGGGCAGACATCCGGGCAGGTCAGGTAGCCAAAATACACCATGAGGATTTTGCCGCCGTGTTCGCTGAGTCTAAAATCCTCTCCGGTGGTGGAAGGCAGCGTAAAATCCCCTACATCACGCGGCGGGCTGATAATCGACCCGCGCAGCCGGTCCTGATACGACTCGGTAATCATCTGGCTGACACTGCCATCCAGAGGGAGGGGCAGTTCAAAGGTGGCGTTAGGCTGCTGCAACGGAGGAGCAGCACTCACATAAAAGGCGCTGTATGCGCCTGCCAGCACCATCAGCAACAGCGATAGGCCAATGAGGGGAAATGCACTTTTACGAGGCATCTTGTTTCTCCTTTGGTCTAATTATTCCCTGAAAAAGGAGGGCGGGACAGCCCCGCCCACCCAGAGGAATAAAATGAGGCGCTTATTGATTCAAGAGATACTCGACAAAACTCTTGATTTCGTTGTCGGTTAACACGGGGTATCCTAAACGCGGCGGAATATGGACACCAATCTCATTCGGGTCTGACCAGATGGGGTTGCCACTTGTAATGAGTGCGGTTAGGGCTTCTGCGTCTAAATCCGTTGAGGTCAAAAAGTCACAAAAGTCCTGCGGATGCTCGTCGTAGCGAATCCCACAAAATTCATTGTAAACGGCTTCACCGGTGCGTTCCGGCCATTCGGGAGGGTCGGGCAGCGTGACCCCCAGGCTGGAAAGAAACGCGCTGACATCTACCGGATAGGTCATTTCGGGAGCCGCTTCGGTGGTTTCAGTCGTGGTTTCGCCGCCTCCCGTAATTGAGCCTACATCAATGGGGGTGAAAGTTGTATCTGTAGTTGTGCCTTCTGTACCCGTTGTGGCGGTTTCTGCACCAGCAGCCGTTCCCGCGCCCGGTGTGCCATTCAGAACACGAATATAGGCCACAATGGTATCAATATCTTCATCTGTTAGGCCGGGGTTGCCACCTCTGGCGGGCATAGCAACGCCTGTTGTGTTTAGTGGGTCCCAGATGGTGCGCCCGACCACAATAAACTCATGCAGTCCGGCATCATCCAAACTGTTGACAAATTCGCTGTCAATCAGGGTTTTACCCAGTCCGGCAATCCCTCTGGCATCTGTCCCGTGACAGGCGGAACAAATAGCGATAAAATTCTCACGCCCCCGTTCGACAATCGCCGGGTCATAATTCAGGGAAGATGCAACTTCGGTCACATCCCCTTCGGCTGTGGTATTGACGGTTTCGGCGCTGCTGCTCTGACGCACCGGCGCAGCATTAACGGTTGCAATGGCGGCGGCCTGGGATGACAGACTGCTGACCTCAGCCGATTCCGCAGCCTGAGAAACGGTATCACTCTCGTCGCTGCTGGAGGTTAAATCTTCCGACGCGATGACATACACCGCCGCCAGAATCACGGCGATAAACGTCAGAGGCGCGGGCAGAAGAAGCAATATAATTAGGTCTGACCAATTCCGTTTTTGTGTCATCAGGGTTTCTTCCTTCAATGTATTGTAGGGATTTTGCTGAAGCTAATTATGCGTAACAGCCTTACCCTTATACTAGGGAAATATAGCCCTAAAAAATAGTGACTAAAATCAATTACGAAAAGGGAAGGCCGCTGACTATCATAGTTGATGTGTCCAAGTTATGGGAAGAGGAATAAATGAGCAACAAAGTTGAACGCAGACAGTTCTTAAAAGCTGCTGGTCTGAGCGCGGGTGCTGCTGGATTGGCCGCCTTCCTGAAAGGTGGAACACAGGTAGAGGCTTCGCCTGTTGCTCCGTCTACTCCTGGTAGGTTCCAGGAAGTGACCGACTGGCAGGAAATTGACCGTCTGCACAAAGCCCAGGTAGATGCTTTTCTTGCAAATATCGGCAAAGACAACGGGATGTTCTGGGGCAACCGCCTGGAACCCAAAGTTGAATCCGATGGAACAAAAGTTTTTGAAATTACCTGTGAAGAAGTCGAATGGGAAACCGAACCCGGTCAGGTGTTTCCGGCGTTTACCTACAACGGGACGGTGCCAGGGCCAGAAATTCGGGTCACGGAAGGCGACAATGTGCGCGTGGTTGTGACCAACAACATGAATGAAAGTACAGGGGTTCACTTTCACGGCGTACATGTCGAAAATTCACAGGATGGTGTGCCTTTTGTCACGCAGGCGCCCATCGAACCCGGTTCAACCTTCACCTATGAATTTGTCGCCAAAAATCCGGGTTCGCATATGTACCATTCCCACCATAATGCGGCGGAACAGGTTGTACGCGGTCTGTTAGGGGCGTTTGTCATCGAAGCGGCGGACAAAACCAACGAACCGGAAGTCAGCGCCGAATACACCATGATTTTGAACGACTCCGGTTTGGGATACACCATCAACGGTAAATCCTTCCCCTATACGCAGCCGATTGTTGCCAAAAAAGGCGACAAAATCCGTATTCGCTTCATGAATGAAGGGCTGATGATCCATCCGATGCACCTGCACGGCCAGCCTAAACTGGTCATTGCTAAAGATGGTTATCCACTGCCACAGCCGTATATGGTTGATACCCTGAACATCGCCCCCGGCGAACGTATTGACGTGGTGGTAGAAGCGCTTTATTCAGGTCTATGGGCATTCCACTGCCATATCCTCACTCATGCCGAATCCCGACGTGGGTTATACGGGATGACCACGGTTTTTGTGGTCGAGGAATGATAGTGTTGCTTTCTTCCTTATATTGTAGTAACATGCACCACTAGATGGAAGCGCTCAGCCGAGCGCTTCTTTTTTTATCAGATTTTCCTGTGTGAAAAGTGCCATTAAAACAAAAAAATGCCTGCCAGCATTTTCCCTGCTTTCCCCCTGCTGCGCGAACATTTTTCAGCGCAGCAGAGAGAAGAATTTTGTTTTCCCCCATTCGCCCGTTGGGGAACACTCTAAAGATAGCGTACTTTAATGCCCTATTCATCCGTCTTTTGGCCGATATTCCCCTCATCCGATGGGTGGGATTCCGCACTCATGATTTTCTCAATTAGCTTGAGCAGGGCTGGTATGTCTACGGATGCTGTTTCCCACAGAATATCAAGATTCACTTCAAAATAAGCGTGGATAAGTCGATTTCTCATACCGATAATTTGCGGCCAGGGAATATGTGGATAAGCATCACGAGTTTCCTGCGTTAATTTTCCGGCGGCTTCCCCCATAATTCCAATGGACATCGATAACCCACGTACCAGCAATTGATTTGTATCCAGAGATGAACGTGTCTGTCCTTCAATGAAGGACATGACTTCGGCGGCTGCGTCGGCAATATGTTGTAAACGGGTTAGATCAGTTTCGTTCATATAAAACCTCGGAGGAAGCAATGACCTTATCACGGAAATAGCGGCTGAGTTCCTGTGGGGTACGTAAATCAACCTGCCGTCCGAACATGGCCGTCAGTTCCATTTCCAGAGAAACCATATCCAGCAAACTAATACGGGCATTGGGCAAAAATTCTACCAGCACATCAACATCACTTTCCGGCGTAAAATCGTCACGCAGTACCGACCCAAACAACGCCAGTTTGCGAATAGGGTGACGCTGACAAAAGGCTATGACTTTTTCAACAGGAATAGGAATGTGGCTGCTCATATTTAAAACTCCCGTTCAATGAGATAGTTTGCCCAACTCACCAGCAAGTTTTTAGACGGCGATTCCGGTAAATCGGCGATGCCCGCCAGCGCATCCTGTACGTAATTTTGGGCAAGGGCGCGGGCATAATCAATGCCCCCCGCCTGCCGCAGCAGGCCAATCACCTCCTGAATATCCCTTTCGCTCGCGGTATGGTTTCCCAGGGTTTGCAGGGTAAAGGCACGTTCGGCAGCGCTCATGTGTGGCAGGCTGCCCAGCACAATTAAAGTGCGTTTGCCCTCCCGTATATCCGACCCCACCGGCTTGCCAAGCTGTTTTTCATCCCCCACAATGCCCAGAATATCATCCTGAATCTGAAAGGCCGTGCCGCATTTGCCCGTAAAATTGCCAATACGCTGCACATCAGGATGAAAATAATCTGCCCGCCCAATCGCCGCGCCTGCCCGCCCCGCAAATTCATATAACACACCTGTTTTTTTCCAGAGCATATCCAGTACCTGTTCCGCATTCAGTTTTTCAACAGGCAGTTCGGCATAAAAAATATCCAGTGCTTCCCCATCGACCAGCGTTGTTTGCACCCGCGAAAACAATTCTCGGCTTAAATGCAGTACCAGTTCCGGCGGCAGGTGATTTTCATGATAGAGATTCATGAGCAGGGTGTTGCACCATCCCTGCTGCATATCCCCTGCCAGAATCGCAATCGAGAGGCCGTAATGGGCGGCTTTATCGGCGTCATATCCTAATTCGCTGAGGGCAAGGTCGCGGAACTGTGCGTGAACGGTTGGCAACCCCCGCCGCAGTTCATCCCGGTCAATAATATCATCATGTACCAGCGTCCAGGTGTGATACAGTTCAACCGCCGCCGCCGCAGGAATAGCCGTGGTTTCATCGCCCCCGACAGCGCCACAGGAAAACATCAGCACGCCCGGACGTAACGATTTTCCGCCCGCCTGGAGATAGCTGGTAACG
>CAZKZS010000082.1:0-16750 GCA_964557285.1 uncultured Anaerolineae bacterium | reverse complement strand
GCAGTTTGGAAATATCAACATCGGGATGAATCCCCACACCAAGCGCGGAAATTAACGCCCGAACCTCGTTGTTATCCAGAATTTTGTTCAGACGCGCCCGTTCGGTGTTCAGGATTTTCCCGCGCAGAGGCAAAATCGCCTGGAAGTGGCGGTCACGTCCCTGTTTTGCACTACCGCCCGCACTATCACCCTCAACTATGTAAAGTTCTGAGTTTTTCGGGTCACGGTTGGAGCAGTCTGCCAGTTTACCCGGTAAAGTGGTATTTTCCAGTAGATTTGAGCCGCGCCGTACCAGTTCGCTGGCTTTTTTGGCAGCATCCCGCGCCCGCATGGAAGTCATGCATTTTTCAACAATGCGCCGCGCTTCACGGGAGTTAGTTTCCAGAAATTCGCCAAAAATATCACCGACCACCGATGAAACGACCCCCGCGACTTCGGCGTTGAGCAGTTTGACTTTGGTCTGACTTTCAAACTGGGGGTGCGGGTGTTTGATGCTGATGATGGCGGTCAGCCCTTCCAGGGTATCATTGCCAGAAAAGTTCGAGTCTTTTTCCTTGAGCAGTCCGGCTTTACGGGCATAGTTGTTGATGGTGCGGGTGATAGCCGTTCGCATCCCGCTTAAATGCTGCCCGCCGTCCGGCGTGTTAATCGTGTTGGCAAACGCCAGTTCAGTCGTCGTTGAGCTATCGGTGTACTGGAACGCAAATTCGACACCCACCGAATAGGCTTTTTTCGGGTCATCCTCATGAATGGGGACCTCGCGGTAGCCATGCACAATCGGATGTAAGGCATCCCGGTTGCGGTTCAGATAATATACAAACGAGCGCACCCCACCTTCAAAATGGAAGGTCATTTCTTTGGGGAAAGGTTCAGCCCGTTCGTCACGGAAAGTCACCGTCACACCGCTGGTCAGGAAGGCCATCTCACGGAAGCGCTGCAAAAGTGTGCTGTAGTTAAAAACAGTTTCTTCCATGATGCTTGCATCGGGCAAAAAGTTGATGCTTGTTCCGGTGATTTCATCGGCTTCCAGAGGGCGGATTTGCTCAACAGGGGTCGCGGGAATCCCGCGCTGGTATTCCTGACGAAACAGGTATCCGTCGCGGCGCACTTCCGCAATCAGTCGGTCAGAAAGCGCGTTAACGGCAGAGACACCGACCCCATGCAGCCCACCGGATACTTTATAAGCGCTGTTATCAAATTTACCCCCCGCGCCCAGCGTCGTCATCACCAGTTCCAGCGCGGAAATGCCTTTTTCCGGGTGTATATCAACGGGAATCCCTGCACCGTTATCATTAATTGTGACCGAATTATCCTGATGCAGAATGATTTCAATATAATCGCATCGGCCAGCAAGTGCTTCATCAATCGAGTTATCTACCACTTCGTAGACCAGATGATGTAAAGCACGTATATCGGTTCCACCCACATACATGGCTGGTCTCATGCGGACATGCGCCAGTCCTTCATAAACCGTAATGTTACTTGCGGTATATCCGTTTGGCTGTTTCTGGTCAACCATTCAATGTTACTCCTCAGTGAGGGCTAAAGTTGCGAAGTTCATACCACATCATCATTTTCAGGGGTATTTCTACCCTGTGTATTTTAACCCATTTGCGTCTATCGAACAAGTGTGCAGTTGGATTATAACAAATAGCACGTCAAGTTTTTTGCCTGTCAGAAAACCGCCTTTTGAGCGTGGGGAAGCCCCTTGAGTCGGCCTGATACAATGTTGAACCGGAGGCAAAAACACAGAATGTTGTTACGGCACAGGCTGGTCATCATAACCCTGATTTTACTGGCGGCGGTTTTTACCCGTCTGTGGAAACTGGGCGAAGCCCCGCCGGGGTTACAGCACGATGAATTGTTCAAAGCTCAGGAAGGCCAATCAATTATCACGGACGGCAATTTCCGGGTGTTTTACGAAACCAACCAGGGGCATGAGGGCGGCTATGTCTGGCTGCTGGCCGTGTCCTACGTGCTGTTTGGCAATTCGCTGCTGATGGTCAAAATGCCTGCTTTCTGGTGCGGGCTGCTGACGGTTGCCCTGCTGTATCGGGTTGTGCGGGAGCTATACGGATTCCGTCCGGCGGTGTTTGCGTCAGGGCTGGCGGCGGTATCGTTCTGGACGATTTTTACCAGCCGGGTCGGACTGCGGGCGGTGCTGCTGCCCCCTGTGATTTTGCTGGTGGTCTGGGGGCTGTGGCGGATTTGTTACTCCCAACGCGCCTACTGGAAACTGTCCATTTTTACGGGATTGCTGCTGGGTTTTGCCATTTATACCTATACCGCTTCTATCGCTCTGTATGCCGCCTACACCGGATTTTTAATAACATTAGCTCTTTTTGACCGCCCGACTTTTAAAAATCGCTGGCAGGAACTTTTACTGGTGACGGTTCTGGGGACTGTTTTAACGCTGCCCATGATTTATCACCGCCTGAATAACCCAATGGGGCAGAACCGCCTGAATTCGATTTCGCGCCCCTGGGATGAATTTAAAAAAGGCCGCCCCGATGAACTGATGGATAATGCCGTTAAACTGCTTGCCATGCCGTTTGGAGAAGGCGATCCAGAATGGCGTTATAACGTCGATGAACGCCCGCTTTTTATCCTTCCGGTGGGGCTGCTCGTCTACACGGGATTTTTGCTCATGTTGCGGTCTATTCGCCGCCAGCCCATCAATGCGCTGTTTCTGGTGCTGGCCGTGGCCGGACTCGTGCCGAGTCTGTTGACCATTTCCGCACCGTCATTTTTGCGCTCCATAGCGACCATGCCCGCATTTATGCTGTTTATCGCGCTGAGTCTGGATGCAATCGGTAAACTGAGGCCACATTTGAACAGAGCCGCGTGGGGAATGGGAATCACCGCGATTCTGCTCACGGGAGTGCTGGACGGGCGGGCTTATTTTCATACGTGGGTCGAAAATGACGATGTGCAGTCCATTTACCGCGACGATTTAGAACAGCTTGCCCATTATCTGCGCGGGCGGGATGAAATATTAGCGCTGGTTTCGACCCGTGAGCCGGAATATCTTGACCCGCTGATTTACCTGTTTGCGAATCCGCCGGAGGATACAAAGGTGGTCTGGTTTAAGGGCGGCGTGGATATAACCCTGAGTGAAACCCCTGCACTGCTGTTTGTTTCGCCGCTAGAGCCGATTGTGCCTTCTCATGCGGAATGGCTGACGGAGGAAGCCGGAACGTTTCATCTGGATACCCTGTACCGTCAGGATGGGGAAATTGCCTTTGAAGTATATCAGCTTTCTGCAGAAGGGGCGGCGCTGGCACAGCGATTGGAACAGGTCAGCCAGTGGCAGGTGTATCTAGGGCCACCGCTTGCCTTCCCTTCAGAAAATCTTTCCGATTGGGCTGTTCCGCATCCATATCCGGTGAATTTTGGAGATGTGTTGCAGCTTGTCGGGGTAGAAATTCCGCGCACCACTATTCCCGATATGGACAATGGCGTAGACAACGGCCTCAATTTGGAGCTTTATTTACAGCCGCTGGTGGAAGATTACAACGTGCCGCTAAGCCTATTCGTCCACTTTGTTGCACCGGATGGCACAGTTGTCTTTGGGCGGGATTTTTTAGGTGTTCCGGCCAACTGGTGGAGCAAGGACATCATTTTTATTCAGGATAATTACATGGGCAGCTATCGCCTGACGCCGGGACGCTATTTTTTGACGATGGGGTTGTATCGTACCGATACAGGCGAACGCTACCCGATTCTGGATGCAAATGGCAATATCCTGGGCGAACGAATTGTACTGGCCGCGCTGGATGCTGTGCCTCAGTGAAGCTACCGTAAGGGATGCCCTTTGTAGAGGGCATCTGCATATACCTGCCGCGATCCGGTATCCACATAGCCCAGACTTTCGACCAACTGCACGGAGGGCAGGTTATTACTTTCGGCCAGATACACCGGACGAATCCCGTCGGCCAACAACCGTTGAGTCAGGGCAGCAGTTACACTCCGCCCATGTCCTTTCTGACGAGCCTGGGGTTCGGTATGCACGTAAATTTCAGCAAACGCCGGACTCTTCCAATTGACCCCCGCCACGGCCACCGGTTTATTCGTCGCATCCACAATTTCACAGCGCGGCAGGCCGCCCGATGTAGTTTTGTGCAGCACCAGTACATTCATTTCCGGCTTAAAACGGGCAGGCTCGACCGTGTAAATCCGTAAAATGCGCTGGTTTTCCAGGTGCATACTGCCGCCGACCATCGCTAGCTGGTTGAGGCCAGCAAACAGGATATACGGGCGTCCGACGGTGAGTGCTTTTGCCAGCAGTTCCGCCGCCCCCTCTGGCGACGAACATTTTAACGTTACCAGAGGGCGGAACAGGTCAACGCCAGTTTGAAACCGCCCCACAAAGCCCAGCGTGCGCCCCCGTTCGTCCTGATGGGTAAAAAGCGCAGAACGTTCGGGGGCATGGAACAGCGCATAATACGCGGTCGGAGCGTCATCCGGGCTGTTTTCGTCAATGAGCAGGCGAATTTTACGCCGCGCTTCCACTAATTCCATAGCTTATGGGAATAACCGATTCAAAGTACGGGCATAGGGAATAGTTTCGCGGACATGGGGCAGGCCGCAAATCCAGGCGACGGTACGTTCCACCCCCAGACCAAACCCCGCATGAGGCACACTGCCGAACCGCCGCAAATCGAGATACCAGGTGTAATTGTCCGGATCGATGCCCACTTCCTTAACCCGTTCCGCCAGCAGTGCAGCGTCATAAATCCGTTCGCTGCCGCCCGTAATTTCCCCGTAACCTTCCGGTGCGAGTAAATCAACGCTGCGGCAGACTTCTGGTCGGCCTGCTACAGGCTGCATATAAAAGGCTTTGACGGCGGTAGGATAGTTATACACAAACACGGGCTTATCAAACGACTCGGCGATGGCGGTTTCATGTGGGCTGCCAAAATCCGTTCCCCATTCCAGCTTAAGTAGTTCCTTTTGTTCGGGATCATCCGTTTTTTCCCGAATGTCGGCCACCAGTTTCACTGCATCATCATAGGAGATTCGGGCAAAGGGCGGCGTGACCTGCTCTAAACGGGCGGTGTCGCGTTCCAGAATCTTCAGTTCCTGGGGGTGATTCTTCAGCACCGCCTGAACAATCGCGCTGACGAACTGTTCCTCCATGTCCATCAAATCTTCCAGACTGAAGAAGGCCATTTCCGGCTCAACCATCCAGAACTCGACCAGATGACGGCGGGTTTTGGAACGTTCCGCGCGGAAGGTCGGCCCAAAGCAGTAGACTTTGCCAAAGCTCATCATGTTAGCTTCGTTATAAAGCTGGCCTGTTTGGGCTAAAAAGGCCGGATCGCCAAAATAATCAACCTCAAACAAATCGGTAGAATTTTCACCCGCCAGGCCGGAAAGAATCGGGGTATCGACCAGCAGATAGCCATGCTCATCCAGCCAGTTGCGAATGGTGCGAACTACAGTGGCACGCACCCGTAAAATCGCCCACTGGCGCAGCGAACGAATCCAGAAGTGGCGGTTGTCCATCAAAAACTCAACGCCGTGTTCCTTTGGGCTGATGGGATACCCTTCGGACTGCTGAATCAATTGAAGATTCTTCAGACCAATTTCATAGCCCCCCGGATAGCCCGGCGCACGCTCATCGGCACGCACCGTTCCGGTCACTACAATGGAGGCTTCCTGCACCAGCGACTGCGCCACTGCAAAATCGTCCTCCGACATTTCCTTTTTGAAGGCCACTGCCTGCACGATGCCCGTGCCGTCACGCAGACTTAAAAATTGCAGTTTGCCTTTGTCCGTCCGGTTATATAACCAGCCGCGCAGGGTGACTTCTTCCCCTACATGGTTGGCGATGTCTGAAATGGTGATAATTTTGCTCACAAGTGCCTTCCCATTTTTAATGTTTGCGGTGCGCTTCATAAAACCACTATACTTTTGTTAAGGATTAAAACTGTAGACATTATGCCACATTTTTATATTGAAGAAGATGAAGAGATGGGCGACATTTTCATCCGTGATGGCACTGGTGGGGAGATTATACGCTTTCACGGCGAAAATGCGTTAGAAAATGCGCTCCAATGGGCAAAAATGAATGCGTTTGAACTGCGCTCTACTTTCGGGCAGGATGAACTCGTCGATATTTACCGTCTGTTCTTTCGCCGGGGGCTGCGTCGCCTGCGCCTTTTCCGAACCCATCATCTTCCTCCCAAAGACCCGCCCAATGTCCAGCGCATTATTGTACCGGATTTTGAAAGTTTTTTTGGAGAGGACGACTCCTGGAGTTCACCGCCGGATGTTTTACCGGAAGAAGTGGAACTGACTCCCAACAGTGACGAGGGAGAAGATGAACGTAGTGAGAACTGACATACACGGCTATAATCGGGCAGGTTGTTTTTGGAACGGAGAACACCACTTTGGGGCTTGAGAATTATTCGATAGCGGTTTTCCTGGGACGCGCCATCGGGTTACTGCTCGGTTTTACCATCCATGAATGGGCCCATGCCTATTCTGCGCTGCGGCTGGGGGATAGAACGGCGTTGAACATGGGACGTGTCACCCTTGATCCCCGCGCCCATATTGAACCTATTGGGATTTTTCTGGCGCTGTTTGCTGGATTTGGCTGGGCGCGGCCTGTTCCAGTCAACCCCCGCAACTTTTTAAATCCCATGCGCGATTTGATGCTGGTGGCACTGGCGGGGCCGGTCACAAATCTGATTATCGCAACCGTATTTGCAGGCACACTCCGCTTGATGGAACTTAGCGGGGTGTTAATCGATTCAGGATTTATCACGGTTTCAACAGGTGCGACCATCGTCGAAGGCACAAACAACGTTTACGATTTTATCTACAGCGTTTTATCGACGGTTGTCTTTTTTAACCTGGTGCTGTTCCTGTTTAACCTGATTCCACTTTCTCCCCTGGATGGCTGGAAAATCATGATGGGGCTTGTGCCACCAGATACCGCCTATGAGTTGCAGCGTTATGAACAGCAAAGTACGATGCTGCTGTTTTTGATTATCATCCTGGGATTTTCTCCCCAGTTTAATATTCTGGGACGGGTGATTGGGCCGCCGTTAAATTTTCTGTTTGAACTGCTGACGGGATTTGCCTATTTTCCGTGAACACACTCACAGGCAGAATCCGCCAGACTTTACAATTTGTCACCGCCTGGGCGCGGCCTGTATCGGATGAGACGGCACGGGAGTTTTTGAATCAGGCCGAATACAGCCTGTTTTTAAAAATGCGCCGTCCCGAACGCCAGCACCATCTGCGGGTGTTTCAGGACTTGCGGCGGGCAGGGCATCAGCATCCGGCGCTACTGAAGGCGGCGCTGCTGCATGATGTAGGTAAAACCCGCTTCCGCTTTGGCCTGTTCCAGCGTGTGCTGGTGGTGGTGGTCAGGGCGCTGTTTCCGGCACATTTTGAACAGTGGGGGCAGGCTGAACCTATCGGCTGGAAACGGCCTTTTGTGGTCAGCGCCAGACATCCTGAATGGAGTGCGAAAATGTGTGAAGCGATTCACATGGACGCGCTGGCCGTTGACCTGATTCGTCGCCATCAATCCCTCCTTCCTGACCCGCCACAGACCGAAGCAGACTGCCTGTTGGCGCTGCTTAAAGCCGCCGATAACCGTTCATGATATGCTTTACGCAAAATAGGAGATTCCTATGCCTGAAAAAACTGCTGTTACTGTTGGAATCATCGGCCTGAATCGGGTTACGGCCTCTATGGGGTTGATGTTAAAAGCGTATGATCCCAAAGGGGCGGTCAAATTTACGGTCATTGCCAATGATGAAGACCCGGAGGTGATGAAAACCGCCCAGAAAAACGGCATGGTTGACCAGACCAAAACCCGTATTGTGGATGCCATCAAAGAGGCTCAGGTGGTCATTGTTGACCAGCCCGTGGCCGATCTGGATTTTGTGTATGGAGAATTGGGGTACGGTCTGCGCGCCGGCACGGTGGTACTGGATTTATCTTCCGCCAAACGACCGGTTTCTGCGCTTGCTAAAACCCATTTTCAGCAAAAAGCGTATCTGGTAGGTATTTTTCCGGTCATGCACTTTGCGAATTTGTATGATTTTCGGCGCGGGGTAGAAGCGGCTGATGAAAAATACCTTGTCGGGGGAGAATTGATCATTGCGCCGGATGCAAGCTGCCCGCCGGATGCCGTAAAACTTGCCAGCGATTTAGCTGACATTTTTAAAATGAAACCCCGCTTTCTTGACCCAAATGAATTTGACGCGCTGGCCGATTTTACCGAAACGATGCCTGTTGTCATCAGCACGGCCATGTTTCGGGCGGTGCTGGCGGCGGACGGGCGCAGGGATATAGAACGTATTTTAAATCCAGCCTTTGCCGCCCTGCTTCAAAATCTTCGCGCACATAACCCCGATGATATTGCGGATATGCTGCTCAACGATGTGGACAGCACCCGCCGCCATATCAATGATTTAATTCGGGCGCTGGCTGCGCTGCGGGATTTGCTCGATAAAAATAATCCTGATGCTTTAAGCGAAAACCTCTTTCAAATGACTGCCGCATTTGATGACTGGGAAACCCGCCGCGAAAAAGGCGAATGGGAAAAACTGCCGGGGGATGTTCAGCCCGTGAGTATGATGGGGAATATGTTTGGCGGGGCGCTGGAAAAACGGCTGAGCAAATTAGAGGAAAAGAAAGAAAGCAGCCGCCGCAAACGAAAACGATAGTCGTCCTTGACTACTTTTATCCTGCCTTCTACAATTTGATACATCGTATCAATTGGTAACAGGAATGAAATCAGATAACCCATACGTTTGCCCTGCCCTGCGGGTGGAAAGCCTGGCGGCGGGGTATCAAAATGTGCGAAATGCCATTTATAACGTGAATTTTTCTATCCAGCCGGGGGAACGAGTCGGGCTGCTGGGGCCAAATGGCGCGGGTAAAAGTACCCTGTTTAAAGCGCTGGTGGGACTGATTCCGCATCCCAAAGGCAGCATTTCGGTTAACGGTCAGGACTGCCGTTCCAGTCACAACCTGATAGGGTATGTGCCGCAGTATGACAACATTGATTGGACATTTCCGGTGACGGTGCGGGATGTTGTGATGATGGGGCGGGTGCGTTTGCTGGGGTTGTTCGCCTGGCCGACCCCGCGCCACTGGCGGGCAGTGGATATGATGCTGGAACGAGTCGGCATGGCGGATTTTCGTCACCGCCAGATTGGGCAGTTAAGCGGCGGGCAGCGCCGACGGGTGTTTATCGCGCGGGCGCTGGCTCAGGAAACCAATATCCTGCTGCTGGATGAGCCGTTTAGCGGCGTAGATGTCAGAGCAGAAGAAGAAATTACGCGGGTGCTGGAACGTTTGTACCGCGAAGGCATTACGATGATGATTGCCACCCACGATTTAAGCAACGCCACCACCTATTACGATAAGCTCCTGCTGCTGAATCAGACGGTTGTTGCCTATGGTGAGCCGGAAGACGTTTTTACGCCGGATACGCTGGCAGAGGCTTACGGCGGGCGCATCGGCATTTTTCACAAAGGCGGGGAAACCATTCTCGTCGCGGACGAACACGGATAAAACCCTATGTATGATTTTCTGCTGCAATTTGAGTCGGTTTTTAGCCTGCTTGACCCCCTGTGTGAACTCCTGCTTGGATTGAGCGCCAGAGAAGCACTGCTTGACCCCCTGAAATATCAATTTATGGAACGGGCGATGCAGGCGTCGGTGCTGGTCGGGGTCGTAAGTGGGATTATCGGGTGTTTTGTGGTGGTGCGCGGCATGTCTTTTTTTGGAGATGCGCTGGCACATTCCATTTTGCCCGGTATCGCTATTGCCTATACCCGCGCCGCCGACCTGTTTATCGGCGGGCTGATTGCGGGCATCGCCACCGCTTTAGGCATTGGCTGGCTGACCCGCGAAGAACGGATTAAAGAAGATACCGCGATTGGGGTCGTTTTTGCGGGCATGTATGCGCTTGGTATTGCGATTATCAGCACACAGCGCAGCTACAGCACCGACCTGACACATATTTTGTTTGGCAATGTGCTGGGGGTTCAGGAAAAAGATTTAAATATCATGCTGTGGTGCAGTGTGGTGGTGGTTGCAACCCTGTTTTTATTTTACAAAGAACTGGTTGTGTTAAGTTTTGACCCCAGCCATGCGCGGGTCATTAAACTGCCTGCCGAATTTTTGCGGCTGCTGCTGCTGGTCCTGATTGCGGTGACGATTGTCGCCAGTTTGCAGGCGGTAGGGGTCGCGCTGATGCTGGCGCTGCTGGTCACACCCGCCGCCACTGCACGTTTACTGGTCAGGCGGCTGCATTACATGGTTTTTATCGCCGCATTTTTAGGCGCTCTGAGTGGCATCATCGGCCTGTATGTGTCGTATCATAAAAATGTGGCTTCCGGCGCGGCGATTGTGCTGACTTCCACCGTGATTTTTATGCTCGTCTTTTCAGCCAACCAGTTGAACGATTTAAGACACCGCCTGCTGGCTCAATCGTCAAACCCGCGAAAGCCCGGCGGCAGGTTGTCCATCCCAAGAGATACTTCGACATCGTAATCAAAATCATCGGGCGGCGGCGGCACATTCCGAATAACGCCCGTGCCAGGGCCAATCAGGAAACGCCGTTCGCCAAAATACCACATATCCCGCAGATAGATAAACAGCGCCCCAAACCCTGCCCACGCTGCTACTCCGGTTATAAATAGCTGGAAGTAACCAAAAAACGCCCCCAGGGGCAGATTCACGATGAGCGATACCAGAATAACCCCAAACACAATTGCCATCCATAACTCACTCATGGCTTTTGGCGGGTTGCCATACCGTTTCCAGACTCGCTGTGCCTGCCGCAGCACTAAAAATCCAATCACAAAGCTGCTGATGACCCGTCCCACAAACACCACTAGAAAAAATAACCCGCCCAAGTAGGTCAGATTGAGAATGAGCAGCAGCACCGATACCATCAGGGTAAGTTCGTTAAATGTCAGAATGAATACCAGCACGACAATCACTAAGCTGGTCACGATGAGCAACAGGCCGGCGGGAATGGATAAAAAAGTGAGAATCAGACCCCAACTGAAAGCAGAAATTGGTTTGGTTTGCACGCGGTAGCCCGGCTCTTTAATGATCGTGGGAAAAAAATTCAGCAGCAGAATCCCGACCAGTACCAGCGCCGTGACATCACGGGCGGTTTTGAGCGTGTAGTTGCCCATCACCTGCCAGAAGGTTTGGGGGCGTTCGATACGCGGCAGGGGGGTTTCAGAAGCAGGCTGTGTATAGCGCACCCGTCCGCCCACATTATTACGGGCGCTGGCACGCTGCGGCGCTTGATAGGTCAAATCCCCGTTGATAAACCCCTCATCGCCAAAACGTAAACCGGGGCTGCGAAAATTCACCGAATACAGGATAGGCAGGGCAGACATGGGAGTGCTGGCTTCTTCATCTCCCACATTGGCATCAACATTTCCGGCGATTGCTCCGTTAATTAAAAGTGCCTGTCCCTGAAAATCAACATCTCCATTAATTTGCCCATCTAAAATCGCCTGATACCCGTAATAAACGACATCGTTTGGCACGACGACATTTCGCCCGATTTCCATACTTAAGGCCAGCGCCATGACATCCGTGCTGGCTTCAGGAAAGCGTGCAAGTCCGGTCACATCCAGGTCAACCCCCGCAAAATGCACGTCATCCCCAACAATGCCTTCAATCGTCAGGTTGCCGCCCAGCACCCAGACTCCGCCCGTCACATGCCCACTGCGCCCAATCGTGACTTCGGAGGCCAGCCCCACCACATCCCCATCCACCAGCCCTTCAATCACCAGCGTGTTACAAAAAAAATAAAAATCTTCGACGATAATTTCTTCCGCTTCGACGCGGCATTCATTCCCTCTCAGCCCGTCGGTTGCTTCTACCTGTCCTGCCGAAAGAAGAAGCAACAGGATAAAGGTAAAAATAATGCCTATGCGTCGCATGAACTTTTCTCCTTGCAAGCTGCGGCTATTATAGCCAAAATTAGCCGCTATGCTGACTTTTAAGCGTGGGGTTGTGGTGATTGTCGCTCTGGCGATTCTGGGGGTGTACTTAGCGACCCTGCAAACCATCCCAAACGGTTCTTCCGACCCCTATATGATTGACGTGGGTGAAACGCAGGTTGCCTTAAATGTGTGGGGAACACTGCACGCGACTGGCTACCCGTTGTATACGATTCTGGGCAATTTGCTCACCCCACTGCCGCAAATTTTTGGGGTGAATCCGGCGGCGGCGGCCAGTTTAGTTTCTACTTTCTGGTCGCTGCTGGCGCTGATGGGTTTTTATCTGCTGCTCCATCGGTTGACCAAAAATTCGATTCTGGCGGTGAGTGGGACGGCGCTGCTGGCGCTAATGCGAAGCATCTGGATTCACAGTGTCATTGCAGAAGTATACAGTTTTTCGCTGGTGATTTTGATCGGGCTGTGGCTGATTACCCTGGCAGAAGCCCCCTTACGGCATCGGCTTTTGGGGCTGGCGTTCCTATTTGGGATAGGGGTTGCCCATCACCGCGCCGTTGCCTTTGGGGTATTGGGGTTGATATTTATCCTTGCGCCGCAGCTCTATTTATATAAGGAACGCCACAAACTGCCGTCCCTTCTGGCTGGAATGGTTTTGTTATTCCTGGCCGGATTTTTACCCTATCTTTATCTGCCCCTGCGGGCAAGCGCCAAAGCCGAATGGGTCTATGCGGAGGATGTTAATACGTGGGACGGATTCTGGTTTAATTTCTGGGGGCGGGAAGCGGATTATCTGGTCAAGATACCGGAAAACTTGCAGGGCTGGCTCGATAATCTGGAAGGCACACTCCATATTTTGTCCCGCGAGATGACTCCTATAGGCGTAGTCATCGCATTCGCAGCGCTGCTGCTGGCAGGCATATTTTCCCCCCACCGCAAACTGTACTGGCTGACGGTTTTCAGTGGACTAGGATTTTTTGTGTTTGCAGTTAGTTATCATCGGGCGGTGCTGCCGGAAGCCATCCTCATGATGCTGCTGCCTTCAATGGTAACGTGGGTGGTGCTGGTGGTGGATGTGCTGTATACCAAACGGGAAAGTTATGGGCTGGCGGGCGTCCTATTCATATTAGCATGGACAGTTTCGCTTTTTCCTAACAGCCAGTCTTTTATCCAAAAACTAACGGACGATAAAACCGGCCTGGCTTCTATTCAGGCGGCCAGCAGTGTGCCGCGTATTCCGTTGGAACAGCCCGTGTTTATGCTGTCGTGGGGGCCGCGTTTTTTTGCAGCCTCCTATTCACGGCTGGTAACAGGCGAAAATGCCGATTTGCTGATGGCTGACCACAACACCGATTTTTCCCGTTTAGCTGCCGAAGGAAAAACCATTTACACCGAACCGGATACCTTTTATGGCTACCCTCTATCGTGGTGGGAGCAGCGGTTGGGGCAGATTTATCTGTCAGCGGCAGCGCCGAATCTGGTACGGCTGGGAACTGAACCCCGTCGGGTGGAACTGGAGACGGAAACTCTGGAAAAACCGATGGAAGCGGGCATCTGGCTGGCCGGAACAACCATCACCTGCGAAAAAGAGCAAATTATCCTGGCGGTGGGCTGGTACGCTGCTGAGCAGCCGAATCGAGATTTCAGCGTCAAAGTCCATCTGACCCCTGCCGAGTCGCTTTTTCCGTTATTTCAGGCAGATAAAAGCGCTCCAGTGTTTGGCTGGCGTCCCACGTCCACCTGGGTGAAAGGCGAATTGATTCAGGATTTTTACCGTCTGCCGCGCCTGCCCGAAGGAAAACAGATTATTTTAGGGCTGTACGAACAGCTTCCTGATGGCTCATTCGCCAATTATGGGGATACCGTGCTGCCCGTTCGCTGTGTCACAACGCCTCAATAAGTGTGTACAGTCCGTAAAAGGCCAGCAGTCCCCCGCCCACCAGCACAATCGCCGTGACCACAAACAGCGCCAGACAGCCGACCCGCATACGGGGACGCCGCATCATAGCGAGAAAAATCGTGCGAACCGCCGCTAAAAAGGTGAGTGAGCCGCCGCCCGCGACAATGGCCGCTACATCATCCGTCTGACCCGCCAGAGGAATAAAATCAGGGATGGCATCTACCGGAAAAAAGGCATATAACCCGCTTAAAACAATCACGCCAATCATGGTCGCTTTGTAAGCGGTGTTGACCCACTGTTCAATTTTGCTCTCTGGAAGCGGCACGAGTGCTTTGTCGTTCGGGTTTTCAGTCATGCTCTACTCCAAGTTTAAAATGAGGGCAGGTAGGGGCGTGGTCTTAAGCGTGTGACCCGCCCCACGTTTTTAGATATATTGTTCACGGATGCGGGCGCTGGCGTAATCGAGAATCGTAACCACAATCGCAATCATCCAGACAGCAATACCCACCGAGTCATATTTGCCCAACCGAATCCATTGAATCAGCACCAGCCCGATTCCGCCGCCGCCTACCGCGCCGATAATCGTGGACATACGCACATTAATATCCCAACGGTAAATCGTAAAGGACACAAACGGCGGAATCACCTGCGGCACAACGGCGTACATGATGGTTTGCAGACGGTTCGCTCCGGTAGCTTGAATCGCCTCAATGGGGCCGGGGTCAATACTTTCAATGGCTTCGGAATAAAGTTTCGCCAGGGATGCAATCGTGTGGATGGTCAGCGCCAGCACCCCCGCAAACGGCCCCGCCCCGACCCAGATGATGGCAATAAGCGCCCACACAATCGGCTCAATCGAGCGAATCACATTTAAGATAATGCGAATGATGTAATAGGCAAACAGGGTAAACGCCGATGTAGCCATCAGGTTACGCGCCGCCAGAAAACTGACAGGGACAGCCAGAATTA
Source organism: uncultured Anaerolineae bacterium (assembly GCA_964557285.1). Lineage (GTDB taxonomy): Bacteria > Chloroflexota > Anaerolineae > Aggregatilineales > J027 > SB15. The sequence continues at coordinate 1,924 of CAZKZS010000082.1, read as the reverse complement.
GCCCGGCAATGGTGGCGATGAGCGCCAGGAACAGCGTTTCGATAATGCCTTCAAATGACAGCCAGAAATCTTCGCTCAGTTTGAGGCCGCCTACTTCCTGTTTTTGCCGCACAATAATTTCAACGGGGGTGCTTCCGGTAGCGGTGGCGGGAATCGTGAAGTTGGGCATCACAAAAGAAAGCTCAAATTCGCCATTTTCATCCGGTATGACCCGCACCCGTTCGCCCCCTTCCACCAGACGAAATTCGGGGATGCTGCCGGGTTTAATCACCAGTTCTGCTTCTTCACCGGGGCGGAAATCATACCCTTTCACGTTAATGGTTGTGCCTTCTTCCCGTGAGCCATCCGGTTTACGCAGACCGGAAATGCTGCCGCACACTGAATCAATTTCAATGTAGGATTGGCCTTCTTCGGGGGTGGGCTGTTCAATGGGCGTATCATCACAGGGGGTTTCCCAAAAGGCACTTCCGTCAAAAGTTTCTACGTCCTTCGTAAAAGCGGAATCATCGGGATTCCAGGGCCACAAAATTTGCCTCAACCGGGGGCTGACATCTCCAATTTCATTCACCGCTTTGGCAATATCAATTTCGGTAATGTGAGCGCCGATAATTAGCGTTGCACCGGTAATAAAAAGTCCTGGTAGCAGGGCAGGGGAAGGTCTGCCGCCCGCAGATACATATCCGTCATAAATATTCCACAGGTAGCCAATGGTGTTCAGAATAATCGCCAGCGTCGCAAAAATAAACGCCTGTTCCTGATCTTTGTTCAGTTCATCGGCATTAAAGGAAGGGTAGGTTGAAGTGTCAATTCCTGCGTCTTCCATGCGCCAGAAGGAGAGGGCATACAGGGAGGCAATAAAGACAAAAAGTAAGATACCACGTGTGACAAATCCCGCGTACAACTGCCCCAATCCAGGAATCAGCGACAGTACCCCCCCTACAATAGGAATACGGGGCAAAAAAAATTTAGATTTCTGTGCTTCTTGCATTATTCTGAGTCTCCCAGTAAACCACTTCCCAGACGCTGCGCTTCTTCGCCGTAAACCTCCCGGAATTGGGCATCCGTCATCTTACGAATTGCAGCGTTGTCCCCTTCATACACAATTTCCCCTTCGCGCAGCCCAATCACCCGCGTTGCATAACGCTGAACCAGGTCAAGGTAATGCAGGCTGCAAACGATGGTCACACCCTGTTCTTTATTCAAACGTTCAAGGTAGCCAAGAATGGAATGGGCAAGCACAGGGTCAAGGCTGGCAACGGGTTCATCTGCCAGAATAATACGCGGATTCTGCATGAGCGCCCGCGCAATGCCGACACGCTGCTGCTGGCCGCCGCTAAGTTCGTCTGCTCGATTGTAGGCTTTGTCGGGAATCCCGACTTTTTCCAGCGCCCGCATCGCATCCTGCCGCACAGCACGCGGCACATAACCGCTTAAACTCCACATGGGATTCATATACCCCAGACGGCCAGAAACCACATTGGTTAACACGGAGGAGCGTTTAACCAGATTAAACTGCTGAAAGACCATTCCTATCTGGCGGCGGGTTTCACGTAGCTGCCGCCCTTTCGCTTTGGCAATATCCATGCCGTTAAACCAGATTTCTCCCGAAGTGGGGTCAATTAGACGGTTGATGCAGCGTAATAAGGTTGATTTACCCGACCCACTTAAGCCAATAACGACCAGAAATTCACCTTCCATCACGTCAAAACTGACGTTGGTCAGCGCTCTTGTTCCGGTGTCGTAAATTTTTGTTAGATTTTTGATGCTTAGAATCATACACAACCTATCAATAAAAAATCGGGGTGACTTTTCAGCCACCCCAAAATTGTACCTGATATGTAGTTATGAAACTACAAGGCTTAGTTCAGGTCTTCGATGTCCACACCCGCAGCATCCAACTGCTGACGGAAATCATCAAAGAAGG
>CAZKZS010000081.1:5385-16768 GCA_964557285.1 uncultured Anaerolineae bacterium | reverse complement strand
GGATTAATCCAACTGGTATATACTTTGGCTTCGTTAGCTGCTTTGATCATGTAGGTGGTCAGCCGCGCCTGCACATCTTCCAGGTTATCCTCTGACCAGATGCCCAGAAGTACCTGATAAAACAAATATTCATCATTGGCGTCGGGCTGGCCGTCCCGTTTTTTGGACGCATTTTGATTTGACCAGCGCTGTACGGCGGCTTCCCACAAATCCGGTATTTCAGACAGCACATTTAACCGCGCCCGCACATCTTCACTGCGTTTGGTGTCGTGGGTAGAGGAGGCCAACAGGGTATGCGGCCAGTCTTTCGCACGCTCCTGAGTCTGCTGGTGGAAATGTTCGAGCGAAATACCAAATTCCTGCGGGTGGCCGCCCACCTCATTCAGCGATACCAGCCGATTGTAAATGTAAAAAGTCGTGTCCTCAAAACTTTTTGCCATGACCGGACCGGTCAACTGCTGAAATTTCATGACAAAATTCAGCAGCCGCGCTCGTGCTGCCTGCGGGAAATTGTCCAGATTATTCAGCAGCAGCGTATCGCGGATAAAGGAAAACAGCAGCCGCGACTCATCCGGGTTATGCCGACGGGCATTTAACACCGCTTCAATCAGATAACGGCGGTCCCGGTCTGAAATGGTTTCTGGTGAGGTAATATACGTCCGGTAGATGGACATGGAAGCAATCACTTCTCGAAGGGCGCTGCGGATACCCGTCAGCGTAAAATCCCGGTAGCGGCGGCTGGATTCGGTAATACGTTCCAGCCGATGACTCAGGGTGCGAATTTCGCTCGACAGCGCCTGATCCATAATCAAGTGCTTGGATTCATACACCAGTTCATTAAAATCGACTGGATGGCCGATAAAACGCTCGTAGATTTCCGTAAAACGCGCCGCGTGTTCGGGCTGCACAAATAAGCCGTTGACCAGATTCAAAAAATCGTATCCGGTAGTGCCGTCAACCGCCCATTCACGGGGCAGGGGTTCGGTTTCGGAAAGGATTTTTTCCGCGACGATATACACAGGCCAGACCGCGCCCGGCTGCTGCTCATACGAGTCGGCCCATTCTGAAACCAGCGTATCGACGCCTTCCATCGGATTTTCGGCCTGAATACGGCGGGTCAGGTAACTTTCCTGAATCTGGCGGAAGTAGGCGGCGGGATGCCATAAGCCGTCCGGGTGGTCGATTCGCAGCCCTGTGACCTGTCCATTTGCCAGCAGCGTGAGAATTTTGTTATGTACGGCGGCAAACACTTCGGGAACTTCGACCTGTACCGCCGCCATGTCGTTAATATCAAAAAAGCGGCGGTAGTTAATTTCATCGGCGGCCACGCGCCAGAAGGCCAGTCGGTAGGGCTGCCCATTCAGCAGGTGGTCAAGCGCGTCAAAACTGTCGGCTTCTCCTACCACGCCGTTGAGTTTCTCCAAAACCTGCTGCACCGCCGCCTGTACTTCTCCTGTCTCCATCAGCGTGGCGAGTCGGCGTTTGATAATCTGCGATTCGCGCTGGCGTTCATCGGCTTTTTCCGTATCGGTATAGGCCGGAAGGTACTGCAAGGCGGTCAGGATACTTTGAAGTTCAAGCGTGGTTTCACGCTCTGCGTTCAGGGTTTCAAGGGCGGGCTGCAAAATTAAGGGGTAGGTGTCTGGCGTGATGGGTAGGCGGGTTTGCCCGTAAAGCAGACAAAATGCGCCATTCTCATACTCCAGTTTGAGTTTGCCATCTTCCAGCACCACGCCGTAATGATCTTCCAGAATGGGCAGCAGCACCTTATCGGCCAGTTCACGTTTGACAGGCCGCCAGTTAATATCAAAATACGCTGCATAAGCCGAACTGGGGCCGTGTTCCAGCACATCCCTCCACCACCGATTACATTCCGCCCCCACGCCCATATGATTCGGCACAATATCCAGCAGCAGCCCCATTCCATGCTGTTTGAGGGTGGCGGTCAGCACTTCAAAATCGGTTTCCGTTCCCAGGACGGGATTGAGCTGGCTGTAATCGCAGGTATCGTAGCCGTGTGTGCTGCCGGGGCGTGCCTTCAAGAGGGGCGAAGCGTACAGGTCGCTGATTCCCAACTGATGCAGATAGGGAATGACGTTTAACGCATCCCGGAAGGTAAACTGCTCATTAAACTGAAGGCGGTACGTGGCGCGGGGAACACGCCGCGATTCAAATATTTTCTCGACAAGGGTCACGGTGTTCGTTCACTTTCAAATACAATGATGGATTTCGGGGCAAGGGTCAGTTCGGCAGGGACATCGGCGGTTTTCCACATGGGGAAGTTCCCCTGAGGATGGGAGGAATCCAGCAGCAGAGTCCACTGCCCCACCGGAACAGGCAGAGTCAGCGTTACAGGCCGCGAACTCAGGTTAAAAACTGCCATCACTTCATGACCGGACTCATGCCATCGGTGCAACACAAGCACCTGTTCGCGCTCATACCCAATGACCTGCATCCGGTGTTTATCCAACTGGTGCAGGGCGGGTCGGGTTTTCCGCAGCCGAATCAGTTCGGTGTAAAATGCCAGGATCTGTTTATGAACTCCGTCGTTCCGCAACTCGTGATTCAATTTGGACTGCTGGAAGGTCGCTTCGTCTTGCGGGTCGGGCGCCTGGCCTTCCCACTGATGGTCTTTAAATTCGTTGCGCCTGCCTTCGGTGACGGCTTTTCCCAGTTCCGGGTCTTCAAAGCTGGTGAAAAATAAAAAGGGGGCGGTTTCTGCATATTCTTCCCCCATAAAAATGAGGGGCAGGTAGGGGGAAAGCAGCACGATTCCCGCCACCAATTTTAACTCATCCGGCGTCACCAGATGGCTCAGGCGATCTCCGTTCATGCGGTTGCCCACCTGATCATGATTCTGGGTACAGACCACAAAACGATGGGCGGGTAAATCCGGGCTGAATGTGCCGTGCCGACGCTGGCGAAAAACAGAATACTGCCCGCCGTACACGAATCCATGCTGAAGTGCCTGCACAAGCTGGCGGAACTGTCCAAAATCGGCGTAATAGCCCGCCTTTTCTCCGGTCAGGAGCGTATGCAGCACATGATGTAAATCGTCGCTCCACTGAGCATCCAGCCCGTAGCCGCCCACTTCTGGCGGCAGCAGCAGACGGTTGTCGCTTCGGTCATTTTCCGCGATGAGATACACCCGCCGGTTGAGGGCGTCGGCGCGGGCATGAACGGCGGCAGTCAGGACTTCCAGAAAGGGGGCGGCAGAAAAATCCAGCATGGCATGGGTCGCGTCCAGCCGCAGCGCATCAACATGACATTCCGTAATCCAGTACAGCGCATTTTCGATAAAAAAGCGGCGTACTTCGTCGCTGTGGGGGCCGTCAAAATTTAAAGCCGTTCCCCAGGGCGTTTGATACCTGTCCGTGAAATAGGGCCCAAAATCGTTCAGGTAGTTGCCTTCCGGCCCAAAATGGTTATAGACCACATCCAGCACCACCGCCAGCCTGTGATGATGGCAGGCATCCACCAGCCGCTTGAATCCGTCCACGCCGCCGTAGGAATTTTGTGGGGCGTAAATATACACCCCGTCGTATCCCCAGTTGCGTGTGCCAGGAAACTGCGCGATAGGCATAATTTCTATGGCTGTCACCCCCAAACTTTTTAAATACGGTAAATGGGGAATCACAGCGTCAAATGTGCCTTCCGGCGTGAACGTCCCAACGTGCAGTTCGTAAAAAATGTATTCCTCAAGGGGAATCCCGAACCACGCGCTGTCTGACCAGCCAAATTGATGATTAACAACCTGAGAGGCCCCGTGAACGCCTTCCGGCTGAAAACGAGAGGCCGGATCGGGACGTTCCAGACCGTTGAACTGATATTTATACCGTGTCCCCGGTTGAATCTTCTCCACTTCCGCCATATGGTAGCCGTTGGCGGCGGGCTGCATAGGGATCCGCCTGTCCTGTGGCGAAAACAAATGCACCGTCACGTTTTTGGCCGTCGGCGCCCAGACACAAAACTGGCAGCGCCCATCCTGAGTGAATACTGCCCCCGGGTTCATCTGCCCACCAGAATAATCACTGAACGGGATTTCATGTGAAATTTTTTCTGGTTTTCAAGCCGGGGTTCATGCCATACCGGATAACTGTCGTTTTCAGGGTCGCCCGTATTCACAAACAAATGCCATGACTGCCCATCCAGCAGGGATGGTAGTTCAAAGGTGTTGTCCTCCCAATGCAAGTTCATCGCCACGTAAATATGGTTATCGGTGAACAGACCCCCTTTGGCGTAGTCGCCCCACAGCATAAAGGCAATCCGATGGCTGTTTTTGGCCCAGTTGGGTTTGCCGACCCTTGTGCCATGCCAGCTAATATCCAGATGGCCGTTCATCAGGTAATCTTCACCGCGTAGGAAGTGACCATTTCTCAGGATGGGGTGTGCCATACGAAAGGCGATACAGCGCTGGAAAAAACGGAACAAATCGCCGTTAATCCATTTGTAATTCCAATCCATCCAGCTAATTTCGCTGTCCTGACAGTAGGCGTTATTGTTTCCCTGCTGGCTACGGCCTATTTCGTCGCCCATCAGCATCATCGGTACGCCCTGGCTGACCATCAGCATGGCAAACGCATTTTTAATCTGGCGGCGGCGCAGCGCGTTAATTTCCGCATCCTGAGTCGGCCCCTCAAAACCGCAGTTCCAGCTATTGTTGTCGTTTGCACCACTGTCACCGGGTTCGCAGTTACGTTCGTTGTGTTTTTCGTTGTAGGTAACTAAATCCAGCAGCGTGAATCCATCATGCGCGGTGATAAAGTTGATGGTGGCGATGGGGCCGCGTCCGGGGTACAGATTCGGCGACCCCATGATGGCCTGTGCGACCGCGCCTGTCTGCCCCTGGTCGCCTTTCAGGAATTTTCGCATGGTATCGCGGTAAAACCCGTTCCATTCTGCCCAGCGCCCATAGGCCGGAAAACGCCCCAGATGATATAACCCGTCCGCGTCCCAGGGTTCGGCAATCAATTTGGTACGTCCCAGAATCGGGTCATCGACAATTCTTCGCAGTAGGGGCGGGTCGGGCAGGGGCATCCCGTTGATGTCGCGGGTCATGATAGAGGCCAGGTCAAACCGAAACCCATCCACATGATAATCTGTTACCCAGTAGCGCAGCGCGTCGATAATAAAAGCGCTCACGCGGGGATGGTTGCAGTTAAAAGTGTTGCCTGTGCCGCTAAAGTTGTAGTAGTAGCCCTCCGGCGTGAGGATGTAAAAAATCTGGTTATCAATGCCCTTAAAGGAAATGTGGGGGCCTTTTTCGTTGCCTTCCGCCGTATGGTTAAATACCACATCCAGAATCACTTCGATTCCATTGGCGTGCAGTTCCTTAATCAGCGCCTTCAGTTCATTGACTTCTCCACCCGCTTCCTGACTGGCGGCGTAACCTGCTTTGGGCGCAAAAAACGCCACCGGACTGTATCCCCAGTAGTTGAGCAGCACTTCTCCCGTGTCCGGGCAGGTGCGGGAATGTTCAAATTCGTCAAATTCAAAAATCGGCATCAATTCTACGCAGTTCACCCCCAGTTCTTTTAAATAGGGGATTTTTTCGCGTACAGCCTGAAATGTACCGGGATGCTGTACCCCTGAGGAAGAATGGGCGGTGAATCCGCGCACATGCATTTCATAAATTACAATGTCCTCAATCGGATATTGCAGGGGGCGGTCATTGCCCCAATCAAAATCCCCTTCTACAACATGGGCGCGGTGCTGATACATGTTATCCGGGTCAAACTGCTTACCCCATACCACTCGTCCGCCAATCGCTTTAGCATAGGGGTCAAGCAGAATCGCGTTCGCATCAAACCGATGGCCTGTTGGCGGGTCAAATGGGCCGTCCATGCGATACCCGTATTCAATCGTGTGGTGATCCAACCCTTTCACGAAAATACAAAACACATCCCCAATGCGATATTCACGGGGAATAGGGATTTCTGCAAACGGGAGTTTTTCATCTTTTTGAAATAACACCAGGGTACAGGAGGCAGCATGTCGAGAATAAATGGAAAAATTTACCCCATCTTCCATCGGGGTAGCGCCAAAAGGAAGCGCATGGCCGGGTAAAACCGTGTACGATGAAACCTGTTTTTCAGAGGTTCGCTGACCGGCGTACTCCATTATTGATTGTCCTTCTCTGTGTGAATGATGGCACGGGAAAGTTGTGCTACTATGAGCGTAACAACAATTTTTTCCCTCTGCATCTTCCGCAAATAATTCTTAGCAAAGATTCATTCTTCTGCGGCCAGCACGTTGTTCTGAATAGCAAAAATAACGGCGCGGGTGCGGTTAGGCACGTCAAACTTAGCAAGAATCTGATGCACATGTTTTTTAACTGTTGGGATACTCAGGTAAAGTTGCTCCGCAATTTCTGCGTTGGATAGCCCTTCAATCATCAGTTTTAACACAGTTATTTCGCGTCCGGTCAGCCCATAATTTTTGTGGGTCGAGTTTTTAAGCCCGTGAATCAACGTTTCGACAATTTCTTTAGAGAGGATGGGTTCACCTTTATAAACCGACCGTATCGCGGTGGCGAGGTCATCGCTGGATGTGTTTTTCAACACATAGCTAATCACCCCTGCCTGAAATGCATCACGCACTAATTTTTCATCATCATAGTTGCTCAGGGCAATGACTCGGATATGAGGATAAGTATCGGTAATCAGCCGGGTCGCGCTTACGCCATCCATTTCCGGCATTTCCAAATCCATCAGTATAATATCAGGCTGGGTTGTCTTACATATTTCCAGTGCTTCTTTGCCGTTGGAGGCTTCTCCAACGAACAAAAAATCGGAGTGAATCTGGGTAAACATTTGCAGACCTTTACGCAGCAGATCATGGTCGTCTGCTATCAGCAGTCGAATCACCTCACACATCCTTCGCTCCTTTGTTTTATTATACCTGGGAGATAGTTTGAGAATGGAGGATACTACTTATCATCTTACATTAAAAAGATGAGCATGGGGTGAGAAACTAAACATATGGCTATTGCCATATATGTACGCCTTTGGTTCTCCGGAGAAGTTTAAGACAGGCAAATTGTGTTGGTATATTAAAAAGGGCAGGCCTCTCTATATTTCTTCTTCCTCTGGCATGTAAAATAAGGCAATGGGAGTGAATACGCTTGATGCCGATGTTTATCCGTGACCGATTTACCTGGATGGGCTACCTGATGCTGGCCTACTATGCGTATTTACAGGCATCCCTGGGGCCGCTGATGCCTTTTTTACGCAAAGAAATGCAGCTAAATTACACGGTGGCGGGTCTGCACTTCAGCGCTTTTGCGCTGGGTATGGTGCTGGCTGGCCTGACCGGAGATCATGTTGTGGAGCGTACCGGACGGCGCTGGTTGTACTGGACGGGCGGCGCGGGGATGGCCGCCAGCGCGGTCTTGTTTGCGCTAGGAGTTGTTCCGGCCATGACCATCCTCATGGCGTTTAGTATGGGTTTTCTGGGAACGTTTTTGCTGGTGCTGATTCAATCGACCCTGGCCGACCATCACCAGGAACAGCGTGCTACCGCCCTGACTGAAGCCAATGTCATCGCCAGTATGGGGTCAGGATTAGCGCCCCTACTGATTGGCGGTTTCCAGCAAACGACTCTAGGCTGGCGGGCTGGCCTGTTCATTGGGGTAGTTGTATGGGTTGCGCTGGCCGCCATTTACTACCGCCAGCCGATTGGCCGCCAGCAGCACGTAGAAACAAAATCCGCCCTTCCTCATGCCAAACTCCCGCCCCTGTTCTGGAATTACTGGCTGGTGCTGTTTCTGGGGGTGTCCATTGAATGGAGCATCGTGTTCTGGGGGGCGGAATTTTTAGAGAAAAATACGGGGTTAGACCGCACGGCTGCGGCCACGATTATGAGTGTGTATTTTGCGGCGGTTGTCCTCAGCCGCGCCGCCGGAAGCCGCCTGACCCGCTATTTTCAGATTGGGCTGCTGCTACTGGGCGCGATTCTGATTACGGGCGCTGGTTTTTTCCTGTTCTGGCTTGCCCCTTTGACCGGACTCGCGGTTGCTGGCTTGTTTGTGGCCGGACTGGGCATTGCTAACCTGTTCCCCCTGACCCTTTCGGCAGCCAGCAGCATTGTTGAGCCGCACCAGTCCGATACGGCCAGTGGACGGGTTTCGTTGGGCGCAGGGCTGGCGATTCTGATAACGCCGCAGGTGTTAGGGACATTTGCGGATTACACCAGCATCAAAACAGCTTACGGATTGGTTGCAGTGATTTTATTTTTCGCACTGGCTGTTACGCTTCGGGCGAACCAACGGGTTCAGGAATGAGATACCCTTCCTCAAAACGATGCGAAATCCAGGCAATTCGCGCATCCTCAATCATGGCAAGGGCTTCTTCCTTCGTATCCCCAAAGGTGATGCACCCCGGTAAATCGGGAATTTTTGCCAGCCACCCGCCATCTTCTTCGTCGCTGGGAACTAACCAGATCACATAGGGAAGGTTGAGATAATAATTGAGGTCTTTATTCATCAGCTACTTCGTCCTTATTCTCTGGTTGCAGGGCGATAATCGCATCAATTGCTTTCAGCGCTTCTTTAACATATACAGCTTTTAAATGAGGCTTCGTGAGGGGAATAGTCAGCGTCCATATCTGTTCACCTACCTGTGCATCAAAAATATGGTGGCTACCTCGACTGCGTTTCATCACAAAACCGTAATCTTCCAGCATCTGACGAAGCTCATTAAAAGATACGTTTTTCGGATTCTGCCGGATGCGTGCCAGCCTTTTTTCCTTTTTTGTCATTGTATCATAGAGCTATGCATCAAACTGGAACAGCGAACACCCGCCGTCCAGCGTGAGAATCGAGCCTGTCATATAGGCGGTTTGCGGGCTGGCAAGGTAAACCACCGCCTGCGCGATTTCTACAGGCGTGCCGGGCTGCCCTAATGGAATCACTTTAGCGACACGGGCGGCATACTGCGGTTCTTCCACCAACTGCCGTCCGGCCAACCCCGCCCGCACAATCCCCGGCGCAATCGCATTGACACAAATCCCGTATACAGCCAGTTCCCGCGCCATCTGCTTGACCAGCATATTCACCCCCGCCTTGCTGACGGTATAGGCGGTAATTTCCGGCCAGGGAATCGACCCAACCCAACTCGAAGTAAAAATAATCCGGCCTTGAATCTGATTTTTGACCATGAGGCGGGCGGCGGCCTGCCCCACGTTAAAGCAGCCTGTCAGATTCACATCCAGATGTTTTTGCCAGCTTTCCCCGGTGATTTCCAGAAATGGCGCGGATTCCACAATGCCCGCGTTTGAGCAAACAATATCAAGATGACCAGCGATTTTATCCATAGCTGCATCCACTTCGGCGCGATTGGCAACATTCACCTGCTGATACTCAACACGTCGCCCGCTTTCCCGCACGGGTTGAAGGCGCTCATCGGCTTCTGGCAGCAAATCCCAGATAACCACATCCGCGCCTGCCTGTGCCAGATGTATCGCCATTGCCTGACCTAAATCGCCCAATCCACCCGTGACAAGCGCTGTTTTGTTTGCTAACATGTTTGCACCCTACTTATTTTCCTCACATCCGTTGTGTGCCAAATTAGACTTCCTGCCAATGTGCCATCTGAGTACACTTAAATTAGCGGTAGGCACGTGAAAGGAAAATGTGATGATACCTCAGGATCGAAATATCAACGAACGCTGGCAGGTGCGAATTGTCCTGACCCTGATTCTGGCCGCGCTGCTGTTTTTCACTCAGCTTGAAAATTCAGCTATCACGATAGCTCTGGTGGCGGGGTATGTGGTGACGCTGGTCGGGTTTGACCTCTGGCTCAGAAATTCGCCGGATAAGGAATAACAGTTACGACAGGGCGGATTGATTATCCGCCCCGCTGCTTCAGGGGAAAATGGCGCTGACAGGGAGAGAAAATTCCGGCAGCACATCTTCCCCCTCCAGCATATCGTTTTCATCCAGAAAACGGACACTGCCTTCTTTAGCAACGACTGAGGCACGGTAGACATGTACTTTTTTGATGCTGGGATAAACGACCCACACCAGACGTGTGCCATACCGTAAATAAAGTTCGACTTTCAGCGCAATTTCCTCATCCGTATTGCCAGTGACTTCCACAGCTAAATCTGGTGCAAAGGGAACATATTTTTCTGGCAGTTCAGAGGGAATCCGAGAGGCGGCCACAAATCCTACATCGGGAGCAAGTACGGTGTCTTTCCCTTCGGAACTCTTGTATAAAATGTATCCTGTTTCTGCGGCGGTTACACGTCCCAGGCGGTGTTTTTTCACATGCTGACGAATCTGCAAATCTAGTTCACTGCTTACATCTCCGTGAAGCCATCCCGTAGGCGACATTTCATACAGTTCCCCTTCTCTCAATTCAAAAAATTTGCCTGTGTTTTCGGGCAGGTGCGATATGTCCCACAGGTCGTCTGATGTATAAATGCGTGCTTGAATCAGCATGTGTCCTCCACCTATGATTGTATCGCTTTTCATTTTGACGGGTATCCAGTAGAATAAAAAAGAAAAATATCTTCTAAATTCGGATACATACATGCTCACAGAAAAACAGGTCAATGCCTTATTTGAACGGGGGAATAATTTTACCCGCATGGGTAATCTCACGGCGGCGGTCAAAGATTATAATCAGGTGATTGAACACCGACCGGATTTTGCCCCCGCTTATTACAACCGCGCTTTTGCCCGTCAGCATGGCGAACACGATATTCAGGGGGCGGTGGAGGATTACACCGCCGCGCTCCGGCTCAAACCGGATTTAGCCGAAGCCTATGCCAACCGTGCCATTGCCTACAAACAGCTTGGCGACTATGAAGCGTGTATTGCAGATTACAGCCGGGCAATTCATCTGCTGCCGGGCATGGTGCATGTTGTTTACAACAATCGGGGTGAAGCCTATTTTATACGTGGAAATTATGAGGCAGCGCTGGCCGATTTTCAAAAGGCGCTGGAATACCGTCCGGGGTATCGTTATGCGCTGGCAGGGATGGCCGTGGCCTGCTATCAGATGGGGAATCTGGAAAAAGCCGCATCCTGCTGGCGGCTGTTGCTCTCTTATCATGAAAAATTTGATGACCTGACGTGGCTGCAACAGGAATTAGGCTGGGACGCGCCCCTGCTGGAAACCGCCGCCCGCCTCATCGAATCGCTGGTCACGCCGATGCCGTAACCCCTAACCGCCGCATCAGGTCATTCAGGATTTGCTGCGGCAGAGTATTACAGTTAATCGCCTGATAATTTCCCCATAGCAGTGGCACTTCGCACGGCTGATAATACAGGGGGATGATATTAATTTTGCCTTCCCGTTCTAGCCGAATCGCCGTATTCATTTCCAGCCGCACCCAGTCCGATTCGACGGCATGTGGACTAAGTACCAGTACCACATGG
>CAZKZS010000081.1:0-5375 GCA_964557285.1 uncultured Anaerolineae bacterium | reverse complement strand
GGTCGATTGGCTCAAACCGCGTTCAATGGCATCTACCCAATCTTCGCCCGGCAGGATACTTTCAGGCGCTTTCCAGACGATGATTCCGTTGTGGCGTAAATTTTCAACCAGAGGATTGATAAAGGGTGCATCAATCGTGTTATGGCTGACAAAAACACGCGGTTTTTCTTCCGGCAGGGTCGGCGGCGGCGGCGTGATATTTTCCGCCAGACGCGGGTGAGAGGAAGGCACAGAAGCCACCGGATGCGTTCCGGTGGGAGGCAGCGTCATCGCCTGCGGAATCGGATGAGAGGTTGGCGGCTGCCCGTGTATACGGGTCACAACAAGCGATTCCGGCGGCTGAGGATGTGTCTTGGGTTTGAGCAGATAAATCAGCAAATCGCGCACGCTAAAAATGCTGCCCGTCCAGGGTTCGATTTTGTTGTCACGTTCAAAAGCGGTAAACACCCAGAAGGTATTATTTTCATGGGGACGGCGCGAAATGTCCACCGCCTCAAAAATCGGATTCTGCGGGTCAATCACCCGATGCGAAAGATAGGTCAGGGGCGGGTTCTGTGTCGGAGTCGGATTGCTGTCCGGGTGAATTTTGGTCAGGGCATACAAAAAATGTGGTTTGATAGCCGATGGGTTAATGGTACGTAACTGCTGAAATAAGTGACCAAGCGTGGCTTCAATTTGAGCGCGTTCCCCCTGAGAGGTACGGTGGTCAAACAGGGTTATAATGCCGTCACACTGGGCATAAAACTGAAACAGGGACATCTGCTCAAACGGTTCAGGGCAGGTTGCCAGGGTCGCCTGTGGGTCGAGGAATGCGCCAGGGGGGTCAAGCAAATACAGTTCGTAAGGGATGCCCTCATGTTCAATTTGAAATCGTACCATTTCAATGGTCAGGTCAAGTTTGGGCGGCCACTGGTGTTTTTCCAGCGCCTGGTAGCTTTTTAAAAAACCAAATTCGGGCTGCTGTTTGGTGGCTTCTTCTTTAAAGACGTGCAGCAGGGTCCCCAAAAAAGTGGTTTTGCTGGCATTGGGCAGGCCCCACAGGGCAAAGCGTTTAATCAGACTGGACATGGGCGATTCCTCTCACTGTTCAGATTATAGCGGCGTCTGTTAAAAACAAGATGAGAAATGCGTGCTACCCGAATTTGCAGAGCTACAGTATAATTTTATAATGTTAACTTTTTGTTATTCGCCCTATGATATTGCGAAACCATGATTATCTTGCTATTGCCGTCCTGATGCTGGCGGTGGTGGCACTGTTTTATCCCTTTTTTTTGCAGGGCAAAATATTACTCCCTCCAAACGCGACCAGTGCCTATCCCTGGTATGGTACTGACCGCACCACTGAACCCCATCCACAGGGCAGTATGGACGCTGTGCGCGAAAATTACATCACCTGGGCGCACCATAAAAATGCCCTGAAAAACGGATATGCCCCGTTCTGGAATCCGACTATTTTTGCGGGCAATTCGCTGGTAGCAAATAATTTTGCGACGCCGTTTTCGGTGTACAAGCTGCTAAATTTTATTTTTTCCGCACCTGTCGCGTGGTCGTGGGCGCAAATTCTGAAAACTTTTTTTAACGGGTTTTTTATGTACCTGAGTTTACGCGCCCTGAATCGCGGCGAAACAGCTTCCCTGATCGGGGCGCTGGCGTGGATGTGTTCATGGCCGCTTGCCCACCAGACTCAGACCACCTACAACGAAGGGGTAGCCATGCTGCCCGTCATGTTTTTTTTCATCCTGAAAAGCAGCCAGTCTCAAACCCGCCGCCAGCAGTGGATATACGGACTTGCCGCCGCCATCGTGATCGGATTTCATTTTTTAAGCGGCAATATCCAGATGTCGGTGTATGTTTTTTTGCTGCTGCTAGGATTTTTTCTGGTCTGGGCATGGGTGCAAAAAAGCGGCTTCCGGCCTGTATTGACACTGATTCTAGTGTATGTGGGTGGCGTGCTGGTCGGGTCGGTGCAAATCTGGACGACCTATGAACTGCTCGGCTTGAGCATACGCGGTGCGGCACAAACCTATCAGAACAAAGGCATTTTGCCATATACCGAAATTTCTTTTTTGAATCCCTGGATTTATTTCTGGCGCAATTTTGAATTTCCCGATGTGAAAGACCGATACTGGCTGAATGACCGATGGAATCCTTATATTGGCATCGTGCCATTGTTTATGATGCTGCTGGCCGTGCGTTTTGTCCGTGACCGCCTTGCCCGTGCCATCATGATATTAACGTTTGGGCTGCTGGCCGTGCTGCATCTGCTGTATTTTCGTCCGATTTTCAATAGTGCATCTCAGCTTCCTGGCTACGATTTGCTGGATCAGGAACGGTTTTTAATTGTGATTCCGTTCCCGTTGGCGGTGCTGGCGGCCTACGGCATGGATTGGTTTCTGGAGGAGGGGCAGCCATTCAAAAAACTGCGTCCCTATCTGCTGCTGGCAAGTCTGCTGCTGGTTTTGATGCTGGCGGGTTTGGTCGGGCTGATGACTTTTTTTGAGGCGGAAGTGGCCGAAACCCCCAATGTACCTGACTTTGACTCGCAGGAAGTACGGGTCGGCACAAAAGTGATTGCGGATTATTATACGCTGCAAAATCCCGTGTTTATCCTGTCGTTTGTCTATGTGGGCGGCGGGATTCTGCTCATTGGACTCTACAGCGCGGGGAAAATCTCGCGGCGGGCGGTCAGCCTGTCCCTCATCGCGCTCACGCTGGTAGATGTGGTTATTTTTGCCCATCTCAATATTGCAGCAGCAGATGAAAAATACCTTTACCCAACCACCCCCGCTATCGAATTTTTGCAGCAGCAGGACGGGATTTTCCGCATCAATGCTAAGAACAATACCCTGCGCGAAGGCCGCCCGGATGGAGACTATGCAGCCTATCGGGATGACCATGCCTGGTATCTTTCCTCCACGCTCGAGCCGCTTTTGCCCAATGCGGCAGGGTTATACGGCTTGCAGGATATACGCGGATATGAGTCGGTGTATGCCAGCGCCTACAGTGAATATCTGGCCGCCATTGACGGGCGCGACCAGATTTTTGGTGCGGGCGCGTGGCTGACCCGTACCGTTGTCCATCCGATGCTGGATATGCTCAACGTGCGTTATGTGCTGTCCATTGAAGCGCTGGATGAGCCAACTTTAAAAGAGGTCTATCACGGGGAGATTTATATTTACGAAAATTTGAATGCTCTACCGCGTGTCATGTTATATGACCGCTACACGGTTTTAAACAGTGAACACGCCATTTTAGAGGCCATGCGTTCGCCTAATTTTGACCCCGCCCACCAGCTTTTTACAACGGAAGAAATGAAATTTACCCTCACCCCCCTGCCCCCTCTCCCAGTAGCAGGAGAGGGGGTGAAAAGTGAGAGCAAGGCTGAAATCACCCGCTACGAACCCAACCGCGTAACCATCGACGTGGACACACCGCAGGATGTGATTCTGGTACTGGCCGATATGGACTATCCGGGCTGGAAAGCCTATGTGGATGGAAAAGAAACCAAAATCACCCGTGCCAATTATTTATTCCGGGCGGTGGTGGTGCAGGCAGGGAAACACCGCGTCGAATTCCGGTACGAATCCCGCGTCGTTTGGGGGAGTTTAGTTGTGTCGGGGGTCAGCCTGCTGATTTTTACAGCCGCGCTGGTGGGATTAGTCCTCCTCCGACGCAAAGTAACCGCGCTGGAATAAGCGGCTCATCCAGCCTTTTTTGGGACGCGGCACTTTGAGCAGCGACCCCAGCCAGACATCCACCTGAACGGGTGATCCTCCGGCCAGGGCTGCCTCCCCCAGGACAAAACGCGGTGCGGCTTCTTCTTTTTCCGGCTCAATATCGACAATCAGCAGTTCCCAGTCTTCTTCCGGTTGAAAGAACCAGGGACGCTTTTTCCGGGGGGGCTTGCTGCTATCCATTACTACTTCCCTATACACGTATATGCACAGATTGTATCCTACTTTGCTGGCGCTGACCTAAAATTTGCCTTAAATTTTTTCCAGAGCGCAGAAGTCACCGCCCCGAAAAAATTCGTAGTCAGCAGGCTATGGAAGCGGTTAATCACAACAATAACATCGTCATTGCCCGACCAGTGTTCGCGTAAAATTTTGGGGTCAATCCGGCCAATGGTGTGCAGCCCGTACAATGATAGCCCCATCACACTCGCGTCATCGACCAGACCCAGCACCCCCAGTACCATTTCCGGTAGGAAATCGAAGGGCAAAAGTACATATCCCAGACTCATCAGCAGCCCTAATTTGGTGCGGCGGGACACCCGATTATCGCGCAGCAGCCGCAGCATCAGCACAAAAAAATCCGGCACGACCAGCAGCACACCTGTCAATCGGCGGTCTACCCGTCCCGAAATCCATTCATGAATCCGCCCCCGCCAGCGTTCGTACCAGTCGGGCATGGTTTCGGTTTCCTGGGCGGCTGCCCATACTTCCTGTGTGGTCATCGTTCCTGCTTTCTTTTTGTAATAGTTTTAATAGAATCAGATGAGTCTTGTCTAAGCAGGATGTGATGATTAACTTAAAAATTGGAGCAGAGGAAAAAAATCCGCTTTCGGAGGGACACGGCATTGCCGTGTCCCTACAGGGAAAGGAAATGTTAATTAGGTTTTCTCGCGCAGTTGTGCGTCCATGACGGCTACCGCCGCCATTGCCACAATATCCTCAACGCGGTCGCCCTGTGCCAGCACATGCACCGGAGCGCCCATGCCCACCAGAATGGGGCCGATGGTTTCCGCACCGCCCAATTTTTTGAGCAGTTTATAGGCGATATTGGCTGACCCCAATTGTGGGAACACCAGGATATTCGCGTTTCGGATGCGGCTGAATGGATATTCCGCTTCCATTAATTCACCGTCAACGGCAAAATCGGCCTGCACTTCCCCGTCAATCATAATATCGGGGCGGCGCTGGCAGACGATTTCCGTCGCGGCAGCCACCTTCGTGCTGAAGGGGTGCGGAGTCGAGCCGAAGTTGCTAAACGACAGCATCGCAACCGTCGGATTCGGGATTTCGATCTGTTTAGCGAAGTCATGGGCCAGAATAGCGATTTCCGCTAAATCTTCTGCCGTTGGCTCGATGTTGACGGTGGCATCCGTCACCACGTAAATATGTCCCTTAACCAGCAGCAGGTACAATCCGGCCGCTTTTTTAACGCCGGGACGGGTATGAATGACTTGCAGCGCTGGACGGATGATTTCAGGGTAGGTCATCGAGACTCCGGCCAGATACGCATCGGCGTCCCCCATGTAAACCATCATCGGGCCAAGAATAGTAGGTAGGCTGGTTGCCTCACGCGCCCCCGCCAGCGTCACCCCTTTGCGTTTCCGCAGTTCATAATACGCCTGGGTGTAGGTTTCATGACAT
>CAZKZS010000080.1:0-16841 GCA_964557285.1 uncultured Anaerolineae bacterium | reverse complement strand
CAAAGCCATGATTGTCAACCGGATTGGGGATTTTGGCGTGCTGATGGCAATTTTCTTGACGGTGTGGACCTTTGGCACGCTGGATTTTTATAAACCCGATGAGCAGCCTATTGGCGGCCACGAAGAAGAAGCCGAAGAACATGCGCTGATCATTGCCAGCACGAATACGGGCATCGTCAGGGCAGAAGAAGAACATGACCTGAGCAACATGGGATTTTTGAATCAGGCACAGGTACTGCTGTCGGATGGAGAAGAACATCAAGTTCACTTTGGCAGCGTTGACCTGAGTCTGAAAACGGTTGTCACGCTGATTACCCTGTTTATGCTGCTGGGTGCTGCCGGAAAAAGCGCTCAAATTCCGTTGTTTGTGTGGCTGCCGGACGCAATGGCAGGCCCGACTCCCGTGAGTGCGCTCATCCATGCGGCCACGATGGTCACAGCAGGCGTTTATATGATGGTGCGGTCAAATGTGCTGTTTAATCATGCCGAACTCTCATCGTTTATTGTGACTGTCATCGGCGCGACCACTGCGATTATGGCGGGGTTTATTGCTGTTGGGCAGTGGGATGTGAAAAAAGTGCTGGCCTACAGCACCGTCAGCCAGCTTGGATTTATGGTGGCGGCGGTAGGGCTTGGCGCGTATGTAGCCGCTATGTTCCATCTTGTGACTCATGCCTTTTTTAAGGCGCTGTTGTTTTTGGGTTCCGGTTCGATTATTCACGGCATGGAACACGGACACCATCACCTGCATGAGCATCATGAGGGGCATCACGGCCACCATGAGGAAGCATTTGACCCGCAGGACATGCGAACGATGGGCGGCCTGCGCCACAAAATGCCGATTACCTACTGGACGTATGTGATTGGTACGCTGGCGCTGTCGGGGATTTTCCCCTTTGCGGGATTCTGGTCAAAAGATGAAATTCTGGCGGACGGGTTTAAAGTGTTCTGGGAAGAAGGTGAGTTAAAAGGCATTTTTGCGTTGATGCTTTTAATCACCGCCGCCGGATTCACTGCGTTTTACATGTGGCGGCAGGTATCGCTTATCTTTTACGGCGACCCCCGTCATGCAGCAGGCGAACATGCCTCCGAAAGCAGCCTGTTGATGACCATCCCCTTGATGATTCTGGCAGTGCTGAGTATTTTTGGCGGGTTCTTAAATACCCCTTCCGGCCTGCCCCTGCTGACGGATATTTTTGGGGCGCACAAATTCACCGACTGGTTAGGTCACAGCGTGGTGAATGCCCATGCGGGTGAATTTTTATGGTGGCTGGCAGTGCTGGCGCTGAGCGTTGCGGTTTTTGCGATTTTTGCTGCCCGTCAGTTGTATAACAACGATACCACCGCCACCGTCCACGTCACAGGCGACCCACTGGCACGCAATCCGCAAACCTCCCAGGGGTTCGCGCTGGCAAACGCCAAACTGCTGTGGGATGAAATGTACTTTAAATACATTGAAAATCCATTCAATGTCGCCAGTAAATTCCTGGCTGACCGGGTGGATTGGGAGTTCTGGCACGACTTTGTTCACAACAACATTGTGTATCTGGCATTTGACCAGGGCGCCAAAGGTATTAGCGGGAATGTGGATAAAGTGGTCATTGATAAAGGTATTATGACGGTCTTTGCACGCGGCCCCTGGGAAATTGCCCGGCGGGTGCGCCGCGTTCAGACCGGTTTTGTCCGTACCTATGCGCTTACTATTCTTCTGGGGACGATTTTAGTCATGGTCGCTATTCTCTTCCCTGATATTCGGGACATTTTAGGGATATAGGTCTATGGAACTTGAAAATACTGGGGTTTCAATTGTTAGCGCGGTGCTGTTCTCGCCTCTGGTGGGGGTGCTGGTGCTGCTGTTCTGGCCGCGCCTAACCGACAAACAGGTGCGTATTGCCACCTTAATCAATACACTGGTCACGTTTGCTTTTTCCCTGCTGATGCTCGGTCAGTTTGACTCCAGCAAGGGGATGCAAATGGAGCAGGTAGACGAGTGGATCGCCGGATTCGGAATTTATTATCATGTTGGCGTGGATGGCATCAGCATCTGGCTGGTCATGCTAACCACGTTCATCATGCCGATTTCGGTGCTGGCCTCATGGACGAGCATTGAGGAAAAAGTCAGGCTGTTTCATGGTTTCCTGCTGCTGCTCGAAGTGGCAATGATTGGTGTGTTTGTATCGCTTGACCTGTTCCTGTTTTACATCTTCTGGGAAGTCTCGCTTGTTCCGATGTACTTCATGGTCGGCATGTGGGGGTCAAAGGATAAAGTCGAGTTTTTTGGCCGGGAAATGGAAGCCCGTATTTATGCAGCAGTGAAGTTTTTCCTGTATACCGTTGCGGGTTCTATCCTGATGCTGCTGGCGATTTTGTATGTTGGCACTAAAGCAGACACCTTCGATTTTATGCTCATCCGCGATATGATGCGCTCCGGCCAGCTGGTGTTTTCCGAAGAAACAGAACGCCTGCTGTTCCTCGGCTTTTTTATCGCCTTTGCGGTGAAAGTTCCCCTCTGGCCGTTACATTCGTGGCTGCCGGATGCCCATGTGCAGGCGCCAACGGCGGGGTCGATTATTCTGGCGGCGGTGCTTCTAAAATTGGGTGCGTATGGGCTGGTACGTTTTAATCTGGAATTTTTCCCCAATGCCTCTATTGATTTTGCGCCCTATATCGGTGCGCTCGCTGTTATCGGGATCATTTACGGCGCATGGGTATCCTATGCCCAAACCGATGTGAAAAAGCTGGTTGCCTATTCTTCCGTCAGCCACCTCGGTTTTGTGGTGCTGGGTACTTTTGCTATGAACAGCGCGGGTATTCAGGGCGCGGTGCTGCAAATGGTCAATCATGGGATTAGCACGGGCGGGCTGTTTTTGCTTGTCGGGATGCTCTACGAGCGCCGCCACACCAAAGCGATTAATGCCTTTGGGGGCATCTGGAAGGTGATGCCAATTTTCAGCGGCTTTGCGCTGGTGATTGCCCTTTCCAGCATGGGGCTGCCCGGTCTGAATGGCTTTGTAGGCGAATTTACGATTCTGGTGGGTTCAGCCGGCTCGGATACACTGGACATCTGGTACACCGCACTGGCAACCGTTGGGATTATCCTGGCTGCCGTGTATATCCTGTTCATGTTTAACAAGGTGTTCATGGGACCTGTCACCCGACCCGAAAATCAGGAATTGGCCGACCTGAGTTGGAGTCGCAACTGGTATGAACTTAGTGCATTGGTTGCCCTGACCATCGTCATTTTTGTCATCGGAATCTATCCGAAGCCATTTTTTGAACTGATGGATGGCGCGGTGGGTGATCTGGTTGCTCAGATTGATGCCACGCTGCAAGTGGCAATGAAATAAGCGGGAGAGTCGCATGATTCCTGCTCCACCGACCTTTGACGATCTTAATTTCTGGGCGGCTTTGCCCGTCATCTTCCTGTCGCTGTGGGCATCGGTACTGCTTGTAGCGGATCGTGTTATCAAAGATAAATTCTACGTGGCCGCCTATTCGCTGCTTGGGGTAGGCATTTCGCTGGTGATAGCCCTGTTTCAAGCGGGGGATGTGCTTGAAATTGGCGATTCCGGTACAGCCTTTGAAGGCATGTTTATGGCTGACCAATTCACCTATGTGGTGAATATTGTGGCGCTCATTTCCGCCGCCATTGGCATCCTGATTTCGTATGAATACCTTGAACGCACCAAACTTGACCGGGGTGAATATTACATCCTGCTTTTGTTCAGCGCGGTAGGGGCGATGCTGATGGGGTCATCCAACAACCTGTCGATGATTTTTATTTCGCTGGAACTGCTTTCCATCCCGCTTTACATCCTATCAGGTATTCGTCGCCCGCAGGAAGAAAGCGAAGAAAGCGCCATGAAATACTTTTTGCTGGGTGCGTTTTCGTCCTCGTTTCTGGTTTACGGAATTGCGCTGGTTTTTGGGGCGACAGGCTCACTCGATCTGAGCGAAATTGTAGTCACGGCGCAGAACATCAGCGACCAGGAAGCGACTCAGCGTTATCTACTGCTGATTGGCGTGGGGCTAATCACTGTTGGGTTAGGTTTCAAAGTGGCGGCCGTGCCGTTCCATATGTGGACGCCAGATGTGTATCAGGGTGCGCCCACCCCTGTGACCGCTTACATGAGTTCGGTGGCAAAAGTGGGCGGTTTTGCAGCGTTTCTCCGTGTACTGGTAACAGGGCTGCCCATTATCGCTGAGGGAGAAAATGCAGCCGTCTGGGTAGATACGCTGCAAATTCTGGCCGCGCTGACTCTGCTGCTCGGCAATTTTGTTGCCATCATGCAGTACGATTTAAAACGGCTGCTGGCTTACTCCAGTATTGCCCACGCGGGTTATATCCTGATCGCGCTGGCAGCAGGCGGTGTTCCCGGCGTTGGGGACAGCGCTGCCCAGGCTGCGCTGGTCTACTTGGCGGCGTATGCATTTACGAATATTGGGGCATTTGCGGTAGTGGCTGCTATTGAAAAAGATGATGCCACAGGCACAACAATGAATGACATCAAAGGGCTGGCATTTAAACGTCCCTGGCTGGCTGGTGCGATGGCAATTTTTATGTTCAGCCTGACCGGAATCCCTGCAACCGCAGGATTTATCGGCAAAGTCTGGGTATTCCGGGCGGCGCTGGATGCCGGACTGGAGCCGCTGGCCATGTTAGGTGTGCTAACCAGCGCTGTTTCCGCATTCTACTATGTGCGTGTGGTCTGGAATATGTACTTTGAAACCGGAGATGCGATTATCCCCGAACGCCAGCAGTATTTGACCGGCGGGCTAATTATCGCGGCGGCAGGAACGCTGATTCTGGGGGTGCTGCCCTATATTCTGGAAGACCTGGTGCGCGACGCCACGCTGGTGTTTTTGAGATAAAGTTACCCTCACCCCTCTCCCGATAGCGCTGAGGGGCGGACAGTAGGGGCAGGAATAAGCGAACGAAATGAGCGCTTCCTGCCCCCACCGGAGTTAAAAACGCGGGGTGATTTCCAGATTAAGGTCTTCAACCACCTCATCATTTATATCGTATGAAGTCAGATGAATGTAATCTTCATATAATTCGATAATTGGATACACGGGTTCGCTGAGGAAAATCTGGCTGTTGGGGGACATCGTTTCACCCATGGGATAGGTGCGTTCTGAGGCCGAACCGGAGGTGATGATGTGTAAGCCATTGTGGGAAAAACGTTCATACACATGAACATGACCACTTAAAATGAGGGGAACATGTTTCCCTTCAAATTTACTCAGCCAGCGTTCCGCTATGATTTGCCCATCCGATGGATGCACGCTGGAAGATGTGTAGGGGGTCACATGAAAAAAAATGACCGAATACCGTACCTCTGTCCGCGCTAATTTTTCATCTAACCAGGCTTCCTGGGCATGACGGACTTCTTCGCCATAACTGTAAAAAACTTGAGAGTTCAAAGATAAAAATTGAATCTCATTCAGGTCAAAACTATACCATAAGCGGTTTCCCTCATACACATCTTCATTAATGGGCGGAAATACCCAGAAATAAGACGGCATCCCTTCATACCAGGCTGCGTCATCCAGTTCGTGGTTGCCAAAGGTCGGATAGTGTGGCACACGGGAAAGCAGTCCCTGAAATGGCTCAAAATATTTTTTTGACCAGTTCATCCAGGGATTCCCGTCATATTCCTGCATAAAATACACCACATCTCCCAAGTGCAAAAACAGGTCTAACTCGTGCTGCGCGGCCAACTTGCCCATGCGGAGGGTAATATTATCTCCAAAACCCGTATCCCCAAGCGCGGTCAGGCGAAGCGGCCATTCATAAGGCGGAGTCTGGAAAGATAAATTTGACCATGCAGCGCCCGTCAGAAGCAGGGGGTCAACATCATTGACAATCACCTGATATTCATATGTGGTCGATGGCGCTAATCCGTCCACCACAATCTGATGAAGGGGGGTATCTATAGCCAGGGAAAATTCCCGTACAATATTTCCCTCATTCATAATCAGCAAATAACCACTTGTGGGAGGCGCATTAAGCCAGAAATAAATCACCGCGCTGGTTTCAGTGACATGCTGCACCGTTGGCGGCAGAAAAAACTGCGGCATGGCCTGCTGTGCCAGACTCAGCAGGGGGGCAGGCAGCGTCAGAATCCCACCTGCCGCCGTCATTGTTTTCAAAAATTGGCGTCTTTTCATGCAAATCCACCTTTGAGAATGTCTTCGGAAAGGGCAGGCCAGGCATCAATCTGGTCAGTTTGATCTTTCCAGTTTTCGCGGCCACTCCATTCGGTAATTTTAATGGCAATGACGCTGGTGCGCTTGAGTTCTCTCTCAGTAATCGGACGATATTCCTGTGCCGGCTGCATTTTAGGAAAATATTTGCTGATAAGGGCGTATAACACCTGCCGCGCTTCCTGTAGGTCTGTTAAAATTTCGGCCTCCCCAAATACCACCACGCCCCGGTACTGGACACTAAATTCAATGGCCGCATTGCTGGGAAGTAAACGACCCATTTCGTAGCAGGAAAGGCATACTTTGGGGTTATGGTCGATGTTTGCCCGCAGCCGTCCCGTGATATTGGCATGGAAAATAATCCGATGCTGGGCTTCATCGTACCAGAATAGGGTCATGTTGTTAAAAGGGATGTCTCCCCAACAGGTAGAAATGGTTGCCACCTGCGCCCGATGTAAAAAGGCTTTAACCCAATCGTCCTCTTTAACAAGGTGCATCCGATTGGCACGGGGTTGGGTTGGTGGGCGCAAGGCAGGGTCAAAACTGCGTTTGGGCATGGCTTATTCCTTTGGTGATTTTAAGCACTATATCAAATTCCCATAGAACCAGTCTGCATACATAGACTCTCGATTGGATTTTGAGTATATTTTTGGCAAAAATGAGAACATTTCCATGAGCTTATCTAATGCCTCAATTGTGCGCCTTTCTCACAGTGCGATTCTAAAAAATGCCAGAGAAGCCATTCATAAAGACGATATTGTAAATACTGCCATTCGTATCCAGCAAATTGCCGCCCCCACGTTTGCGGAAAAATCCCGTGCGGAATATGTACAAACCCTGTTCCGGCAGTTGAAGTTGGAACGGGTTGATATGGATGAGGTTTATAATGTTTACGGATGGCTACCGTCAGAACGGCCGGATGCGCCGACTCTGCTTATCTCCGCCCATACCGATACGGTTTTTCCCGCAGAAACCGATTTATCCATTCGTTTTGAGGACGACCAAATTTATGCGCCCGGGTTGGGTGATAACAGCCTGGGGGTGTCTGCCCTGCTTGGCCTGGCTGAAATCTTCAAAAATACCGGAATTCCCCATGAAGCGAATCTGTGTTTCGTAGCAAATACACGGGAGGAAGGGCTAGGCGACCTCGGTGGAATGCGGGCGGTGATGAACCGGCTACGAGATAAAGTTAAAGCGGTCATTGTGCTGGAAGGCATGGCGCTGGGGCGGATTTACCATGCAGGAATCGGAGTGCGGCGTTACAAACTGACCGTGACCTGCCCCGGCGGACACAGCTGGTTACATTTTGGCAGCAGCAGCGCCATTCATGCCCTGATGCAGTTCGGCAGTGAACTGCTTAAGATTGAAGCGCCTGAATCCCCCCGCACCACCTATAACATTGGTGTCATTGGGGGGGGAACGTCGGTGAACACTATAGCTTCAGAAGCCTATTGTTATATTGATTTACGCTCGGAAGGAAGTGCTGCTCTGAAAAAACTTGAACAGGATGTGATGGATACGGCTGCCCGACTCACGCGGGAAGATGTCCGGTTTCATTTTGAACTGGTTGGCAACCGTCCTGCGGGTTCTATTCCGGCTGACCATCCTCTGGTGCGCCTGGCTGTGGATGCCCATGAAGCCATCCACATGAAAACCGAACTGGATGGCAGCAGCACGGATGCCAATATTCCCCTTTCTGAAGGAATTCCGGCGGTGTGTGTGGGGGTTTCTTATGGCGGAAATGCTCACCGTCTGGATGAATATATTGAGACTGCGCCCATTGAATTGGGAATGTGGCAGTTGGTTCTGCTGACCACCGCAGCCTCAAACGCAATTTCTACCTGGTGAGACAAGCGTTTATAATAGGGTATATTTAATCGTGTGGAATAAACGATGACTCAGAAATTAAACGTTCTAGCCGCCGTACAGCTTCCTTCGATTGCACGGTATCGAGAAAATCTCAGAAAAGAGCCTCAGTTTGCGGTGACAGTGGTAACGGATTTAGATAAAGTCCGCGAAGCCATGGAGGATACTTCCAAGCACACCGATGTCCTGGTCCTGGATAATAGTTTAGGCGACGAGATTCACCGACTCATTAAAGAGGTGCGGCAGAGTTTCCCGCGTCTGCTGATTATACTGGTGGATGAGGCCGCCGATTTTGCTATGCCGGGGCGGGCAGATGATGTGACAACCACGCCATTTGACAACGACGACCTGATTACCCGTATCAAGCGCTTACATGAAGATCGTCATTTGCAGACCCTTCGTGCTGATGCCCTGCCGCCTGTACGGGTTTTTGCCAAGTCGCTGCTCAAAGCAGGGAAAGGCAAAGCCAAACAGCAGGCTGCTGTTGAGGCCATCAAAGAAATTGGCTATGACTACGTAGCTTTTTACGCCCTTACTGCTACCAATCCACCGGAAATGACTCTGGTCGCCCAGGTGGGCCCGCCAGATGCGGTCAGCAGCGCCCCCAAAAAACAGGATTATGAAGGGTCGCTGGTTGGAGGGATAGCCCGCAGTGGGCAGAGTCGCATCTTTAATGCCAGTGAAGATGCTGCACACCCCTTCTTGCAGAAAAAACGGTATGCGATGGCGGTCTGTGTGCCAGTGGGGACGACGTTGCGGTTTGGGGTGCTGTTTGCCTGCAAGGAAGCTGAAAAGTCGATTACGCAGGAAAATGTGATGATGCTGGAACTGATCAGCGCTCAGCTTGCCAGCGCTTTAGCGAAGGACGCACGCAGCTAAAAGTAGCACTTTACAGGCAGGCGGCGGGCATGATACACTTCCGCCGTTACACAGCCTTCGGGTTGTGTCCGGTTAAAAACGGGCAAAACGGATAAAATTATCCTTTGCTTAAGACAGCAGGGGCGGAAGGTGCGCTTAATATCCTGCCGAGGCGAAGACGAGTCGAGATTATCATGCTTAATCCGGCGAGCTTTGCTGTGCAAAGGTCGCTTTTTTGATGTGAGTCGCCCGAATGTTTGAAGGAGGGAGTGCGCTTGGCAATTACACGCGAACGCAAAGATGAGATAGTCGCCCAATATGCCGAGCTGCTCAATGGCGCAAGCGGGCTGGTTGTTACTGAATATCGCGGCATGAACGTGGATAAAATCAACGATATTCGCAACGCCCTGCGTCAGGTAGGTGCGTCCTATGTAGTCACCAAAAATCGTTTGTTAAAACTGGCGCTGGAAAACGCTGGTTTTAGTACAGGCGATGTTTTGCTGACCGGACCGGTGGCAGTCAGCTTCACACGCGAAGACCTGCCCGCTATGGTCAAGGTGCTGCTGGACAAAGCCAGAGAAAATGAGCAGCTTATCCTTAAAGGAGCGATTATCGGTCAGTCGGTGCTAAGAGAGGCCGATCTGAAGACGCTCTCAGAACTTCCCTCGCTCGATCAACTTCGCGCCCAGATTTTGGGCCTGCTAACGCAGCCGGCTCAAGGATTGGTCAGTGTTATCGCTGCCCCGTCGCAAGGTCTGGTAGGGGTTCTGGATTCCGCGTCCCATATGCTGGCAAATGTCCTGGCTGCTTACGCGGCCAAAGACACTGAAGCCGCCTAAGTGTAGTGAAATCAATAGTTAAAAGAGAGGTATCTAAATCATGGCTGATTTGCAGAAATTGGTCGACGAACTGAGCAGCCTTACTGTTCTGGAAGCTGCTGAACTCAAGAAAAAACTGGAAGAAGCCTGGGGCGTAGAAGCGGCCTCCGGTGGCATGATGATGCCCATGATGGCGATGGGTGCGATGGCTGCACCCGGTGGTGGGGCAGCTGCTCCGGCTGAACCCGTTGAAGAACCCACCGAATTTAACGTCATCCTGAAGGAAGTTGGTCCCAAGAAAATCAACGTCATTAAGGCCGTCCGCACGGTTGTGCAGGGTCTGGGTCTGGCGGAAGCCAAAGCCCTCGTTGATGGCGCTCCTGCCAATGTTCTTGAAGCGGTCAGCAAAGAAGCGGCTGAAGACGCCAAAAAGAAATTGGAAGAAGAAGGCGCGGTTGTGGAAGTCAAACCTTCCTAAGCCCTGTTGCATCAAGGAAAGCCGCTTGATAGCTCGTCAGGCGGCTTTTTGATTCTATGGAGCGACCAGGGAATGTACCGTTGAAATGAGCAGTTCCAGACTATCCCACATTCGCGGTACGAGAATCCGTTCCTGCGTTGTGTGAATCCCTTCGGCGGGCGCTCCCATGCCACAAATGGCCGGAACACCGCTTCCACTAATATGATTGGCATCGCTGCCCCCGCCCCGACTGATAGGTTTCATCTTTAATCCCAGCCGTTGAACATGGTGCATCACCAGCGCGACCAATTCCTGATTGTTGGTTTTTTCCATTGGCGGCAGGTAGGCGCTCATGGCGAAATTTTCCACCGATTCATTTAAACTCAGATGTTTGTTGAAAATATAACAGCCTTCGACAATCTGCCGGATAGCTTCCAGCGTTTCCCGGCCATCCTGCTGCGTTGCAAAACGAAAATCTACCGCTACCTCACAACATTCCGCTACCGTATTGACGGCTGTACCACCGTTGACTAACCCAACACTGGTCGTAATACCCCGTTCTAAATCGGTAAGCGCTTGAATCTTGAGAATCCGGTGGGCAGCGGCTTCAATCGCATTAACGCCGTCCTGCCACGCGCCGCCTGCATGTGCCGCTTTGCCACGAATCTTAAAATCGACGCGGCCGCACCCTTTACGCTGTTCCACAAAACCTAAAACCACATCGGGGGTTAATTTACCCTGGGGAAAATTCGGCTCAAGCCCAAGCGCAAAAGCTGCACCTGTCTGGGCATACCAGTCTTTGATGGTCGGCGAGCCATGTTCTTCGTCAGCGCTGATGACCAGTTGAATATCAGCATCAACACCAAGTTCACGCATGGCCTTCAGCGTCCACAGCCCCATGAGCAGTCCCGCCTTCATATCGCCAATGCCCGGCCCGCATATATACCCGTCGGCTTGCGGTTCGTAGTGCTGAAAATCTCCATCGGGTGGGTGTACTGTGTCAATATGCGACACCAGCAGGATATGACGAGTCCCGCTGCCCGATTTGACCAGACGATGCCGTTCCAGAATCGGCTCAACCTGAAATCCCATCCGTTCCGCAGCCTGGCAAACCACTCCCATCGCGGCATCCACTCCGGTATGATAAGCCGTGAAACTGTTTATTTCCACCAGTTGCTGAAGAAGAGTCAAGAAATCGGCTTGCTGAGAGTCAATCCAGCGACGCAGTTGCGAAAAATCCATTGTGAAATTCCGTTTCATTGATTTTTAAAATGTAACACAATCTGTTGGAAGCAAATATAGCCAGGATGACGACGTTTCACTGGACGGTTGCCTGCAAGAAAGTTATGATACATAGCACTAAAAAGGAGTGTTTGAATGGCAGCTTTATCGGATCGTGTGGCCGTTGTGACGGGAGGCAGCCGGGGCATTGGGCGGGCGATTGCACTGGAACTGGCGCGGCAGGGGGCAACTGTTCTCGTAAATTATCACAGCAGCCCGGATGCGGCTAACGAAGTCGTGGCTGCCATCGAAAGCATGGGCAGCAAAGGACAGGCAGTGAAAGCCAATGTTGCTGTATTAGACGAAGCCTCCGAACTCATCAAACAGGCCGCAGATACCTATGGCAAACTCGATATTCTGGTGAATAATGCAGGCATCACCCGCGACAATCTCATTATGATGATGAAAGAACAGGATTGGGATGATGTGCTGGATACC
The DNA here is from genome assembly GCA_964557285.1 of uncultured Anaerolineae bacterium. Classification (GTDB taxonomy): domain Bacteria; phylum Chloroflexota; class Anaerolineae; order Aggregatilineales; family J027; genus SB15. The sequence goes on along the minus strand of CAZKZS010000080.1, from coordinate 4,916 downwards.
AATTTAAAAAGCTGCTGGAATTGCAGTAAAGCCGCCGCCCGTATCATGATGAAAAAACGTTATGGACGGATTATAAATATTACCAGTGTTAGCGGAATCGCGGGTCAGGGGGGGCAAACTAACTACAGCGCTAGCAAAGCGGGTATGATAGGCTTAACGAAAGCGTTGGCAAAAGAACTCGCTGCCCGTAACATCACAGTGAACGCCGTTGCACCGGGATTCGTGGATACAGATATGACCTCGCCATTAGGGGAGGAAATGTTAAAAAAAGTAGATGAAGCCATCCCCTTAGGGCGGCGTGGCAAACCGGAAGATGTGGCTTATGCGGTGGCGTTTTTGGCTTCTGATCAGGCTGCGTATATTACCGGACAGGTACTTTCAGTTGATGGTGGATTATTGATGGGATAAAGCTCATGACTGTTCATTCACAGCGCCAACCCAATGATACGGTTAGCGTTGACCCCAGTGTACTGTTAACGATTGCCCATGCAGCCGCCCTGAATGTGAAAGGGGTTGCCCGGCTTGGGTATGCCAGTGGGACACTTGACCGGATTCTAGGGTTAGGGCCCTCCGAAGATGGAGTACATTTGACAATTGATGAGGAGAATATCACGGTAGATATTTTTATCGTGGTGGATGACTGGCGAAATTTACGCCAGACAAGCCTGAAGGTGCAGGAAGAAATCAGCCGCACCATGCAGCAGTTTGTGGGCATGACTGTCAAGGCGGTTAACGTACATATTGAAGATGTGATGTTTGAGTCGGATAAAAATGGTTGATATTCGTCGGCTGGCACGGGGTATGGCGCTGCAAATCCTCTATGAACTGGATAGCACGGGTCATTCGGAAAAAGAATTGATGGTTTTTCGAGAGTCTTCCACGATGAAATGGGATGACGCCCGTTCGAGAGCTTACCTTGCTCTCCGCGCTTTTTACGATGAGGCTATGCAGCTTGACGACGATGAAAATGTGGAAGCCTCTCAGTTTAACAATACACCTTTGCTGTCGATGGAGGAACAGAAATTTGCCTATCGACTGGTCGAAGGGGTGTTATCCAGCCGCGAACGGCTAGATAAGCTGATTCAACGTTTTTCCCCGGAATGGCCTGTTGACCAGATTGCTACCATTGACCGCAACATTTTACGAATCGCGCTTTATGAATTTGGCATCAGCCGCGAAACTCCGGTGAAGGTTGCCATCAATGAAGCGGTAGAACTGGCAAAAGCCTTTGGTTCGGACAGCGCTCCCAGTTTTGTGAACGGCGTGCTGGGGTCACTGGCAGACCACGCGAAAACTATGGTTGATGAAAAAGAGCAGGATACATGAGCGCCGTTCAGCCGCACAAACCGAATGTTCCCCGCCTGACTGAAGATGGTTCAGGCGCTCAGATGGGTGTTTTTGAACACCTGGACGAACTTCGTACCCGTTTTATACGGGTGTTTGTGCTGCTGATTTTGATGCTGATTGCCTCCTCATTTTTTGTCAAACCCCTGCTGGAATATCTCATTGTCCCCTGCGACTGCAAACTGACTACCCTTAAACCCACCGACAGCGTGGTAGTTTATTTTCGGGTCGCAATGATGTCTGCGGGCATCGTGGTTGCGCCTTACGCCACTCTGGAAATGCTGCTGTTCATCATGCCAGGGTTAACAGGCAAAGAACGCCGGATGGTGATCACTGCCCTGCCAATTATCGTGATTCTTTTTCTGGTGGGAGTGCTTTTTGCCTGGTTCGTCCTGATCCCTACCGCCATTCCTTTTTTGCAAAATTTTATGGGATCGGTGCTGGAAGCCGAATGGACTGCCGATAACTATATTGCGTTTATCACTTCCCTGCTGTTCTGGATGGGAGTGGCATTTGAGATGCCTGTTGTCTTTTTTGTCCTGGGGCGGATTGGTATCATCGGGCCGGGGGTGCTGATTCGCAATTGGCGGCTGGCGGTGGTACTTATCACGGTAGCAGCAGCCCTCATTACCCCAACCGTTGACCCTTTTAACATGACCCTGGTAATTTTGCCCCTGCTTGGCCTCTATGCGTTTAGCATTTTAATGACGGCTATTGCGTATCGGCGGCGGCTGGCATCCGAATCCACCTGATGAGAAATTTCTGGGCCTGGTATAAGCGGATTGGCCCGCCCATCGAATTTTATACTACCCTGTCCCCGGCAGAATGTCGCAAGCGGCTGCGGGCTGCCACGTCTGACTGGGAGCTTCACTATCAGATTACAGCCAAAAAATACAAAGCGAAATTCAACCCGGACGACACCTTTTTACTCCAGCAGCGTTTTGGGTTTTCAGTTCGCGCCCGCCGTCCTTTCATTGGCAGGCTGGAAGCAACTCCGGCCGGAGGCACAAAAGTGTCAGGATACGTTGAAAATTCAGCTTCCTTTGTGGGCTTTTTAGTGTTTTTGCTGGTGGCAGTGATGCCTGCTGCAACCTATTTTCATGGAACAGTAGGATTAACAGCCGCGTTGCTTCTGTTTTTGTCATTTACTGGGGCCGCGTTATTTGCCCATTCTGTCGAAAAATATTCCTCTGCTTCTCAAGAGATTCGGCGCTGGCTGTATCATTTGCTGGATGGAGACAGCACCATTATAGAGGCTTGACACTATCTTAACGCTTGCCCCGTATTTCTTAATCCCCTTTTGACCCTCTCTGAGATTAGTCTATAAACGCAAATAGAGATGAGGTTGTTTCCATGGATAAAATCATGGTTTGCCTGGCTAAGGACAAACAGTGGACAGCAAAAGCCGTACAACTGGCCTGTGGGCTGGCAAAAGATATACAAGCCGAAATCGTGCTGGTGAAAATGATTCCCGTGGATCATCTTTCCTGGCTGAACAGTGAGGCAGGGTACGCTCACCTTCATGAAGGTGACTTCATGGAAGCGGCTTGCTTTGGTCGCATTTGCACAGATGATGGGGTGGCAGTGTCATTTTTGCCTTTTCAATATTACACGCTGGCCGATGCGATTGTTGATGCGGCGGATTATCTCAATGCCCGTGCTGTGTTTGCGACCCTGCCGCCGTCCTTAGTAAAACCCTGGCACCGCTTCCAGATGAAGTCTCTGGAACATCACCTCAATGCCCATCGCCACTCCCTGTATGCGCTTGACAAACTCCTATTGACATAGAAAAACGGAGGATTGCTCAGTCAAAGACAGGTAATTTCCAAACTGGCACCCGCGTTTTTAGTCCTGCTGCGCGTAAGAAAATCGCCTGTCCGTCAATATCCTGCGCGATCACCCATTCACCATCGTGGGATTGACCATAGACCCACAGATGAACAACTGGTATCTCGCAATCAAGGTCTGCTTTTCTATTACTATAAAGTTGCTTTGTAAATACCGCCATCAAAGCCGAGCATCACTCCGGTGAGGAAGGGAACGGCAGGAGAAGCCAAAAAAACGGCAGCACGCGCAAACTCTTCAGGCGTTCCCAGGCGTCCCAGGCTGGTTTCTTCGGCTTGATGTGCCAGTTCGACTTCCAATGTACTGCCTTTTTTATCGGCGTGGGCAGTGAGGATTTCGGTCACACGCTCTGTTTTCGTCCAGGCAGGTAGGATGCTATTAACGCGAATGCCGTCGCTGCCCAATTCCAACGCCAGGCTTTTCGTTAAGCCCACCACTGCCAGGCGCAGCGAGTTTGCCAGGGTCATATTGGGGACAGGTTGGCGGGCGGAATTGGAGGTAAAGGTCAGGATGGAGGGTGTGGAAGATTGGCGTAAATGGGGCAAAGCGGTACGGATAAGGCGCACCACGCTAAACAGTACCGTTTCGGCGGCGTGCTGCCATTGTTCCATCTCCAAATCCACAAACTGCCCTGTCGCGGGACCGCCGCAGTTGGTGACGAGAATATCCAGCCCGCCAAAACGAGCCGTAGCATGATGGATGAGTTTTTCCACATCCTCTGGTTTGGTCAGGTCAGTGGGCAAGACCATCAGCGATTGGCTTTGTGTTTCGCGGTAAATTTCCTCTTGCAGCCGCACCAAGGCTTCGCGGTTGCGGGCTGCCATAATGACTTTTGCTCCTTCGCGGGCAAATTCACGGGCAGTGGCGGCACCTAACCCTCGGCTGGAGCCCGCCACCAATACAATTTTATTTTTGAGTCCTAAGTCCATACTGCTCGCTTTGCTAAAAAATAAACCCTGCCTGGAAAGGATCATCAGGATGCAACACCCATTGGGCGGTACCCATCAGGAATGACCGTGCTGTGATAGCAGGTACAACCCCACACGGTCCCTCGTCAGGGCGTGGGATGTTGGTTTCGATAGGCTTCGCCAAAAAGCGCAAGCCCAAAGGGCTTTCGTGGATGAAGGTTTCACCTGCCTGCAAACGTCCTGCCGCCACCTCTACCGCCACCCGTGCCGCCAATCCTGTTCCAGAGGGAGTCCGTCCACAGGTTTGCGGCGCGTAGAAGTTCGCCACCCGTGCGCCTTTGACATCGGACAAGGATTCCCAGAGAGTGATTAAATCTACAGGGCGATATTCTCCCACCTGGACAGGACTGACGGAGGACGGCAGGTGTATTTGCTCCCTGGCGTGCTGTAACACGCGCCCGCCAATGTCCAGCAGGGCATCACGGTCTACCTCGGGCAGGGAGGGAATACCTACGCTGCGTGCCTCGATGTAGGCATAGGTTAAGCCTCCATAGCCTAAGAGGGTTTCTACTTCCCCAATGCCCTCCACTATGAGGGCTTGTGACCCCAGCGTATAGGAGGGTACATTGTTAAACGTAATGCCAACCGCTTCACCTGCCTGCAATTGGATATGCACATCTACCCGTCCGGCGACGGTATCTACCTTGAGGGTCATGAATCCATTCGGGTCCGTGTAGGGTATAATCCCCGCGTCAACGATGGCAGCCACCGAGCTAAGGATGCTATCCCCGCACATTTCAAAAAAGCCGCGTGGATGCA
>CAZKZS010000079.1:0-17078 GCA_964557285.1 uncultured Anaerolineae bacterium | reverse complement strand
TTAAGGAACTGGTCACACACGGGCATCAGGTAATGGTGCAGGCCAGCGCAGGGGAGGGCAGCGGATTCACCGACGAGGAGTATCAGCAGGCAGGCGCAAAAATTCTGCCCACCGCCGCCGAAGTCTGGAACAGCGCGGAAATGGTCATCAAAGTGAAAGAACCCCTCAAACAGGAATATGCTTATTTACGCGATGACCTGGTACTGTTTACTTATTTGCATCTTGCCGCCGTTGAAGACCTGACCCGTGAAATGGTCAAAAGTGGGGTGACGGGTATTGCTTACGAAACGATTGAACTGGCCGACGGGTCGTTGCCTCTACTGCAACCGATGAGCGAAGTCGCTGGGCGCATGGCGACTCAGATTGCCGCGCGGTATCTGGAAAAACCCCAGGGCGGGCGCGGGATGCTGCTGGGTGGTGTGCCGGGGGTGCGTCCTGCCAATGTGGTCGTACTGGGTGGTGGAACAGTAGGTACTCATGCGGCATACATGGCAATTGGCATGGGCGCTCACGTCACCATCATGGATATTAACCTGTACCGCCTGCGTTATCTGGATGAAATTATGCACGGGCGGGTCACGACGGTTTACGCCAACCGCAGCAGCATTGAAGAAGCCGTGACTCAGGCCGACGCCGTGATTGGCGCGGTACTCATTGCAGGCGCACGCGCCCCCCATCTGGTCACGCGGGACATGCTCAAAAAGATGAAACCCGGCAGTGTAATTGTGGATGTGGCGGTTGATCAGGGTGGCTGCGTGGAAACGACCCGTGCCACTACCCACAGCGACCCAGTTTATTATGTGGATGGTGTGCTGCATTATGGCGTCGCCAACATGCCGGGGGCTGTGCCGCGTACCAGTACCTTCGCCCTGAGCAACGCTACCCTTAAGTATGCCCTCAAAATTGCCGATGAGGGGATTCACAAGGCAGCGTTACACGACCCCGCCCTGCAAAAAGGATTCAATACCTATCAGGGTAAACTCGTGTATCAGCCTGTGGCTGAAGCGTTTAATATGGAATATACGGCGTTGGCGCTTTAACAGTTAGCTAGTAGCACTTAGCAGTCAGTGAGCGTTTCACTGGCTGCTTTTTATTCCTCATCCGGCGATTTTTTAACCTCAATTGGTACACGAATCCGGCGCGGGCTGGAGTCCTCCTGTTTTTTCTGGCTGGCTGAAAAAGGCTTCGGCGGCAGTGGTGGCATCTGGGGCTGGACTGGTGGCGGTGTTCTGGCAGGCGGTGGAGTCGGCGCGGCGGATACAGGCGGAGGAGTCTGAGTCGGCATGGGATACATGGGGGTCGAGCCACCGGAATAAAAAACTGGCATCTCCTCTTCATCTGACTCAGGCATCAGCACCGCGATAAACAGGCTAATGAACCCTGCCGCCACCATAAAAGCACCCTGTACCAGAATCGGCTGTGTAAAGGACACAATCAAGGCCCGCGCTACACTTCGTAACGCTTCCCCCCGCACAGCTTCAACGTCACCCCCGCCTGTGGTCAGGGCGGGCAGCATCAGGGGTAAAATGCCCAGTGGCAGCAGGGTAGCTATCCCCGCCAGCGCCACCGGCCAGCCCATCCAGCCAAAAAAGGACTTGGACGACGACACCGCCAGAATCACAATCAGCGCCAGCAGCGCACAGGGCAGTAGAATCGTTAACGGGGCAAGGGCAAGTTCCAGCGCAATTGGAAGCTGAATAGCATCGTAAAGATTCTGGTCTACCTGTTCGATAGAAATATTTTCATTTTTGGCGATTTCTTCACGCAGCACAAAAACTTCAGGAATATCTTCCGCCAGTTCGTTTTTAGAGGCCGTCAGCAGGGCAAAGGTATTGTTCTGTAACGCGGTATCGGTGGGCTTGCAATACGGAAAAATATCGGTCTTTTTGTCGATGAAGTTTTTTACAGCCGTTTCCTGAAGGGGGGTACAATCCGGCCAGGTGTTAAAAATGCGGTTCACCATCCGATCCCCGGGTGCCCCAAGCAGGTTATCTCGCACCACACCGGTGTTAAATGTCACATCCAGAAATGGCTCGTCGCCTCTGGCATATCCTAAAATAGCGCTCCAATTGGATTCAATTTCTTCCTGCACATATTCCGCCGGAATAATATCTTTGGCGATTTGATTCCAATCGTCCTGGTCAAGGTTGTTGACCACATCCCCAAACCGCAGTTCCCCCGGCAGCATCACGTCGTCAGTAGGGTCATCCGGGTTCTGGTGAGCATTTTCCGCCATTGCGGGCAGGATAAGCGGCACAAGATTTTCATAAAACCCTTCTGTCCTGAACGGCTCAAGATAGGTTTCTGTTTCTAACCCCACCTGCGTGAAATTCAGTATCCACAGCGACACCGGAATAATGATGACAAACAACAGCCCGCAGGCGGTTGCCAGTACCTTTGCAACAAAATTCAAACAACACATGGGTTATCTTCCTGGCTGCGCCCCCGCAATCCCCAAAATTTTTAGCTGTATACCCGTGTCAGAAGTCAAAATAGCGTTGTCGCTTACGGCAATCGGTTTCACAAATGCAAGTGCCAGATAGCTGCCTGATGGCTGGCGAGCGATGCTGGTTAATTTTCCTACCGGTTCGCCGCTCAGATATAACGGCGTCTGAGCAGGAAGCGGGTCGTTTAAAGAGAGCCGCACCATCATTTTTGCCAGTTTGCCCCGGCTTTCCATCCGTGCGATGATTTCCTGTCCGGTGTAGCAGCCCTTATTAAAACTTACGCTGTCCCACAGACCAACTTCCAGAGGGATATATTCCTCACTCAGTTCACCTGCTGGATAACCCGCCTCAATTCGCAATAGTTCCATGGTTTCAGCGTCTGCCATTTCCGCCCCCCAGTTGAGCAGCCGCTGAGTCAGATTTTCCAGCGCGGCAGGCGGCCCCATTAGCCAGAAACCACATCCTGCAAGCGGTTTGACCCGTGCAATCAGCGTTTCCTCATAGGTCACAAATTCATACAGTCCCAGTTTTCCCACGCCTACATTTTCCAGCAGTTTTGCAGCGCGTGACCCGTAAAGCCCATATAAACTGCTTTCATAGAGATTTACCTTTACCCGGTCATTAAAAAAAATGTTCCGCCGGAAGTAATTCAAAATCATGTTGCCGCGTCCGGCGCTGGTAATCGCGTAGGTTTTTTCGCCCGCATGGAACACGGTTATCAGGTCGATAATCCGGCCTATAGGCGTGGTCAGGACAGTTGCTGCACCCTGGCCTTCCGTCAAAGACAGTAAATCGTTGGTGGACATGCGGTGTATCAGGGACAGACGGTCACGGTCAGACAGTTCAAGCCGTCCGCAGCTATTTAAATCCGCCAGCACCGCGCCGTTATGAGCCGCATGATACGCATTCATTTTTTATCTCCGACCACTTTCTACTACGCACTTTCCGGGCGAACGGTTGCTAGATTATACCCCAGTCTTTGATTCTTGACGCCTTTACGGTGTTCTACTACAATGCCAGCGCCTTGTGTAATATAAGGGAACGTTCTTTATGCCCATGTTTGAAAGTCTGAGTGATCGACTTCAAGAAGTCTTTGATCAACTCGGACGCAAAGGGTCGCTCACAGAAGCCGATGTTGATACCGCCCTGCGTGAAGTGCGGGTTGCACTGCTGGAAGCAGATGTTAACCTGAAAATCACAAAGGATTTTATCAAACGGGTGAGGGAACGTGCCGTCGGTGCGGAAGTTTCTAAAGCGCTTAAACCCGCGCAGCAGGTCATCAAAATTGTTCATGATGAACTAATTGAAACCCTGGGCGAACCCGGGCGTTTGAATCTGGCGGGTGCAGTTCCGCGTGTGATTATGCTGGTGGGCTTGCAGGGGTCGGGGAAAACCACCACCGGAGCAAAACTGGCGCTTAAACTGCGGAAAGAAGGGCGTAGGCCGTTTCTGGTGGCGGCAGACACCTACCGTCCCGCCGCCGTTGACCAGCTTGTTACGCTGGCAAAACAATTGAATCTTCCCTATTACGAAGAAGGCGTCAAAGCCTCCCCGCCGGACATTTGTGTGCGCGGTGTGCAGAGGGCAAAAGAAGCCGGAGCATCGGTTGTTATTCTGGATACGGCGGGTCGTCTGCAAATTGACGAAACGATGATGGCCGAACTTCAGGCCATTAAAAAGCGTACCGACCCTGCTGAAGTCCTGCTGGTAGCCGATGCCATGACCGGACAGGAAGCCGTCCGCATTGCCGAAGGGTTTAACCAGGGAGTTGGCATTACTGGACTCATCCTGACTAAAATTGATGGGGATGCACGCGGCGGCGCAGCGATTTCGATGCGTGCGGTCACGGGCGTGCCGATTAAATATCTGGGAACGGGCGAAAAACCAGACGCCTTTGAAGATTTTCATCCTGACCGTCTGGCATCGCGGATTCTGGGCATGGGCGATATGCTCAGCCTCATCGAAAAAGCGGAACAGCTTTTTGATGAAAAAGAAGCCCGCCGCATGGAAAAAGCCATGCTCAAAGGCCAATTTACGCTGGAAGACTTTATGAAGCAGCTTCGGCAGGTGAAGCGTATGGGGTCTATCGGGCAAATCATGGAAATGATTCCCGGTATGGGCAAGCTCAAATCCCAGTTTAATATTGATGATCGGCAGGCGGAACAAAATATGAAACGCATTGAAGCCATCATCTTTAGCATGACGCCGGAAGAACGGCGCAAGCCCAAAATCATCAACGCCAACCGCAAGCGTCGCATTGCATACGGCAGCGGAACCACGGTGCAGGAAGTGAATCAACTGCTCCGGCAGTTCCAGGAAATGCAAAATATGATGAAAAGACTCGGCAAAGGAAAGATGCCGAATATACCCGGTATGTTCAAATAGGAGTAACTATGGTTCGCATTCGTTTAACCCGCGTCGGTTCAAAAAAACAACCGAGCTATCGTATTGTGATTATTGACCGCGAACGCGCCCGCGACAGCCGTTATATTGAAGCTGTTGGTTTTTATAACCCGCGCACCCAGCCGGCCACGATGACCGTCAAAGAAGACCGCGTGCTGTACTGGCTGAGTGTTGGCGCCCAGCCGAGTGATACCGTCACCCGGATTCTCAAAAGCACTGGCACACTGGATCGGTTTGCGCGTTTCCGGACGGGGGAATCCATTGAAGCGCTGGCTGCCGAAGCCGAAGCAGCCAAAGCGGAAGCTGAGCCTGTCAGCCCTAAAACCCGCTATCCTGCGCCCGTCAAAAAAGCAGTGGCTGAACCTGCTGAATAAAAGCAGCCGCCCGGTGAGGGCTGTTGCTTTTAGGAGATCACGCAGTGAAAGAACTCGTCGAATATATTGCGAAATCGCTGGTGGATAACCCCGGAGATGTTGAAGTCACTGAGATTCCGGGACGCACAGCGGTTATCATCGAGCTAAAGGTGTCGCCGGAGGACATGGGGCGCATCATTGGCAAGGATGGACGTGTCGCCAACGCGATTCGTGTGCTGCTGCGTGTGGTAGCGGCCAGAGAAGGCAAGCGCGTAACGCTGGAAATCATTTAAGCATGGCCGACCCCCGATTCCTAATTCTTGGTCAAGTTTTGCGCCCGCATGGGATACAGGGTGAACTGCGGGTGCAGCTAACCACCGACTTTCCGGAACGGTTTAAAACACGAACGCTGCTGGTTATGGGGGCTGACCCGGAAAACGAAGATACCTTCGTGGAGTATCCTGTTGAGCGCATCCGGCTGCATCAGGGATATGGCATCGTGAAGCTGGAAGCCATCAATACACGGGAAGAAGCCGATTTGATGCGCGGCCAGTATGTGCTGATTCCACTTTCAGAAGCTGTCCCGCTTGAACCCGATGAGTATTATCATTTTCAACTCATTGGGCTGGAAATGGTCACGGACTCCGGACAGTTGATAGGTCGGGTGACGGAAATTCTGGAAACAGGTGCGAACGAGGTGTACGTCGTTCAGGGAAGCGCCTACGGCGAAGTGCTTATTCCCGCCATTGAGAGCATCATCCAGACGATTGATGTGCCAGCCGGACGCATTATCATCACTCCTATCCCCGGTCTGTTACCCGACAACTAAGTGCGGCAGTTCTGGGTGGCTTTCACGCATGTGCATGGCGTAGGCCCCGCCCGTCTGCGTCATTTATTTTCCTATTTTGGCAATTTAAAGGAAGCGTGGTGGGCAGAGGTTGATGACCTTGCGGCAGCAGGGTTATCCCCATCCTCCATTGACCACCTCCTTCAACTGCGGCAAAAACTCCAGCCGGAAAAACTGTTGGAAAATGTGCATCGGCTTGGGGCGGAGGTGGTTACGCTGGAAGATGAAAATTACCCCCGTCTGCTGCGGGAAACCGAAGGCAGTCCGGCGGTGCTGTATATCAAAGGCACACTGCTTGCTCAGGATCAACGGGCGGTAGCGGTGGTGGGAACTCGGAAAGCCTCCAATTATGGAACAGAGATGACCCGCCGACTGGTTTCCGCGCTGGCACAGGCGGGCGTCACAATTGTTAGCGGTCTGGCCTATGGTATTGATGTGATTGCCCATCAGGAAGCCTTAAATGTGGGCGGGCGGACTATCGCCGTGCTGGGCTGTGGGATTGACATTTTGTATCCTTCCAACCATCGGCATCTCGCAGAAAAAATCATCGAAAACGGGGCGCTGCTGACGGAGTTCCCCCCCGGCACCGAACCCCTGGCCGGAAACTTCCCGATTCGCAACCGGATTATTAGCGGCATCACCCTGGGAACGCTGGTGGTGGAAGCACCGGAAAAAAGCGGGGCGCTGCAAACCGCCAATCTTGCAGGGGAACAGGGACGAGATGTGTTTGCTGTGCCAGGAAACGTGACTTCGCCCAACAGCATCGGCACGAACCAGTTGATTCAGGATGGGGCAAAGCTCGTAATGACGGCGGACGATATTTTAAAAGAATTAAATCTCCTGGAGCGCAGCGCGGAAACCCGCCAGACCGTCAAACAACTCGCGCCTGAAAATGCGCTGGAAGCCCAAATTTTGCGTCTGCTGCAAACGGAAGCCCTGCATGTGGATGAAATCAGCCGCGATTGCCAGCTTTCGATTCAGGAAATTAACGCCGTTCTTGCTTTAATGGAATTAAAAGGGCTGGTTTTCCAAACCGCCCCAATGACCTATAACATTAGCAGCTAACTGAATAGAGTATCAAACCATGGACAATTACTATGCATTAATTATGGCTGGTGGAGGTGGAACACGCCTATGGCCGATGAGCCGCAAAAACCGCCCCAAACAAATGCTTCCTCTCGTTTCTGAGGAAAGTATGTTCCGCGTCAGTGTGATGCGGCTTGCCCCCCTGTTTCCTATTGAACGGGTTTTTGTGGTGACGGGGGCAAGTCAGGTCGAAGATTTAAAAGCCGATGTGCCGGAACTGCCCGCCGAAAATTTTATCATTGAACCGTTTGGGCAGGACAGCGGTCCGGCAGCAGGGCTGGGCGTGGCACATTTACAACGTTTGAATCCGAACGCTGTCGTTGCTATTTTAACGGCCGACCACTATATTGAGGATGTGGAGGGCTTTCGTCAGGCGCTTAAAGCCGCCCATACCGCCGCGATGCAGGACTATATTGTGACGCTGGGTATCAAACCTACTTATGCCGCTACCGGATTTGGATATATTCAGCGTGACGGCGAACTCACTACCATCAACGGGTTTCAGGTGTACCATTCGGCAGGGTTTAAGGAAAAACCGGATGAAAAAACCGCCCACCATTTTTATGAATCCGGCTTGTATGCCTGGAACAGTGGCATGTTTATCTGGAAAGCGGCCCATGCAATGGACGCCTTTCAGCGCCATGCGCCAAAAATTCATGAAAATTTAATCAAAATTCAGCAGCAGTTTGGCAAAGAAACCTACCTTCAGACCATCAATACTGTCTGGAATGACATGCCCAAAATTTCAATTGATTTTGCGGTAATGGAAAAAGCTGAAAAAGTCGCCATGATTCCGGTCAATATTGGCTGGAACGACATTGGTAGTTGGGCGGCGGTGCATGAAATTCTAGCATCCAGCGTCAACGATAATATCCAGATGGGAACTACCGAACACATTAACATTGATTCAAAGGGGACCCTGGTTCACAGCAAACGGCTGGTCGTGACTATTGGGCTGGATGATCTGGTGGTAATTGATACAGATGATGTGCTGCTCATTTGCCCGCGTGACCGCGCTCAGGATGTGCGGCAGGCCGTTCAGCAGTTAAAGGATAAGGGGCTTGACAAATTACTGTAGAATGTTTGGGGACGAATTTAAAGGCACGGTATGAGCAAGAAAAACGCAAAAGCATCACCCAACAGCAGGCGCAGGGGAAAACTGGTCATTGTGGAGTCACCTGCCAAAGCGCGTACTGTAGGCCGCTTTTTGGGAAAAGATTACACCGTCAGGGCGTCTATCGGGCATGTGCGGGATTTGCTGCGTTCGCGCCTGTCGGTGGATGTAGAGAACAATTTTGAACCCACGTATCGCGTTCCCAATGAAAAACGTGAGGTGGTCAAAGAAATCAAAGCGGCAGCAGCCAAATCCAAAGAGGTGTATCTGGCAACCGACCCTGACCGTGAAGGAGAAGCGATTGCCTGGCATCTGGTTCATGCCTCCGAAATTGACCCTCATCTGGTGCGGCGGGTGGTATTTCATGAAATCACTGAGGAAGCCATTCATGAAGCCTTTTCCCACCCGCGTGACGTAGATATGCAGCTGGTCAACGCGCAGCAGGCACGCCGGATTCTGGATCGGTTAGTGGGGTACAACCTCACGGAACTGCTGTGGGATAGGGTGCGAAATCGCCTTTCTGCCGGACGAGTACAAAGTATCGCCGTGCGAATGGTCATTGACCGCGAACGCGAAATTGAATCCTTTGTGCCGGAAGAATACTGGACGCTGGAAGCCGAACTCGCCAAGCAAAATAACAAAAAAAAGAGCTTTGTGGCGCGGCTGGTCAAAATTAATGACCAGGACTTTAAATTTGCTTCGGAAGCCGATGTCAAACCGCATCTGGCTGTGCTGGAACGCAGTACCTATACCGTTAGCGAGATTAAACGCGGCACGCGCCAGCGCCGTCCCTCCCCGCCTTTTACAACCAGCACCCTACAGCAGGAAGCCTCACGGGTGTTCGGGCTGACCTCCTCAAAAACAATGGCGATTGCTCAGCAGCTATATGAGGGGATAGAGCTTAAAGAAGGTGTCACCGGTCTGATTACCTATATGCGAACCGACAGCACTGCCGTTGCTGCTGAAGCGCAAAAATCAACCCGTGCTTTTGTTGAAAAAACCTATGGCAAGGAATACCTGCCGGAAAACCCGCCCGTGTACAAAACCAGAGCCAAAGGCGCTCAGGAAGCACATGAGGCGATTCGTCCTACTGATGTGCGCCGCACGCCTGACTCCATCAAAGACCGCCTCAGCCGCGACCAGTACAAGCTGTATTCGCTCATCTGGCGGCGTTTTGTGGCGAGTCAGATGGCAAACGCGGTGTACGATACGCTGCGGGTAGATATTCTGGCGGGTGAAAAAGGCACGACGCCCTATCTGTTCCGTGCTACAGGCAGCACAATTACCTTTCAGGGCTTTCTGGTCGTTTATGAGGAAGCCCGCGATGAAGATGCGGAAAATGATAATGATGAAGGCCGCATTTTCCCGGACATGAGCGAGCAGGAAATTTTACATCTGCTTAAACTGCTGCCGGAACAGCATTTCACGCAGCCGCCGCCCCGTTATACAGAGGCCACCCTGGTGAAAGCGCTGGAAGAACGCGGGATTGGCCGCCCCAGTACCTACGCGCCGATTCTCTCTGTGATTCAGGGCAGAGATTACGTGATGCGAAAAGACAAACGGCTGTACCCTACTGAAACGGGCAGACTGGTGAATGACCTGCTGGTGGAATATTTCCCTGAAGTCATGAATTACGATTTCACCGCTAATCTGGAAAACCAGCTAGACGACATTGCCGAAGGGGAGCGCGACTGGATTCCGGTGCTGAAAGATTTTTATGGCGCTTTCGCTTCCCATCTGGAAATTGCCAAGAAAAAAATGCCCCGCGTGGAAAAAGAAGAAACTATCGGGCGCACCTGTCCGGAATGTGGTCAGGGCGAGTTGATTATTCGCTACGGGCGCTGGGGCAAATTTATCGGCTGCAACCGCTATCCTGATTGCAATTACACGGAGCCGTATCTGGAAGCTATCGGCGTGCCGTGTCCGGTTTGCGGGGATGGGGAAATTATCGCCTGCCGCACCAAACGGGGCAAAATTTTCTACGGCTGCACCAATTACAACCGCGATAATCCTGAGGCAGGTTGCCAGTTTACCTCCTGGTACAGGCCGCTTCCGGTTAAATGCCCGACCTGCGAGGTTGGAACGCTGGTGTTAAAAACCAATAAGATGGCCGAATGTCTGAACTGCGGCACGAAACATCACGTTGATGAACTGGCGCTCGAAGAAAGCCCCGAACCTGCTTAATAAAAATAAAAGCCACCTGTCGGGTGGCTTTTTTGTTGGGCTGCTCTTGAGATTCATTAAATTCGGGTAGGGAGTTTGCCACACGCTTGCCCATAATGTACAATGGCGGGTGACATCCACGAAAGGTTGGCGTTTCATGGAACGGATTAGGGACTTAAGAAATTCAGCAAAGGTAATGCTGCCCCCCTTTAAACCAGCGCTGGGACGTGCTTTGTTCCTGGTGATAGGGATTATTCTGGGCATTTTACTGGTTTATATGGATTTACCCCTTATTGGGCTGGAATGGCGAAATGCTGATCCGGTGCATCTGAATGAAGGGGATAAAGATACCTGGGTTAAAAATGCGGCCATTGTGTATTCCCAGAGTGACCGTTCCGAAGCGGTTGCCCAACAGATTAAAAGTGACCTGGAACGGGCTGGATTTGGGCCCGCCGAAATTGCGGAACTGGCCGCCGCCAACCAGGGAACGGATGTCCAGGCGGCTTTAAATGATGTACAAAATCTTCCTTCTCAGGACGCCGCCGATGAACAGCGTGACCGAATAGGCACAGGCTTCATTGGGAATGTGATTGCTCCCCTGCTGTGTATTGTGCTGGTTGCAGTGACCTTCATCCTGCTTGCGGTGGTGCTTTCGCTGTATCCCATTCGGGTCGGCCCCTGGCGCAGAACAGAAGGCGCAGCAACCGCCGGCTTGAGCGACATCCAGCGTGGCCGGAAGAAAGCCCGTGATGATGCGCTGGCTGTGGCGGGTGCTGGAACAGCCGATGTTGAAGCCGAACTGGGTAAACCGCTGGGCAATTTTGTGTCAGCTTATGTGCTGGGTGATGATTTGTTCGATGACTCCTTCGCGCTTGAACCGGATGGCGGTTACGCGGGTGAAGCCGGAATCGGGATTCTGGAAACCATTGGCATCGGAGCGCCCAAAAAAGTAGCAGCTTTTAGCATCGAAATTTTTGACCAGATCGAAATGCAGACCAAAACGCTGGTGCTGATGTCTGAACATGCTTATAACGATCCAGCACTGCGGGATAAACTGACCCCGCGCGGCGAACCCGCCCTGGCGACCCCCGGTGGTTCATACTGGCTGGAAACCCGACACATTAAAGCGCTGGTGAAGGTCATTTCAATGGAATATGGGGAAGGGGCGCTGCCACCAAACAGTTTCTTCCAGAATTTAAGTCTATCGCTGACCATCTGGTTGAAGGAAAAATCGGCAGATACGGGGACCTCACCGCTTTCCCGTCTGTCAGAATTTGATATGCCGCCCATGACTCCTGCGCCTCCTCCGGCGTACACCCCGCCTCCACCGCCCATGCAGCCACCTGTGCAGATGCCGCCTCAACAACAGCCGATGCAAATGCCTCCGCAGCAGCCCCGTCCCTTAACGGGGAATGTGCCGCCCGGAGCGCCCATGCAGCCGCCTCCGCAGCAGCGTCCGCCCATGCCACCCCCCGGCCAGCAGCCCCTACCGCCCGGAGGCGCACGGCCACTCACAGGGAATATGCCACCCGGTCAGCAGCCTCCTTTACAGCCGCCTCCACAGCAGCGCCCGCCCATGCAGCCGCCGGGACAGCAGCCGTTACGACCCCTGCCGCCCAGCCGTCCGCCGCAGGATGACGATCCCTTTGGGGATACTTCTAACATGTGAAAAAATAAACAGAGGGCCAAAAGCCCTCTGTTTTTAGCTGCACATTCTGTTTTTCAGGCGAAAAAACTATTTTACATCCACAATTTTAAAGAGGGTTTCCCCACTGGGGGTAAAAACCCGTACTTTGTCGCCTTTTTTTCGATTGAGTAACGCCTGACCTAACGGGCTTTCATTAGAAATCCGTCCCTGGGCAGGATTGGCTTCCGCCGCCCCGACAATGCGATAGGTTTCTCGTGTATCTTCCCCATCTTCTACAACCGTGACAGCGCTGCCAATCACCACACGCCCTTTGGAATTGTTTTCCTCGCCGATGAGAACTGCCAGTTTGAGAATACTTTCGATTTCTCGAATACGGCCCTCCAGAAATGCCTGCTGCTCTTTGGCATCATGGTAATCCGCATTTTCACGCAAATCGCCCTGAGAAATGGCTTCCTTCAGTTGAGCTGCCAGAGCAGGTCTGCGAACTTCGGTCAGTTCCTTGAGTTCGATTTCTAACTTTTCTTTGCCCTCACGAGTCAAATATACCTGGTCAGACATGATTTAAACCTCAGTCTTTATATACTATCTATGAATGATATGAGTGAGCCGGGACGATAACTGCCTATAGCTTACCATTAAATGAGCGCCTGTAACAGACTCTTATGGACGCTCAAACGGGCCAAACAACCGTTCCCACTCCTGTAAGGCATAACGGTCTGTCATGCCCGCCAGATAATCGGCGACGGTGCGTTGCAAACCGATTTCCGGTATGCGCTGCTGCGTATTGGGCGGCAGTTGACGCGGTTCATTGATAAACGAATTAAACAGGTCGGTAATAAACCGTTCGGCTTTCATGCTCATCCGTACCACGCGGTAATGCCGATACAGGTTTTCGTACAAAAAATCTTTAAGCTGGCGATTCACCACCTTAATGTCATCTGAATGTTCCACCAGGTTGTATTCCAGCTTTTGAATATCCATCGGGGTTTTGATGCCCGCTTTTTCGATATTCTGCTGCGTCTGGTTAATTACATCCGTCACCTGCCAGCCAATAAAATAGCGGATAATGCGATGGCGTTCGATTTCATTTAATTCGCTGTTATTCCAGCCTACGCCCGCGCAGGTTTGTTCCCAGGCCGTGATACCCTTTAACTGACCCGCCACTAACAGGCCGGAACGCAGCCCATCATCCAGATCATGCCCATTGTAGGCCAGTTCATCGGCGATATTGGCAATTTGCGCTTCAAGGCTGGCACGCAGTTCCGGCGAAAAGCCTTCTTCTTTGACATCCAGCAAATCATATTCGGTTTCGTGTTTGATGATGCCTTCCAGCAGTTCATAGGTCAGATTCAACCCGTGCCAGCGTGTATAACGGCGTTCCAGTTCCGTTAAAATCCGGTAACTCTGTCGGTTATGCTCAAACCCGCCATGATGTGCCATGAGATGATTCAGCACATGTTCGCCTGCATGACCAAAAGGCGAGTGTCCTAAATCATGCCCCAGGCAAATCGCTTCTACCAAATCCTCGTTGACCCCAAGCGCCCGTGCAATCGTCCGCCCGATTTGCGCGACTTCCAGGGTATGAGTCAGTCGAGTGCGATAATAATCACCTTCGTAGTTCACAAAAACCTGAGTTTTGTATTCCAGGCGGCGAAACGCGGTGGTATGCAGAATCCGGTCACGGTCACGCTGATACTGGGTGCGATATTCCGGCGAAGGCTCTTCGTGGAAACGGCCTTTGCTGTCCCGGCTTTTTAACGCATAAGAGGCCAGGATTTTTGCTTCATTTTCTTCCAGACGTTCTCTAGTATTAAGCATGTCACATTCACAATAAGTTTTACCCATTGTAGCGAAATTTTAAGGGTTTTGGGTCGGTTTGGCAAAATAATTTGGCGGTTGTTCGTAACCGATGCTACAATGCCCCCTAATTGATAAAGCGAATGACGCTTGATTCGGATATGCTGGTGTGACTCTGATGAAAAAACAGCTTTTGGCCTTATCTATTCTTCTCCTGGTGGCATTTATGCCCCTGAATCAAACCGTTCCAGTGCGGCCTGTGGTACGCCTGAATGTGGGCAATCAGACCGCAGAGGAAGAAATTTACAGCTACTGCTGGCCTGTCGCAGAGAAAAATAACCGATGTAGTTTTGCGGCGGAAGTGACCTTTGCTAACCCGCTTCGTATTGAGGACGGGCAGCAGGTCACGGTGCTGGTCGAAGGTGAGCCACCTTCCAGCCTGAATTTGAGTCGGGTCTTTGAGGATGAAGTCGTTGATACGCAGCTTCTCCCTAACCCGCAGCAGGCGATTTTTGATGCTGCTTACGGAGTTGGGACGCATATCGTTCAGGTGGATGCCCTGTACGATAATGTGGCTGGAGTTCAGGCGTATGTAAGCTACCGCTTTATGATCGAAATTCTGCCACCCGGCGCTGAAATTGCTCAAGCCTCTCCCACTGTTGAAGGAACAGAAGAAGCGGACGTAACGCCGGAAATTGCCGTATCTCCAACCCTGGAAAGTGTGACAACGGCAGAAGTTACGGAAGCACTGGAAATAACTGCTACTCTTGAGCCTACCAATACCCCTACACAAAAACCGACCTTACAGCCGACCAAAGTCCCTGTGACACCGACTGAAGAGGCTGCTCCTATCGAAACGGAAGAAGCAGTAGAAGCTACAGAAGAAACCGTGCCGATTGAAACGGAAGCTGTTGTTGAGTCGACAGAGGAAATTGCTCCCATAGAAACGGAGGCTATAGTCGAGCCGACGGAGGAAGTGGTAGAGACTGAAGAACCAACCGCCACCCGAACACCCACCCGAACGGCTACCGCTACGGCAACGGCAACAGCAACGGCTACCGCCACAAAACGGCCTTCTGCGACTCCAACTGAAGAACCGACTTCCACACCAACGCGCACGCCGACGGCCACCTTCACGTTTACGGCAACGGCTTCTCCCACGGCGACCTCGACGCCCGGCCCCACCGGAACCTCAACAACAGTGGCGTTAGGGGGAACACCGCAGCAGGCAATTCAGGATGCGAGCGCAACTTCTCAGCCGACAGAAATCAATCCGACTTCTACGGAAGTCATAATTCCTGCCACAGCGACTCCACTGCCGACGGTTATCCAGCCAACCGCCACTTCCCCGATTGCCCAACCGGGTGAACCACCCGCCCTATTTTTGGTGTTTGCTGGACAATTTTATCAGCCAGTGGGCGTCAATTTCTGTCAGGTAGGCGCTGGTGGTGAGGTCATTTGTGTGAATCGGCCTCTGGCGGCAGAAGGCAGCGCCATTCAGCTTTTGCAGAATTACGCGGTACAGGTTCGCCTGCCAGATAACAGCCCACGCCCCCTGCAAATTACTTTTGATTTCCTTGACCCCAGCACCCTGCAATCCCTTCAAAATGATGTGCGGAAGGGGGACAGGCTGGTGTTGTTTAACATCGACGTTAATGCGGGTGTTTATTTCCTGCGGGTCAGCATTGACTGGGGGGCAACGCAGGCCGAATATTTCTTCCGGGTACGGGTTTCTTAACCACTAATCAATCCTCCTCATCCCCTCTCCATTGGTGAAAGGGGATGAGGGTGAGGTGCATCTTGCAGCCAACCACACCCTTTCAAATCTGGTATCAAGCCGCCCGTCCGCGCAGTCTGACCGCCACCTATGTGCCTATTGCTTTAGGCGGCGTGATTGCACTTCAGGATGGCAACTTTAATGTGCTGTTTTTTATTCTGGCGCTGATAGGTACGCTGGCGCTGCAAATTGGCGCGAACCTCTCTAACGAATACTTTGACCATGTAAAAGGTGTTGAGGCAGAAAAAACACATGGTTTGGGGATGATTCTTAAGCAGGGATATTTGACGCCCCGGCAGGTGTTGATAGGTGCGGGTGTCACTTTTGCGCTTGGCTCGCTGATTGGCCTGTTTCTGGTATCACAAACCGGAACGCTGATCTTGTGGATAGGGATGGCGGGCGTGGCGGTGGCGGTGCTGTACACGGCGGGGCCGTTTGCGCTGGCCTATATCGGAATGGGTGAAATCGCCGTTTTTATTTTTATGGGACCGCTGATTGTTCTTGGCACTTATTACGTCCTCACGGAAAAAACTAGCGATCAGGCCATTATCGGGGCGCTGCCGATTGCCTTTCTGGTGGCGGCTATTCTCCATGCCAACAATTTACGCGACCTGGACGCGGATAAAGTCAGTGGCAAACGCACACTATCGGTGCGGTTTGGCCGCCGTTTTGCACAGGCGGAATATGTTGTGCTGACGTTAGGTGGGCTGGTGATGACCCTGATTCTTGTGCTTCTACGGCAAATTCCAGCCACCACGCTACTAACCCTGATTTTGCTGCCGGAAACGCTGCGCCTGTGCCGTATTGCCACCACCAGCGAAAATCCTAAAGAGCTTCATATGGTGCTGGTGCATACGGCACGTCTACATCGTTGGTTTGGCGCGGCTTACGTGGTGGGGTGGCTCATCAGCCTAGCGCTGTGAGGTGCGATTTTCGTCTAAAAGTTCCTGATATTTTCCGTTCCACAGGTCGGACTCGCGGGTGAATTTGGTGATGTTGATGTCCGCAAAATTAGGAATCAGTTTGACGATTTCCTGAGGAACTTTGTCCCATTCTTCCCCCCGGATAATCATTTCCAGGCGGTGTTCGGCCATCTGCACCCATGCCCAGCGCTGGCGGAACTGCTCGGCTTTAATCCAGTAATCCCGTTTTTCCCAGGCGGCTGCCGACTCTTCCAGCCCTTCGTCAATTTCCCGCAGCAGAAAAACCAGGGTTGCCAGCATGTCACGGGCTTCCTCATCAATGGATGATTTCTGGCTGAGGTGGCGCAAGATTTCCGCACAGGAGCGTCGCTGCTGGTTGCGTTTTTTGCCTGGATTGTCCGGGTTCACTACTCTACTCACTTTTTGTTCTCCTCTAAAATCTGCTGCATGGTTTTCATCGGCTGCTGCCGATAGAACGCCCGTGCAGGGGCGCGATTACAATACCAGATGATATACAGCG
>CAZKZS010000078.1:0-17226 GCA_964557285.1 uncultured Anaerolineae bacterium | reverse complement strand
AAAAACACGCTGTGCGGATTTCACCCGCCAGGTATCCGGTCGCTGCGGCCAGAGCATCCAGCAGCCAACATGGGGTTCAAATTCCCCTGGCATACGGAAACCGTCCTGCCGGGGAGTGGTTAAAGGGGTTGATTGAGCATACCGCATAGGGTTTTTGCATCCCGTATAGAAATATAAATTTTGCTATCGGCCAGGGTAATGATAGCAGTTGGAGAAAACCGCCAAAAACCGCTATCCGCCTGTATAAGTTCGCACTTTTGTATGTTTTTACGGGGATAAACCACCTTAAAAATTCCCCATCGGCGTTCAATTTTTAACGTGTCCGATGTGACACTCACCCGAATAAAACTCAGCACCAGAAAATAAAAAATGGTGACTGCGCCACTCAATCCCATCACAAGCAAAAACATGACCAGCAGCGAATCGGAGAGCAGTTCCAGCCACAGCACCGTTGCAATGGTGACAGCATTGCCTATCAGGGCGGTGATAAGTGCGGCCAGCCAGATGACCTGTGTTTCTTCATGCTGATAGGTGTTCATGGGATATAATCTAACGTAGTTTAGCCAATCTGGGTAGAATCATGGAAACATTACGAGTCGCTCTGATTCAAACTGCGTGGCTGGGCAGCCGGCAAGCGATGGAAAAACAGTATCTTGATCTGCTGCCCCATGCCGCCGCGCAGGGCGCAAAACTGGTCTGCCTGCCGGAATTTTCGCTGCTGCCCTATTTTCCCGGCACACGCGACTCAAGTGGGTTTGCCTGGGCTGAACCCCTGAAAACAGGTCCAAGCGCCCAATTTTTAAGCGCCGCCGCCAAACAATTTGGGGTGATGCTGGTGGGCAGCCTGTATGAAAAAGCCGACGATGGCCGATATTACGATACGGCGGTGGTGTTTGGGGCAGATGGCAAGTTTCAAAATTTCACCCGCAAAATTCATATACCTTCCGGCGAAGGCTATCACGAAACCGATTTTTTCATCGGGTTTGATGATTATCCTGTGCATGACATCGGTGCGGTTAAAATCGCCACCCCAACCTGTTACGACCAGTGGTTTCCTGAACTGGCGCGAATTTATGCGATGAACGGGGCAGAATTTATTTTTTACCCAACTGCCATTGGGTCCGAACCTACTGACCAGGATATGGACAGTAAAAATCAGTGGCAGCTGGTCATGCGCGGCCATGCGGTAGCGAACGGCGTTTATATTGGGGCAGCTAACCGGATAGGACGGGAAAATGCGGTCACTTTTTACGGCAGCAGTTTTGTCTGTGACCCAATGGGTAACATCTTAGTGGAAGCAGGACGCGATACGGTTGAGGTGATCACCGCCGATTTAGACCCGCAGGTGATGAATCGCTGGCGGGGGCTGTTTCCTCTGCTGCACCAGCGCAAACCGCATACCTATCACCGCCTGACCGACGAAAATGTGAATCACACCCCGCCGGAATGGTTAGAAAAATGACGGCATGAGATTATTTTTTACATCCCTGTTTTGGGCAGCAGGGCTGTTCCTGCTGGCAGCCGTTTTTGTGTTATATCGGGCGCGGCAGGTCGAACCGGATCCCCCCTGGATAGCTTTTGTTTCTGACCGCAGTGGTAATGATGAAATTTACCGGATGCGTCCCGATGGCAGCCATGTCGAACGGCTGACTTACGCGCCCAGCTACGATTTTTCACCTGTGTGGTCGCCGGACGGGAAACGGATAGCGTTTGTATCTCATCGGGACGGCAACACCGAAATTTATCAAATGGCCGACAACGGTAGGGATGTCCGGCGTTTGACCCGCTTCCCCAATGACGATTACGCGCCTGTGTGGTCGCCAGATGGGAAATGGATTTATTTTTTAACCAACCGCGACAGCAACACCGAAGTTTATCGCACCAACGGCCAGAAAGAGGAACGCCTGACGGATTCTTACGGCGATGATTTTGGCCTCTCCTTTTCGCCCGATGGCGAGTGGCTTCTGCTGGTATACGATGATTTTAAGCAGACCGACATTTACAAAATGCGGCCAGATGGATCGGATAAACGCAATCTGTCGCGTTCTCCCCATTACGATTATGCCCCTGCCTGGTCGCCGGATGGAAAGTGGATTACGTTTGTCTCCGAACGGGATAAAAATGCTGAAATTTATATCATGCGGGCAAACGGCACCGGTCAGCGCAACCTGACCCGCTATCTGGATGAGGATTACGCGCCCATGTGGTCGCCAGACGGGGAACGGATTGTATTTTTCACAGCGCTGGATCGGTACGCCGAACTTTATATGATTCGGCCAGATGGGTCGGAACATGCCCGCCTGACTCGCAACTTTGCGCGGGATTTTTATCCGTCATGGTCGCCGGACGGCCAGTGGATCACCTTTATTTCGGAACGTGATGGCAGCCCTGACATTTATAAAATCCGGGTGGATGGTACAGGGGAGCAAAATATCACCCGTTCGGCGGGGGCAGACAGCACCCCTGTCTGGTCGCCAACCATTGATTTTCCCTGGCGCTGGTGGTTGCTGGTGGGAAGCGGGTTGTTTTTTTTGATGCTCAGCCTCACAGCCTACGGTTCTCATACCTTGTATATGCATGTTCTATGAAATCCCCGAAGGCTGGCAGGGACGTGTTATAATGGCCGCTTGTACTCTCTACGCATGTTGGAGCAGTCTTGGTCAGCCCATTAGACTTTTTACTCGGATTATTTTCGCTAGATATTGGTATCGACCTCGGTACCGCCAATACCCTGGTGTATGTGCGGGGCAAGGGCATTGTCATTAATGAGCCGTCCTATGTCGCTATTCGTCGTAAAACCCGCCAGGTCACGCATGTGGGACGCGAAGCCAAATTGATGGCGGGTAAGGTCGGCAAGGATATTCAGGTGATTCGCCCCCTGCGGGATGGTGTCATTGCGGAATTTGAAATCACTGAAGCCATGTTAACGTATTTTATTAAAAAAGTACATGAACAGAGTTTTATTCCGATTCATCGCCCGCGTGTGGTCATCGGGATTCCCTCCGGTGTCACCGAAGTCGAAAAACGTGCCGTGTATGATGCGGCGGTAGAAGCGGGCGCCCGTGAAGCGTTTTTAATTGAAGAACCTGTTGCTGCGGCGGTGGGCGCGGGGCTGCCGATTAACGAAACACGCGGCAGTATGATCGTTGATATTGGCGGCGGCACTACCGAAGTAGCCGTGTTCAGCCTGGGAGGAATCGTCATCAGCCGCAGTATCCGCGTGGCAGGGGATGAAATGGACGAAGATGTTGTCCAGTATATGCGGAGTAAGTACAGCCTGCTGGTGGGGGAAAGCACCGCCGAAAATGCCAAAATTGAAGTGGGGTCGGCGTATTCACTGGTGGAAGAAAAAACGAGAGTCATGCGCGGGCGCAACCTGATTACCGGACTGCCAGAAGCGCGTGATGTCTCCTCCATTGAAATTCGGGAAGCGCTGGCTGGCTCTGTGGGTATTATCGTGGATACGATTCGAGATGCACTGGACGAAACCCCGCCGGAACTGGTGGCCGATTTAATGGAATCGGGGATTTGTCTAGCAGGAGGGGGAAGTCAGTTAAAGGGGCTAACGGATCGTATTACCCGCGAAGTGAATATCCGTACCTGGCTGGCAGAAGATCCGATGACCTGTGTCGCGCGGGGGGCGGGGCGTATTCTGGAAGATTACGACAATTTGCGCCAACTGCTCACGGGATTGGAGCGCGGCAGCACCCATCATTAACAGGAGTTCACCTTGCAAAGCCCGCGTAGTTTTACCGTCCTGATGACCCTGGGTTTGTGTGTTTTGTTGATTCTGCTGAGTTTTTTGGGAACGCTTGCTCCGGCAGAAGGCATTTTGCGCGTTCCGCTAACGGCGCTGGAACGGGTGTTTGGCGGCGCATCCTCCGATTTTACGACCTTTGCGGAGGAAATGGCGGAATTTCGGGCGCTGCGGCTGCGGAATCGGGAATTGGAAAAAGCGCTGGCACAATATCAAAGTGAGTTGGCCGAACTGCGGGCATTTCGCAGCGACTATGACCGTCTGGTTGAACTTTCCAATTATGTGGGGCAAAAAGGTGCGGACTGGCGTTACATTACGACCGATGTCATTGGCCGGGATGTGAACGGCATTACCCGCACGATTCATATTGCGGCGGGAACACGTAGCGGCGTGCAGGTGGGCGACCCGGTGGTTACAGAGTTGGGACTGGTGGGGCGTGTGGTAGAGGTTTCGGCGACGGGTGCAGAAGTCATGCTCATTACCGATGTCAACAGTTCTGTGACTGCCCGCGTGCAAAATGAAACCCGTGAAACCGGACTGCTGCGCGGCAGCATCAGCGGCGACTTGATTTTAGATTTTGTGGATGTCAACGGGCAGCTTGCCGAAAACCAGCAGGTTTTTACTTCCGGCGAAACTCAAGCGTTTCCCCCGAACATCCTTATCGGACAAATTAGCAGTGTGGGCATTTCCCCGAACAGCTTATTTAAACAGGCGTCGGTACAAAGTCTGGTCGATTTTGAAAATCTGGATATTGTGCTGGTGATTACCAATTTTGAACCGGTTGACCTGGATATTTTTGCCGAACCTCAGGCGGAACAGCCGTGACGATTTACGCCGTCGGGATTCCGCTTTTTATGGTGGCGGCTGTGATTGATGCAAGTGTTCTGTCTCATCTGCGTTACCTGAATGGACAGCCGAGTCTGGTGTTGATTTTGATTGTGTCGTGGGGGCTGCTGAATGAACTTTCGGATGCGCTGCCCTGGGCATTTATCGGCGGGCTGTTTGTGGATTTGCTGTCGGTGACGCCCACCGGAACTTCCAGTTTTGCGTATGTGCTGGCAGTGACTCTCCTTGCCTTTTACGTGGGGCAGGTCGGGCGTCGGAATCTGGTGATTCCTCCTGCTGCCGTGATTTTGACCACGCTGCTGCATCAAACGGTGGTGCTGGCCGTGCTGATTCTTCAGGGAAATTCCTTCCCGCTTTTTCGCGCGATTCTTACATGGACGATTCCGACTCTCCTTTTTAATGGGCTGTTGGTTTTGCCCGTGTTCCGTGTCATGGGGCGTATTCTGGATTTCCTGCGCCCGCCCAAAGTGGGTTTAGTCTAGGAGTAAACTGATGGGGTTAATGCCTTTTCAGGGATGGCGGTTATGGTTTTTTCGGGGGGTGGTGATTGCGGTTTTTGGGATTTTTTTGTCCCGCCTGTATTACCTGCAATTTGTGGAAGGCATCAGCTTTCGGGATGATGCGGAAGAAAATCGGATTCAAACGCTGCCGATTGCCTCCTCACGCGGATCGGTCTTAGACCGCAACGGGGAAGTGCTGGCACGGAATGTACCCGCCTTTAACGTGACCATTACACCGGCGTTTTTGCCGGATGACCCGGAAGCAGTGCTGCAAATTTACAATCTGCTGGCGGGTCTGATTGATGTTCCCGCGACCAATGAAGTGGTGATTGCTTCCGGTGCGAATCAGCGCAGTCTGGAAGATCTGGTCGATGAAGGGGAGAGTATCGCGCCGTTTCGTCCGGTGACGGTCGCAACGGATATTCCGCAAGAGGTAGCGCTGCAAATTGAGGAGCAAAAACTGACCCTGCCGGGGGTCAATATCGAAGTGCGTTCGGTGCGGGAATATCCTACTGGAGAACTGACCGCGCAGATTATCGGATACATTGGGCCGATTGGCGAAGAAGAAGCCGAAGATTTACGCGAACAGGGATACGACCCCAGTTTTGACCGCATCGGATACGCGGGGGTAGAACGGTTTTTTGAAACCGAACTGGCGGGTCAGCGTGGTTCTGAAACCTATGAAGTGGACGTGGCGGGCGAAAAACTAGCGCTGATTGACCGTCAGGACCCGCGCTCCGGTTATACCCTTCAGCTAACCATTGATACCGAATTGCAGCGTGTGGCGCAGGAAGCGCTGATTGAACGCATTAACATCCTGAACGCGCAGGAGCAAAAACTACGTTCTCAAAGCGGGGTAGTGATTGCCATGGACCCACGCACCGGAGAAATTCTGGCGCTGGTGTCGTGGCCGACCTATGACAATCAGCGTTTTGCTCGCAGCATTGATGTGGATTATTACTTTGATTTAGCTGATGACCCGCTTTTGCCCCTGGTGAATCATGCCATTGGGTCGCTTTACCCGCCGGGGTCGGTGTGGAAGCTGGTGACGGCGGCAGCCGTCGCGCAGGAGGGGGTGATTGCGCCGGAATCGTACCTGTTTGACGGTGGGCGGCTGACTCTGCCCAATGCCTACGCGCCGAATGATATTGCCCAGAGCCAGACGTTTGTATGCTGGGATAGGAATGGGCATGGCCGCGTGAATCTGCGGGATGCGATTGCTTTAAGCTGCGATGTGTATTTTTATCAGGTAGGGGGCGGCAACCCGGATGTAAGTGAAGCGGTGCTGCGTCGCGGCGGACTGGGAATTGACGACCTGTATCGCTGGTCAACCGCCTTTGGCGTGGGGTCGGAATTGGGCATTGAGCTTCCGTTGGAAGTGGCCGGTCGGATGCCAGACCGCGACTGGAAACGCCGTTTGTATGGGCAAAGCTGGTCAACCGGAGATACCTATAACGCGGCTTTTGGTCAGGGGTATCTGACCGTGACGCCGCTTCAGCAGCTTTCTTACACGGCAGCTATCGCCAACGGCGGGATTCTCTACCAGCCGACCATCATCAAGAAGTTTTTGGACGCTGAAGGGAATGTTGTTAAGGAATTTACGCCGCGTATTGCCCGGACGGTTGTGCTGCCCCCCAATGGCGACGTGGTGCTGCTGCTGCAAGAAGATTTGCTGATTCAAAAAGCGAACAGTCTGGTCTGCCGTTGCGAACCGGATTCCGACCACTACGATCCAGCACGCTGCAACCCGGACTCGTATACGGCACAGGTGGATATTGATCCCAACCGCGAAGATGATATTAAAAATATCGTGACCTACCGCGTGAATGTGCCGTACAACTATGCCTTTAACGGTGAGGTGTGCGATCCTCTGGTTTATAACAGCAGTGTTGCCCGCGATTATGTGCCGCCGTTTGCGTCACCGGAAGTCATTCAGATTGTGCATGAAGGGGCGCGGCAGGTGGTCACACGCGGCACAGCTTCGGTAGGGGTTACGCCCGTTGACCCCCTGGCCTATGTGAATGAAGCGGGAAAAACCGGCACCGCCGAATACTGTGACGATATTGCTCGCCCGTTGGGGCTGTGTATTCCGGGGCGCTGGCCGTCCCATGCCTGGTATGTTGGTTATGCACCCTATGAAGCACCGGAAATTGTCGTCGTTGCGTTTGTATATAACGCGGGTGAAGGCTCTCAGGTGGCGCTGCCCGTCGTGCGGCGGGTGCTGGAC
This sequence comes from uncultured Anaerolineae bacterium, assembly GCA_964557285.1. Classification (GTDB taxonomy): domain Bacteria; phylum Chloroflexota; class Anaerolineae; order Aggregatilineales; family J027; genus SB15. The sequence goes on along the minus strand of CAZKZS010000078.1, from coordinate 9,896 downwards.
TTTTACTTCCGCCGCCAGTAGTGGCGTTCGACGAAAATCTGCGTACAATGGAAGGTTATGACGGATACGATTGCAATTAAAGGAATTCGAGAAGGTATTCTGGCAACCCTGACTCCCCATCAGGAATGGCAGCCGCTCGTGGATGACCTTGCCCGTTATATTGACCAGCGCGGCACATTTTTCCAGGGGGCGCGGCTGGTGGTGGATGTCAGCGAACGGGCGGTCAGTGTGGAACATCTAACCGCGCTTAAAGAAACCCTTTCCCGCCGTCAGGTGGAGTTAGTGGCCGTTCTGAGCCAGAATGAGGAAACTTCCAGCGCTGCCGAGGAACTCCACCTGTTTACTCGTCTGTCGGAAATTCCTGCTCCGGTAAGAATCGCGCATGACGATGAGCTGGGGATGGAGGATGAGTCAGAGGACGAAGATGAAGATGCCCTCCCGCCTATGGATTCCGAAGAATATGGCACAGTAGGGGTGCTGGTCAAACGCACGCTTCGCAGTGGACGCACCATTCGCAGCAATGGGCATGTTGTTGTCGTTGGGGATGTGAATTATGGTGCGGAAATTGTGGCTACGGGGGACATTATTGTATGGGGGAAACTGCGCGGCATTGTCCATGCGGGAGCGAATGGGGACGAAAACGCGATTGTATGTGCGCTTGACCTTGCCCCGACACAACTGCGGATTGCCTCCCATATCGCCGTTCCGCCAGATGAAAGTCGAAAACGTAAACCACTACCCGAAATGGCACAGGTGAAGAATGGACAAATCGAAGCCGTACTCTGGAACACCAACTGAAGTGAGGGAACAGACCGGACGAGTCATTACCGTGACTTCCGGTAAGGGCGGAGTCGGCAAAACAACCCTGACCGCGAATCTGGGGGTTGCGCTGGCGGCGCTTGGGAAAAAGGTCGTGACGATTGACGCGGACATCGGCCTGCGAAACCTTGATATTATTATGGGGCTGGAAAACCGCATTGTGTATGACCTGATTGATGTGATTGAAGGGCGCTGCAAACTGCGTCAGGCAATGGTCAAACACAAACAATATCAGTCCTTATATTTGCTGCCTGCCGCGCAAACCCGCGACAAAACCGCCCTTAAACCGATTCAAATGATTAAACTGGCTGAAGCCCTTAAAAAGGAATTTGATTTTATATTAATTGATAGTCCGGCAGGGATTGAACGCGGTTTTCAGAACGCGATTGCGCCGGCAGACGAAGTATTAATTGTCACGAACCCAGAAATTTCATCGGTGCGGGATGCTGACCGGGTAATTGGGATTATTGAAGCCAAGTCGAAGAATATTTCCGCCCATCTGGTGCTGAATCGCATTAAGCCGGAAATGATTAAACGGGGCGAAATGCTTTCCGCCGATGACGTGGTTGAAATTCTGGCAATCAAGATTATTGGTATTATCCCTGAAGATGAAACCGTGTTGATTGCGGGGAACACGGGCAGCCCTGGTACCGCCGCGAAAGCCTCCATCGAATTTAACAACATCGCCCGCCGCTTGAATGGCGAATCGGTCCCGTTCCCAAATTTTGACGACCAACCCGGATTTTTCCAGCGCTTGATGCGGATATTCAACAGTAACCCTTGAGGAGTGATGGATGAGTAGCTTCATGGAACGTCTGATGGGGAGGAAACAAAAAGCAGCTCAATCTGCGAAAGATCGTCTGAAGGTCGTGCTGGTGACAGACCGGGCGCATCTTTCGCCGGAAGACCTGCGGAATATGCAGCATGAAATTTTGCAGGTGATTCAAAAATACTGCCGCGTGAGTGAGAGTGATATTGAACTTAAATATGAGCAGCGCGACCGGGATAATTTTCTGGTGGCTGATATTCCCCTCAAGCCCCGGGGAGATGGTGAAAAGCCGGGGTCGGTGCATTTGCAAACCTCACTGACTCCGATTATTGAAGAGGATACCGGTTTACTGCAAATCGAGTACGACGCGGACGAATTTGCGACCCGCGAATTTGACCCCGCCGCCAAATCTGATGAAAATGCTTCTGAAGTGACCCAGAAGCATGAAACGCTCACCGATGAGGATACCCATACACGGTCATCCTGAGAGGGAATTAAAAATTATCTAATGACTGGATGAGGACACCCGCTTCCCCCACAGGACTTTGATAAACTGAGAGGGAAAGGAGACTTCATGCAGCACATTGATGAACCCCATGCCCTCAAAAATGAATGCTGGGAACTCCTCAGCCATTTAAACCAACTTTTTGATAAACCGATTACTGCGCTGGCCTTTGTCTGGGTGGGGCTGCTGATTCTGGACTTTGTGCAGGGATTGGGGCCGCTGCTCCAGACTTTAAATTACCTCATCTGGGCGATTTTTATTTTCGATTTTGTCATCGAATTTGTAATTGCCCCTGAAAAAACCACCTATCTCAAACGCAACTGGCTATCGGTGATCTCCCTTGTGCTGCCCGCGCTGCGCGTGTTTCGGGCGCTGCGGGTGCTGCGGGCAGTACGGACGATTCGCACGGTGGGGCTGCTGCGGCTGATTACCTCCGTTAACCGGAGTATGCGAGCCACCGCCATTACCTTAGGCCGCCACAGTGTTGGCTATGTTTTTGCGATTACGATTCTGGTGATTTTTATCGGGGCGGCGGGTATTGCCTATTTTGAAAACCCGACTTCCCTGAGAGAAGCGGGATATTCTACCGAACAGGGCAGTATCAACAGCTACGGGGAAGCCGTGTGGTGGACTTCGATGGTCATGACAACCTTAGGTTCAGATTACTGGCCGCAAACCGTTGAAGGGCGTATCCTGTGCTGGTTAATTTCAGTTTATGCCCTTGCTATTCTGGGCTACATCACCGCGACTCTGGCGACGCTGTTCCTGGGAACGCGCACTCAGGAATCCGATACCAGCCTTAGCGAAGAAGTGGCGGCGCTGAAGGCACAGCTTGCCCACCTGACCGCGCTGCTGGAAAAGCAATAGGGGCTATTTGCTTAGCAGCGCTTCCAGATAACGGGATTTGACCTGCTGGCTGGCAAGCACCTGCTTGATGGGCGGCAGTTTTAAAATCACGCCCAGCACAGCGCCTAAAATGCGGTGGCTGGCAAGCGCGTGGTTGTCAAAAATCAGGTTTTGTAACATGCCCCGTTCAATTGCCATCACCACCACCCGATGGGTGCCGTTCAGAGGCGGAATCACACGCTGCGGGCGGCTGTGCATCTGGATGCTATTTTTGGGGCAGTTCCGCACGCATACCCCGCACCCCAGACAGGCATCAGCATCCAGTTTGGCTTTTTTGCGGGTGGGACGGGTGGGGTCGTTGGCCGAAACCAGCGTCATCGCTTCCATCGGACAGACATTGACACACTTGCCACAGCCGTTACACGTTTGTTCGTCAATCTCCGGCAGGTAATGGGTCGTGTGAATCGGGTGGTGCATCCCGAAGCGACGCCCCGCGATGAGCGCTTCGCAGCAGCACCCGCAGCAGTTGCAGATAAAACTCACCTGTTGGCGCACATTTTCGCCAAACTGCACCAGATTATGCTCATACGCCTGTGCCAGTAAATCTAATCCTTCTGCTGCCTCAACCTCTCGTGCATAGCCGTGCCGGATGAGCGCATGGCCGATACTGTTAAAGGTCATGCAGATGTCCTGCGGCGCGTTGCAGTTTTTGCCTACCTGCTGCATTTTAAAACGGCAGTAACACGTACTCACCCCGATATGGGAAGCAGTTTTGATGACATGACTCGCCCGTTCATAATCCAGCACATGCGTTTCGGGCGGCAAAACGGGTTCTTGAATATAAATGCGTCCCTGCTGTGTATCGCCGCCCCGGAACAGCGAGGGCATAAAGTCATCTTCAACGGTGCAGTATTGATAAAACAGGTCGGCCAGCGTTTTGGGGTCAATATCCTCTCGCACGCGCATCATGGAAAATTCAAAAAAGCCGGCCATCGGCGGCGGCAAAATATACGTCGTTTCGCCGTCTGGTCGTTCCATATCCACCAGCAGCGCCCGTCCTGCCAGCCGTTCAAGGATAGTCCGGGTTTCGGTCAGGTCTTTTTTCCAGATGCGGCTGACAGTAGCGGCGGTAAAGGGTTTGATGGGCAGTTGTGCCACCAGCCCCGCTTCTTCTTCGCTAAACAGGAGTTGCAAAATTTTATACAGAGAGTCGGACGGCGGCGCGCCCTGCGGAAAACGATTCAGACGTTCGACCAACTGGTGATAACAGGGCATCAAAAAATCCTTTTACCTTTGATTAGAATAGACGCCAGACGCGGGCGGTAGTGTCGGAAATCAGCTTTTTGGGCAGACAGCTATCAGGTAGCGTGAATGGACTCTGTATCGTTATAATCCTCAGCAGCCAGGACAAAAATAATTTTTGTTCGACAAAGGAAAAATAGACGATGGAAGCAAAAGTGTGTCTCCCTGCCCGCGCTACCCTGGGCGAAGGGGCGCTGTGGGATGACCGAACGAACGTTTTGTACTGGGTTGATATTCTGGAAGGCCAGCTTCACGTTTTTGACCCCGCCACCAGCACCGATAAAACCTATACCCTTGGGCAGCCTGTTGGCACGGTCGTTCCGCGTGAGTCCGGCGGGGTGATGCTGGCCGTGCGGGATGGGTTTGCCAGTTTTGATCTGGAAATGCAGCAGCTTCAAATGGTGGTAAATCCAGAAGGCCGCTCGCCGGATACCCGTTTTAACGATGGTAAATGTGACCCCGCCGGACGTTTTTGGGCGGGAACGATGACGTTTTCCGGCAAACCGTGTATTGGCAGCCTGTACCGTCTGGATACCGATTTAAGTGTCCACAAAATGCTGGATGGGATGTGTATTCCTAACGGTATCGTCTGGTGGGAAAACACCATGTATCACATTGATACCCCTAAACGCACCGTAACCGCCTTTGACTACGACCCCCTCACCGGAAATATCGGTCAGGGGCGTGTGGTGATTCACACACCTGAAGAGGCAGGCTGGCCCGACGGGATGACGCTGGATTCCGAAGGGATGCTGTGGATTGCTCACAACGGCGCGGGGTATGTGCGGCGCTGGAATCCGCAGACAGGTGACACGCTGGCGCAGATTGATGTTCCGGCTTCTCAAGTGACCTCCTGCGCGTTTGGCGGCGAAGCGCTGGATAAACTGTACATCACCACTGCTACCGAACACATGACCCCTGAACAGCGTGAAAAAGAGCCTCTGGCGGGCAGTCTGTTTGTGGCCGAACCGGAGGCGACAGGTTTAAAAACCTATCAGTTTGGGGGGTAAACAGATGACCTTTCAAGACCATGCTGTGATTGTCACGGGGGCGGGAGTCGGCATTGGATTCGGGCTGTGTCAGGCATTTGCACAGGCGGGCGCATGGCTCACGCTGAATGACATTAACCCCACGCTGGCCGCAGAAGCCGCCGCCAGAATTAATCAGGTCGTGGGCGCGGAGCGAGTCATCCCCTACGGGCTGGATATTTCGCATGTGGAAGAAGTGCGCCGGATGGTTAGCGAAACGGCAGCACGTTTCGGGCGGCTGGATATTGTTATTGCCAACGCGGGGATTACCAATTTTGGCGCATTTCTGGATTACACGCCTGAAGCCTTTGACCGGGTGATAGGGGTCAATCTGCGCGGCACGTATTTTACAGCGCAGGCCGCCGCCCGTGAGATGATTCAACGTCAAACTCAAAACGGGCGCATTTTGTTGATGGCATCCGTCACGGGGGTGCAAGCGTATCCCAATTTAAGCACCTATGGCCTGACCAAAGCCGCCATCATCCATCTTTCCCGCGTGCTGGCAATAGAATTAGGGCAGTATGGCATTACCGTAAATACGATTTGCCCCGGCGCAACCCTGACCGAACGCACCCGCACCGACGACCCAAATTATGAATCCAACTGGGCATCCGTCAATCCTACCGGACGGGTTGGGTATGTGGAGGATGTAGTAGCTGCCGCCCTGTTTTTAGCTTCTCCGCAGGCGCGGCAAATCACTGGACAAACGCTTATTGTAGATGGTGGGTGGACGCTAAGCAGCCCCATTCCTGAAGATACCCCCGCCCTTCCCGAAGAATCATCCAAATTGAGGTGAGAGGATGGATAAAAAATTACGCAGTCATGATTGGTTTGGCAGGCAGGATGTTTTAGGTTTTGCCTACCGTAGCTGGCTCAAAAATCAGGGCTACCCGGATCATGTGTTTGACGGGCGGCCTGTGATTGGTATCTGTAACACCTGGTCGGAATTAACTCCCTGTAACGCCCATTTCCGTGTGCTGGCGGAAATGGTCAAACGCGGGGTGTATGAGGCGGGCGGCTATCCGCTTGAATTTCCAGTCATGTCGCTTGGGGAATCGCTCATGCGCCCGACCACCATGTTATTTCGCAACCTTGCCAGCATGGATGTTGAAGAAACCATCCGGGCGAATCCTCTGGATGGCGTCGTGCTGCTGACGGGCTGCGACAAAACCACGCCTTCTACTGTTATGGGCGCGTGCAGCGTAGATTTGCCGACGCTGGTCGTCAACGGCGGCCCGATGTTAAACGGGAAATATGGCGGCAAAGACATCGGTTCGGGAACGGATTTGTGGAAATTTAATGACGATTTGCGGGCAGGCCGCATGACGATGGAGCAGTATTTAGAAGCCGAGTCGTGTATGTCCCGCAGCGAAGGCCACTGCATGACGATGGGAACGGCTTCCACGATGGCCTGTATGGTGGAAGCGTTGGGGCTGACTCTGCCCGGTGCGGCTGCCATTCCTGCCGTTGATGCCCGCCGCCGCCGTCTGGCACATTTATCGGGCAAGCGGATTGTAGAAATGGTGCGCGACGACCTGAAAATTTCCCAGATTTTGACCCGCAAAAATTTTGAAAATGCCATTCGGATCAACGCGGCCGTCGGTGGCTCATCCAATTTTGTGGTGCATCTGCTGGCAATTGCCGGACGAGTCGGCGTGGAACTCTGCCTTGAAGATTTTGATACGCTGGGCAGCCGGATTCCGCTGCTGGTGAATCTCATGCCCTCCGGCCAGTTTCTGATGGAGGATTTTTATTACGCGGGTGGGCTGCCTGTAGTGATTCAGGAACTCAAAGAGGTGCTGCATCTGGATGCGCCAACGGTGAACGGCCGAACCATCGGGGAAAATACGGCGGGTGTGGTCTGCCACAATCGGCAGGTGATTGCTACCGCCGATAACCCCTGGAAAAAAGAATCCGGACTCGCCGTGCTGCGTGGCAATCTATGTGAGGATGGGGCGATTATCAAACCGTCGGCGGCTACACCGGAATTAATGACCCATCGCGGGCGGGCGGTAGTTTTTGAGGACATTGATGATTACCATGCCCGCATAGATGACCCAACTCTGGATGTTGATAAAGATTGTGTGTTGGTGCTGAAACAGGTCGGGCCAAAAGGGTATCCGGGGATGCCGGAGGTGGGCAATTTTTCCATCCCCGCCAAACTGCTGCGCGAAGGTGTCACGGATATGATTCGCATTTCCGACGGGCGCATGAGTGGCACGGCTTTTGGGACGGTTGTCCTGCATGTCGCGCCGGAATCCGCGATTGGTGGTACGCTGGCGCTGGTACAAAATGGCGACATGATTGAACTGGATGTGCCGCGCCGCCGCCTGAATCTGGACATCAGCGACGAAGAACTGTCCCGCCGCCGCGCCGTCTGGACACCCCGCCCGCCGCACACCGAACGCGGGTATGTCAGCCTGTTTTTAAATCATGTGCAGCAGGCCAATACGGGCGCGGATTTTGATTTTCTGGTTGGAAGCTCCGGCGCGGAAGTGCCACACGGGAATCATTAAAGAGGAAACTATGAAACTGCTGAATTTTTATAAAAACAACGAACTTCGCCTGGGGGTTAAAACCGACAGGGGCATTGTAGAAACGTCTACCACGCTGGAAGCGGTGCTGGCGGGCGGTGCGGACGCGCTTGGTGCGCTGGAAGCGGCGGCTTCAGCAGCATCGGTGCTGGATGAAGGGCTGATTCAATATGCGCCGTGTGTCACCAAACCGGAAAAAATCATCTGCATTGGGCTGAACTACCGCCGTCACGCCGAAGAAACCAACGCACCCGTTCCCACCGTCCCGATTATTTTTTCCAAGTTTAACAACGCGCTGGCGGCAGCAGGTGAACTGATTCCCCTGCCCGCCCGGTCTGAAAAAGGGGATTATGAGGCAGAACTGGGCGTTGTCATTGGCAAAACAGCTTACAACGTCGATGTAAACAGCGCTTTGGACGTGGTATTTGGTTACTGCGCCGTGAACGACTTAAGCGCCCGCGATTTTCAACTGCGGACGAGTCAATGGCTGCTTGGCAAAACACCGGATAAATTTATGCCCATCGGCCCGTATCTGGTGACAGCCGATGAAGTTGGCGACCCGCAAAATCTGAGCCTTAAATGCTGGGTCAATGGCGAACTACGCCAGAACTCCAACACTTCCGATATGATTTTTTCCGTCGCGGAAATCATCAGCTACCTCAGCCAGCACATGACCCTCAAACCTGGGGACATCATTTCAACAGGCACACCGGAAGGGGTGATTCTGGGTATGAAAAATCCGGTCTGGTTGCAGCCGGGGGATGAAGTGGTCGTTGAAGTGGATAAACTGGGGCGGTTGAGTAATACGATGGGAAAGGATACGCGGGCATGACCCACGAGCAACTGTTCAGCGAACTCAGCCGTATACGCGGCACAGTGAAGGCTGACCCAGTAACCCGTAATCTGTACAGCACAGATGCGTCCAGCTATCGGGTGTTACCGATGGGCGTCGCTTTTCCCCGTGATGAAGCGGACGGGGTTGAAATCGTGCGAACAGTTGCTAAACATGGGGTTTCCATCGTGCCACGCGGCGGCGGTACAAGTCTGTCCGGCCAGACCATCGGGCAGGGCATCATCATTGACCTCTCGCGCCATCTGAATCAGATTCTTGAGTTGAATCTTGAGGCCGGATGGGTGCGGGTGCAGGCGGGCATGGTGCTGGATTCGCTGAATCGCGCTCTGCTGCCGCACGGCTGGATGGTCGGCCCCGACCCTGCTTCTAGTATGACCGCCACCCTGGGCGGCATGACGGGCAATAATTCGACGGGTTCGCATTCTATCGTGTATGGCATGATGGTCGACCACATCAAAGAAGTGGATGTGATTCTGGCCGATGGCAGCCTGACGCGGTTTGGCCCCAAATCGCCGGAAGAAATCGCCCGCTTGCAAAATCAGGATACGCTGGAAGGCCGCCTCTACCGCGACATTCCAGCGCTGGTCGAGCAGGTCAAAGACGACATTATTACCCGCTACCCCAAAACGTGGCGTAATGTTGCAGGATACAACCTGAACCGGATTTTGTTACAAATGCAGCGTGGGGAATCGCTCAACCTTGCGCCGCTTGTAGTGGGCAGCGAAGGCACACTGGGCATGATAACGGCGATAAAACTCGGGCTGGTTAAACGTCCGCTTCATGCCCAGTTGTTGGTGCTTCAGTTTGACTCGCTCTATGAATCGCTGGCGCTTGTCCCGTTTATATTGGAACATCGGCCTTCGGCAGTGGAGTTAATTGACCAGTATTTTAATTATCTGACGCGCCAGATTCCTGAATATAACCGCCGTCTGTATTTCATTGAAGGCGACCCCCGCGCCGTGCTGGTGGTCGAATTTGCCGGAAACGATCCGGCGGAACTGGCGGCAAAGCGGGCGGCGCTGGCGGACGCACTACAAAAACACAATTTTCGCGGGCTGATGACTCACTGCACCACGCCGGAAGATGTAACGAACGTGTGGGCGGTGCGGAAGGCGGGATTGGGGATTCTACAGAGCAAACGCGGCGACTCTAAACCCCTGGCGTTTGTGGATGATGCCACCGTTCCGGTAGAACATCTGGCGGACTACGCGCTGGAATTTGAATATTTGTGCCACGATGC
>CAZKZS010000077.1:0-17286 GCA_964557285.1 uncultured Anaerolineae bacterium | reverse complement strand
AACGTCCCCAATCGAAAACTCTCTAAAGACATTCTCTCCCGACACATCAAACAGCAGGCCGAAGCCGGTTTCTCTCTACGTTATGCATTAAATTCGCTGGCAAACAGTGGCGCCAGTCTCTTAAGCCAGAAACAACGGGAAAAAATAGAAGAACTGGTCAACATTCTCATAGGTCTGAATGAAAGTATTGACGCCCAGTATTTTGCTGATGATCTGCTTAAAGGACTGATTACCACCCTGGATTACCACAGCCACTTTGATGATTATTATGGCAAAGGCGAAGCATCGGAAGATAGAAAACGTTCGGTAGCTGCTTTCTGCCGCTACGCGGAAACGCTTCAAAAGAATGTGCCTGACTTTCTCACCCATATTCAACACCTGGATACGACGCGAGGTGTCCCTGAAGAACAGCAGATTGTGATGACGACTGTTTTTCGGGTCAAAGGGGAGGAATTTGACTATGTGTTTCTTCCTAACTGCGAAGACGGGTATATGCCCTGCTCCTTTGCCTCAGCCAATGCGATTTATGACAAAGCAGGCATTGTCAAAGAGCCGCCTATATCAGAACTGATTGAAAATGAACGCCGTCTATTTTATGTGGCTATCACCCGCGCCAAAAAAGGGGTTTACATTGGGGTTTCTTCCGCCCCGCGTCAGGGAAGCCAATCGACTTCAACCCCGACCCTTGAATCGCAGTTTCTTGAAGAAATTCAATATGAACCCACCCAAACAGTGATTGACGCCTTTCAGAAAGCACTGGGAGGCCACAGCAATGCAGAACAGATTTTGATAACAGCCGTCAAACGTTATGCGGCTCGAAAGCCGATTATGGACAACCTGCTCAATGCTTATCTGCCCATGTACAATCTTGAGTTACCGGATGGGGTAAAACATCAGATTATGAGTACGACCCCGTATGAATTTAAATACACAGCCAATCCAAAACCTCAAGCTGCCCCTGTGTGGGAAACCTCAGTCAACTGGTGGGAAGACGATGACCTATAGAGTTAAACCTGATACAAGTTGCCGCGCATGAGGCTGGGATTATTCAGCGCCCGCACCGCGCCTACCGCTACCGCCACCATTGGATCGTCGCTGCGGTAGGCCGGAACACCCGTCACTTCCGTAATATACTGCTCAATGCCACGCAGCAGCGCCGTACCTCCAGTTAATACAATCCCCCGGTCAATAATATCGGAAGCCAGTTCGGGCGGGGTATCAGCCAGTACCCGTTTTGCCACGCCCACAATCATCGAAAGCGGCTCTTGAATCGCTTCCGCGACTTCGCTGGTGGAAACCGTAATCGTGCGTGGCAGCCCACTCACTTGATCGCGCCCCTGAATTTCCATATACAACTCTTCCGGCAGATTCACCGCCGCGCCAATCTGAATCTTGACTGCTTCAGCCGTGGGTTCGCCAATCACTAAACTGTATTTACGGCGCATGTAGTTCATAATGGCATCATCCAGGCGCATCCCGCCCGCCCGAACGCTGTTCGCCACCACGACATTTCCCATTGCCATGACTGCCGCTTCCGTGACACCGCCGCCCATATTCAAAATCATGTTTCCGGCGGGAGTCGTCACGGGCAGCCCCGCGCCAATTGCGGCCGCCAGCGGCTCAGGAATCAGATAGGCCAGCCGCGCTCCGGCCTGAATTGCTGCCTCATACACCGCCCGCTTTTCTACCGATGTAACCCCAAACGGCACGGAAATCATCACTTCCGGCCCGCGCCCGAAAGTTCGCGCTTTGATTTTGCGTAAAAAGTAACGCAGCATGGCTTCGGTCACTTCGTAATCGGCAATGACGCCATCCCGCAGGGGACGCATGACCTCAATTCCTTCCGGGTGACGCCCCCACATATCACGGGCATCCTGACCAATCGCCCGCACAAGCTCCTGTTCACCGGTAGTCAGCGCCACCATTGAGGGTTCTTGCAATACAATCTGGTTATTATAAGCTACCAGGACATTGACTGTTCCCAGGTCGATTCCGATTCGTTTTGAAAACATCGCACTCCGCTTTGATAAAAGGCTGGCAACATTATACCCGACAACTCCCCGCACTTGGACAGTCAGCGTTAGGCAGGCGTCAGGCAGCGCCGCCCGAAAGCCGACTTCTCAGAACTGCCCCATTGACTCCAAAGGCGCAGCCCTCAAGAATCAGCAGCCATTCAAGGGACTCTATTTTCATGACGACGGTTTTGATTGTGGCGCTGGCCGGATTGCTGGTGGGACTCTCCAAAGGGGGACTCGGTGGCCCGATTCCCGTTTCGCTGACTCTGCCTCTGCTGGGAATCATTATGCCCGTTTCAGAAGCCATTGCGGTCACAATTCCTCTGCTCATTTTTGCGGATATTTTTGCCCTGCGTCTGTACTGGCAGAAATGGGATATGTATTACGTCCGGCTGCTGCTGTTGCCGTCCATCGTCGGCATTATTATGGGGGCATACGTGCTAAGTTCTCTGCCGGAGGATATGCTGCGCCGCCTGTTAGGAATTTTTTGCCTTGTGGTGGTGATTTATAAGGTAGGGGGAAATGCGCTGGCGGGGGTGCGCTATACACCGCGTTTGTGGCATGGGTATGCGGCTGGCTGGATATGCGGATTCGGGTCGGCACTGGCAAATGTAGGCGGGCCGCCCTTCACCGCCTACATGCTGCTGCAAAAAATCGACCCTACCCCGTTTATCGGCACAGCAACCCTATTTTTTGCGATTGTTAACTTCCTTAAATTACCTGCTTATCTTGCTGCTGACGTAATTGATATGAATAAAATGTTCAGCCTGGCATGGGTGCTGCCGATTATCCCGCTGGGGGTATGGCTGGGACGCAAACTCATCGAAAATATGAACCCCAGAACCTTTGAATGGATTATGCTGGCACTGCTGCTGTGGGCAAGTGTGAGTTTAATTTTCGGCTAAGCTGCGCTAGACTTGCGAAACTTTAAAAGGGATAGATGATATGGACTCTATTAAAATCGGTATCATTGGGGGTTCGGGCCTCTACAACATGCCGGACTTAAAAAATAAGCAGGAAGTTCCGGTGCGTACTCCCTTCGGCGCGACCAGTGACCCGCTAGTGACCGGAGAAATCGCGGGGGTGCGAGTAGCGTTTATAGCACGGCATGGCAAAGGACATCGTTTTCTGCCTACCGAAGTGCCTTACGCGGCGAACATTTTTGCCCTTAAAACAGTCGGCGTGCGGCATATTATTTCGGTGAGCGCGTGCGGGTCGCTGCGCGAAGATTTTGCACCGGGGCATGTGTGTATTCCTGACCAGTTGGCCGATTTTACACGCGGCGAACGCACCCGCACATTTTTCGGAGAAGGGCTGGTTGCTCATGTGGGGGTGGCTGACCCCTTTTCGCCCGAACTGTCCGCGATTCTGGCTGATTCTGCTCGTGCCGCTGGAGGTACAGTCCATGAAGGGGGAACGGTAGTTACCGTTGAAGGGCCGCGTTTTAGTACCCGCGCCGAAAGTGGCATGTTCCGCCAGTTAGGGTTTTCCCTTATTGGCATGACTGCCGCGCCAGAAGCCTTCCTTGCCCGCGAAGCCGAAATCGCCTATGCTGCCTTCGCCCACATTACCGATTACGATGTGTGGCATGAGGAAGAAGAAGCGGTCAATGCGGCTACCGTCATGGAAACTTTTGCTTCCAATCTGGAAACCGCCCAGCGAGCGCTGGTTGAAGCCATTCCACGCATTGAGGCCGTTGCAGATGAGGATTGGCCTGTGCATAACGCGCTGGCAAATGCAGTCATGACCCATCGGGAAAAAATTCCCCCACAGACGCTGGAAAAACTGCGTCCCATTGTAGGCCGTTATTTTTAAGATGAAACAGGAAGCCGTTTTACTGGCCGTTGCGGGTCTGTTTATCGCCTTCAACCAGACCGGATTGATTCTGGTCAATGGGGAGTCGTGGACAGCCCTCTGGCCTGTGGCGGCATGGATCATCTGCGCGGGCGCGGGCTATTTTGCGCTGAATACCCTTCTGCCGCGCCACGACCCCTACATTTATCCGGCTACCATGCTCTTAACGGGCTGGGGGGTGAATCTGGTTGACCGTCTGCTGCCGCGTTACACCGTGCGACAAACCACCTGGATGGCTGTAAGCGTGCTGGTCATGCTGGCGGTGTGTTTCCTTCCCGGTCATCTGCGCTGGCTCAAACAGTATCGTTATACCTGGCTGATGATTGGATTGGTGTTGCTGGCCGCTACGATTGTGCTGGGCGTGAATCCATCCGGTCAGGGAGCGCGGCTGTGGCTGGGTATAGGCAACCTGTACTTTCAGCCTTCAGAACTGCTGAAAATTCTGCTGGTGGTTTTCCTTGCCAGTTATCTGGCGGATTATCAGGCCATTTTTCGCCAGCGCTGGCATACCAACTGGCGGTATATTGGGCCGGTGCTGCTCATGTGGGGAGTCAGTATTGTGCTGCTCATCTGGCAGCGCGATTTAGGCACGGCCACCATCTTTTTTATGGTTTTTACTCTGATGTTGTATGTGGCTAGCGGCGACACATTTCTGCTGTTGGGTGGAATCGCGCTGCTGGGGCTGGCCGGAGTCGGCGCGTACTTTGTGTTTGATGTGGTCGCGCTGCGGGTGGACATCTGGCTTGACCCCTGGCGGGATGCCGATAATACCTCCTTTCAAATCGTGCAAAGTTTGATGGCCGTGGCCGACGGCGGGCTGTTTGGTTCAGGCATCGGGCAGGGTATCCCGAATTTTATTCCGGTGGTACATACCGATTTTGTGTACGCGGCCATTGCCGAAGAATGGGGACTGATTGGGGCGATAAGCGTGGTTGCGCTGCTGCTGGTTATTATTTTGCGCGGGCTACGGCTGTCGATTTTACTGCAACATAAGCCATTCCATGCCTATCTGGTGCTGGGGTTTTGTATTATGCTGGCGGTCCAGACCCTGCTCATCACTGCCGGAACGCTGAATCTTGTGCCACTAACCGGAGTCACCCTGCCGTTTGCCAGTTACGGCGGCTCGTCGCTGCTCACCAGTTTTACCATGATTGGCCTGCTGCTGCGGGTAAGCAGTACGCTGGAGGCGAAGTCGGATGAGTCGTGAAATCAACCGCCTGACCACGCTGATGCTGCTGGCATTTGCCCTGGTCGCTCTGGGAACAGCCTACTGGCAGTTAATGGAACGTGACCATTTGCAGCGTCGGGAGGATAACCCGCGTCGGGTGCTGGATGAACTCAATATTCAGCGCGGCTCGATTTTTGACCGCAACGGTGAACTCCTGGCTTACAGCGAAAAACAAAATAGCCTGATGAAACGGATTTACCCCTACCCCGAAGCCGTCAGCGCCATCGGCTACTACAGTTATACGTTTGGCGCGGCAGGGCTGGAAGAAGGGATGAATGACTGGCTGAGTGGGGATGATTTTCAGGACGAGTGGGAATCATTTTTTTCCGAACTGGTGCATCTGCTGGTCGAAGGCGGTGATGTAAAAACCACGCTGGACATTTCCTTGCAGCAGCAGGTAAACGAAGTGATGGCAGGGCAAAACGGAGGGGCGCTGGTGGTGCATGTGCCTTCCGGCGATATTCTGGCGATGGTCAGCCAGCCCACGTATGACCCCAACCGGATAGAGGAAGAACGGGCGGGCGGCAGTCTGCTTAATTTTCTGCCGCGCAACCGGGTGACGGAGCGCGACTACCAGCCGGGCGGGGTTTTACAAACCCTGCTCCTGAGCGAACTTCTGGCCGCCAATACCCCTTTGGATAAAATGGTTTCGGTCAAAGAAATCACCCTGCACAACCCGACTCTGAGGCTCTCCTGTGAAACGGAAAAGGAGCTTGTCCCTCTGACGGATGCCTATCTTGCCGCCTGCCCGATGCCTTTTATCAGCGCGGTAGGCACATCTCTGAACCCTGAATCGCTGTTTAATAAATTTCAGGCGGCAGGGCTGCTCACACCTGCCCGTTTGGATGGATTCCTGCTGCCCACCGATGAACCCACTTACATCCCGCCGGAAAATGAGGAACGTCTGATGAAGGAAGCGGCGGGACAGGGGGAACTGACCCTGACTCCCCTTCAGGCGATTCAAATCATCGCGGCAGTGGTGAATCATGGCAACGGTGTGCCGCTGCACCTGATCGCCGCTACCCGCCCGCCCGATGAGGAGACCTGGGACTCCTTTTTCCCCACCACCACGAGTCCGGCCATTATGCAGCCAAGTATCGCGGCACAAATTCAGCTTTTGCAGCAGGAAAATCCCCTGTATGAGGACTGGATGTATGGGCATATCAGCCGTGCCTATGCTGGCACCCGCGAGTATGTATGGCTGCTGGCCTGGACGGGGTTGAACAACGGCGACGCTGTTATTATGGTGATGGTGCTGGAAGGTAAATCCCTTTCCGAACAGACGGCTATCGACATGGCCGCGTCCATTTTGCAAAACCGATAATTTTTCATCGAGTTCTCATACTTTTTTAGCAGCACTTTGCCCTATGATTCTGTGGAATCAGGAGCGCTTCTGCTGTGACCCCCGAGATTGCGATTTATCTCATCATTTTTGCGGTAACACTGGTGTTATTCTTTTTTGAATGGATTTCTACCGACATTATTGCCCTGGGGGTGATGCTGTCACTCATTTTGACCGGACTGCTTTCTACCGATGAAGCATTCGCGGGATTTGGCAGCGAAACCGCCCTGATGATTATTGGGGTGTTAATTCTGGTGGCGGCGCTGGTACGAACGGGCGTGGAGGACATCGCCGGACGGTTTCTTTTACGATACACGGGTGAAAACCCTGAACGAATTTTCCTGACGCTGATGATTGTTCCGGCGGTGCTGGGTTCGTTTATGAGTAATACAGCCTCCACTGCCTTTTTTCTGCCGATTACCTTTGGCCTTGCCCGCCGCGCCAATATCAGCGCTTCCAAACTGCTCATGCCAATGGCGTTTGCCAATTTGTTTTCCAGTTCCGTGACTCTCATCAGTTCTTCCACCAATATCATTGTCAGTGGGTTGATGCGGCAGCAGGGCTTAGACCCGATTGGCGTGTTTGAACTGTCTCCAGTAGGGATTCCAATTACGATAGCGGGCATCCTGTATATGATGTTCATCGGCAAACACCTGATTCCTGACCGTCTGGCGGGGCAGGATCATCTTAATTTTATGAGCAGTCAGGTATACATCACCGAAGTCATGATTCTGCCGAACTCCCCCCTCATCGGCAAAACACTGGAACAATCCGGTCTGGGGCGCGATTTAGGCATACTCATTTTTAAAATTATCCGCGACAAAACGATTACCCTGCCCGCCGAAGCCCATACCGTACTGGCCGCCCATGATGTGCTGCTGGTAGAAGGCCAAAAAGAGGACATTCTGAAGGTTAAAGACAAAAGCGGCATTGACATCAAAGCCGATGTCAAACTGATGGATACCCAACTGCGCGAAAATCCGGAAAATCTGGAAATTGTTGAAGCGATGATTATGCCGCGTTCAAAACTGGTAGGACGCACGCTTAAAAATTCGCGCTTCCGGGAGCGCTACGGGATGCAGGTGCTTGCCATCAACCGGAGTGGCGAAACCATCCAGCACAAAATCAGCCGCACGGTGCTGCGTGTGGGGGATGTGCTGCTGGTACAGGGGCCACGTGAGCGCATCCGGCAGTTGGACTTTGATAACCATTTTCGGATTTTAGAAATTGTAGACCGCACCACCGCCAACATTCGCCGCGCTCCGGTTGCCGTGACCATTTTTGCCGGATCGCTGATTCTGGCTGCTCTGAACATCCTGCCGATTGCGGTAGCGGTGCTGCTGGGGGCGCTGCTGGCCTTTTTAACTCGCTGTATCACGCCGGAAGAAGCCTACCGCGAAGTCGAATGGAAAGCTCTGATTTTAATTGGCTGTATGCTGGCCTTTGGCAAAGCTATGCAAGACAGTGGCACGGCGACTTATCTGGCGGACCAGATTGTAGAACTTAGCGGCAGTTCACAGTCGTTTTTGCTGTTAAGCGCGTTTTTTGTTTTAACCGTGCTGCTGACTCAGCCGATGTCCAACCAGGCGGCGGCGGCGGTGGTGCTGCCCGTCGCCGTACAAACTGCCGTTCAGTTGGGGTTAAATCCGCGTACTTTTGCTATAATGATTGCCGTCGCAGCCAGCACATCGTATCTCACCCCGCTTGAACCGGCTTGTCTGATGGTTTACGGCGCCGGGCAGTACAAATTTATTGATTTTGTAAAGGTTGGGTCGCTTCTGACCCTGATTATCTACGGGATCACGATTATCCTGGTCCCCATTTTGTGGCCTGTTTAGCCTGTTCCAGATGATCCTTAAAGTGCATGGCAAGCACCTGCACATACGGGTCAATAAACATATCGCAGGGGATGCCGGGGACTTCGCGGGTTTCTAATTCCCCTGCCAGCATCGTCCCCCAGCCCCATTTGGGCAAATCAAACTGGCGGGCATACCAGTCGTAGGTATAAAACAGGGTAGCTTTTTTGCCAAAAGGTTTTTCCGGCAGGTAACTTTTTCCGGCACGGCGCACCAGCAGTTCTTCGTAATGGTCGCCGCGCAGGAAGTTCGGCAGAGGCAGCCTTGCACGCTTGCAGACCTTTACGGCTGTTTTCCACATTCTGTCCTGTAGGGCTTCCTGAAAATGCTGCCAGCTAATCTCCGTTAACTCTCTAATGCGAGTCAAACGGCCAACAATCCGTTTGGTCAGGCTGCGTGCCTGCGTTTCGCGGTTGGGTCGGGTATTAAACAGCGCCAGCAGCGCCACCTCTTCGCCCTCCACTTCCAACTGGCGTGCCATTTCCAGCGCCACAATTCCGCTTCCATAGGCCCCACCCAGATAATACGGGCCGTTCGGCTGGATTTCCTTAATTGCCTTCAGGAAAAAGGACGCAATTTCGCTCAGGGGGGCGTGGACAGCCTGATACCCATTCAGGCTTTCGGATTGCAGCACATAAAACGGCAGGTCATTACCCACATACCGCGATAGATTTTTCAGATTCAGCACCCCGCCGCCCACACAGAAAAACGGATGCAGGCTGCCTTTTTCCTGAATTGCCAGTACGGGCGGCACACCCACCACTTTGGCCCGGTGATCAGCGGTGGGCAGCAGTTCGGCCAGTCCTTCAACTGTTGGCGTGGTGAACAGCGTGGTCAGAGGCAGGCGTTTGCCAAATTCTTTTTCGATTCCGGCAAAAATTCGCATTGCCAGCAGCGAATGGCCGCCCAACTCAAAGAAACTATCCTGCACGCTGACTCGTTCCAGCCCAAGCACCGCGCCCCAGATGGCCGCGATTTTTTCCTCCACTTCTGTGCGCGGCGCGACATACGTTTTATCCTCAGCAAACAGGGACGAGTCCGGCGCGGGTAGGGCTTTGCGGTCAATTTTGCCGTTGGGGGTCAGGGGCAGTGCTTCCAGCGCGATAAACGCCGACGGAATCATGTAATCGGGCAGTTTTTCCCGCAGATAGGTTCGCCATTCTCCCGCATCCGGCGTATGCCCATCCGTCACCAGATAGGCCACCAGGCGGGGGTTGCCGGGGGTATCTTCCCGCACGATGACCACATTTTGCCTGACCGAAGGATGCTGCGCCAGCACCGTTTCAATTTCACCCAGTTCGATTCGATAGCCGCGCAGTTTGATTTGATGGTCGGCGCGGCCAAAAAACTGCATCGTGCCATCGGCGATGTAGCGGGCAAGGTCGCCTGTCCGATAGATGCGGCCGCCCTCCATAAACGGATTCGGTAAGAATTTTTCGGCGGTGAGTTCAGCACGGTTTAAATAGCCGCGTGCCACACCGTCCCCGCCAATATACAGTTCTCCCGATACCCCAATCGGGACAGGCTGCATCAGCTTATCCAGAATATAAATCTGGGTGTTATCAATCGGGCGACCAATTGAAATAAAACCTTCGCGTTTTTCCACCTTCTGCACGGTTGACCAGACGGTAGTTTCGGTGGGGCCGTACATATTCCAGACTTCGGCCGTGCGTTCGCACATCTGATTCGCCAGCGCACGCGGCAGCGGTTCACCCCCAACCAGCGCTTTTAGAGTTGGATTCCCCTGCCAGCCCGCTTCCATCAACAGGCGGAAGGTGGCCGGAGTCGCCTGCAACACGGTCACGCCGTGTTTTTCTATTTTTTGCATGAGCGCCAGACCGTCAATAGCGACTTCCCGGCTGGCAATGACCACCTGCCCACCAACCATCAGGGGCAGGTAAAGTTCCAGCACCGCAATATCAAATGAGATAGTCGTCACCGCCAGCAGCACATCATTTTCGGTTAAACCGGGCTGTTTCCGCATAGCGTTGAGGAAATTCACCACCCCCTGATGCTGAAGCTGTACCCCTTTGGGTTTGCCCGTTGAGCCGGAGGTGTAAATCGTGTAGGCCAGATTTGACGGCGCAAACGGGGCGTTAGGATTGGTATCCTTTTCCTGCTGAATCACAGGCCAGTCGGTATCCAGGCAAATCAGTTGGCCCTGATGCGGCGGCAGCGTTTCCAGCAAACTGCTCTGTGTCACCAGCACATTCGCCTGAGCGTCTTCCAGCATGTAGGCCACACGGTCAGCCGGAAAAGTCGGGTCAATTGGCACGTACCCCGCACCAGATTTCAAAATCCCCAGCAGCCCCACCAGCATATCCAGCGAACGATCCACACACAGCCCTACCAGCATGTCCGCCCCGACTCCATAGCGGATAAGCGTATGGGCAAGCTGGTTAGCGCGGCGGTTGAGTTCGCGGTAGGTCATCTGCTGGTTTTCAAAAATCGCAGCAATTTTGTCCGGTGTGCGCTCAACCTGTGCTTCTATCACATGATGCACCCCCAGGTCTGCCGGATAGTTCGCCTGTGTCTGATTCCAGTCGATGAGCAGCCGCACTTCCTCGTCATCCGTTAGCAGACGCAGTTCTTCGAGCCGCTGGTCGGGCTGCTCTGCCGCGCTCCTCAACAGCATTTGCAGATGATTTGACATGCGTTCAATCGTATCCGGCTGAAACAGGTCGGTATTGTATTCAAAAAATCCGTCGACTCTGCCGTCGTGGTCATAGAGATACAGGCTCAGGTCAAATTTAGCTGTGCCATTGTCAATAACATGGGCGTGCATGTTGACACCCGCAAATTTCAGGCTTTCTACGGGGTGGTCCTCCCAGACGAGCAGCACCTGGAACAGAGGCGTGCGGCTGCGGTCACGTTCCGGTCGCAGCACATCCACCAGACGGTCAAACGGCAGGTCCTGATGAGCATACGCCCCCAGAGCGACTTCCCGCACCCGCTTGAGGGTTTCACGGAAGGTCGGGCTGCCCGAAAGGTCAGTCCGCAGCACCAGCGTATTCACAAACATACCTACCATTGGCTCAAATTCACTGCGCGGGCGGTTGGCAATCGCCGTTCCCACCCGAATATCATCGCTGCCTGTGTAGCGGAACATCAGGGTTTGCAGCGCCGCCAGCACAGTCATGTATAGGGTTGTCCCTTCACGCTGGCTCAAAGCCACCAGCGCGTCGGCTACGTCTTGTGGCAGCGCCACCGGATGATATGCGCCGTTCATGGTTTGCACGGGCGGGCGCGGGTTATCAGTTGGCATTTCGGCAATCATATGGTCGCTTAAGCGTGCCTGCCAGTAGGCCAGTTGTTTTTCATAGTCGGGGCTGTCCAGCCATTTTTGCTGCCAGACCGCAAAATCTGCATATTGATAGTCCACGTCCGGTAGAGGCGACGGCTTGCCTTCTGCAAAGGCCGCGTATAACACCGCCATTTCCTGCGCCAGAATATTGCTGGATGAGCCGTCAAATACGGCGTGATGGATGGTTAAAACTAGCGTGTGTTTTTCGGGGTTCACGCGGAACAATTTCGCACGAATCGGAAATTCACGGGCTAAATCAAACGGAACTGCGCCTTCGGCTTTTACCAGCGCTGCAAGAGTCTGCTCGTCCGTGTCCACAACGGGCATTTCCAGCGCAGCAGGCGCATGAATCACCTGGGCCGGTTGTCCATCCACCATATCCAGCGTCGTGCGTAAGGCTTCGTGCCGCCGCACCAGTTCATTCAGGGTTTGATGCAGCGCCGCCAGATTCAGCGCCCCCTCAAAATGGAAAGCCTGCGCGATGTTATAGGCACTTTCCGTCGGATTCAGTTCATGCACAAACCAGACACGCTGCTGAGCGAATGCCTGCGGCAGAAGGGTTTCCCGCGACACCCGTTCCACCGGAATAACCGTCAGGTCGCTGCGGCCAGCATCCAGCAGTTCGGCCAGCCCTGCAATTGTGCGTTTTTCAAAAATGCTGCTCAGGGGCAGTTCAATTTCCCACTCCCGCCGCACCAGCGACACGAGTCGAGTTGCCAGCAGCGAATGGCCGCCCAGTTCAAAGAAATCGTCATACACTCCTACATGATGGAGTTTTAAGATGTCTTTCCAGAGGGCTGCCAGTTGAACTTCGGCGGGGGTGCGCGGCGCAACATATTCTACTTCGGTTTCGGGACCGGCGGCAGCAGGCGCGGGCAGGGCGCGGCGGTTGATTTTTCCGGTGGGGGTCAGGGGATAACTGTCCAGCGTGACAAACGCGGCCGGAACCATGTATTCTGGCAGGCGTTCTTTGAGAAATTGGCGCAGTTCAGTAGCGGTAGGCTGCTGGCGAACCAGATTATAGGCCACAATACGCTTGTGATTGGGTTCGTCCTCCCGCACCACCACCACACTTTGAATCACAGCGGGATGCTGTGCCAGCGCTGCTTCAATTTCTCCCAGTTCAATCCGGTAGCCGCGTACCTTCACCTGAAAATCCGCCCGCCCCAGAAATTCGATATTTCCGTCCGGCAGGTAGCGGCACAGGTCGCCCGTTTTATACATGCGTCCCTCCGGCCTGAACGGGTCGGGCAGGAAACGTTCGGCGGTCAGGTCCGGGCGGTTGAGATAACCGCGAGTCACCCCCACCCCACCAATATACAGTTCACCTGGCACCCCAATCGGGACGGGCTGCATGGTTTTATCGACAATATACGTCGTGGTATTCGCAAAGGGGCGGCCTATTGACACTTCCCCCGACCAGTCCCGCCCCGGGGGGATGGTGTAATAGGTAGAGGCAATTGTGGTTTCGGTTGGCCCGTAGCCATTAATCAAAGTCACTTCCAGACCATATTTTTGCCGCCAGCGAGCCAGCATTTCCGGCGCGGCACGTTCGCCACCGATAATAACCAGCCGCACCGAAGCAGGCATGTCGGCTTCATCAATCATATGAATCCACTCGTGCCAGTAAGCGGTAGGCACATTGACGACGTTCACCTGATAGGCTTCAATTTCCCGTATAAAGTCGGCTATCGAAGGCGCTTGCACACTCTGACGCAGCACCAGTGTTGCCCCTGAAATCAGCGTGGGGAAAATTTCTTCAACCGAGGCATCAAAACTAATAGAAATGAACTGATACGCCCGTTCGTCCGGTTTCAGGCCGTACATCTCCACAATGGCAAGGTTATGATTCACCAGCCCTCGGTGCGGCACTAAGACCCCTTTGGGTTTGCCCGTTGAACCGGAGGTGTAAATCACATACACAACATTATCGGCCTGAACATCGGTTTGAGGGTTTTCTTCGCTGTAGCTGGTAAGTAATTCTCCGGCAGTATCCACGCACAGCACCTGAGTCGAGTAGGAATCCAGCTCCAGCCCTTCCCTCAGCCGTTGTTGTGTCAGCAGCACGGGCATCCGGGTATCTTCGACCATAAAAGCCAGACGATCCGGCGGATAAGCGGGGTCCATCGGCACATACGCCCCCCCTGCTTTTAAAATCCCCAGCATCCCGACCAGCA
Organism: uncultured Anaerolineae bacterium; assembly: GCA_964557285.1. Lineage (GTDB taxonomy): Bacteria > Chloroflexota > Anaerolineae > Aggregatilineales > J027 > SB15. The sequence continues at coordinate 3,510 of CAZKZS010000077.1, read as the reverse complement.
TATCAATCGAGCGTTCCATACACAGCCCAACCAGCGAGTCCGGCCCTACCCCTAATGTTTTCAGGTGATGGGCAAGCTGGTTTGCCCGCCGGTTTAGTTCCTCATAAGTAAGCGTGACCTGACCAGAAATCACGGCAGCAGCATTCGGCGTGCGGCTGACCTGTGCCTCAAACAAATGATGCACACAGGTATCCAGAGGAAAATCCACTGCTGTATTATTCAACCCCACCAGCAGATGATCCCGTTCGGCAGGGGAAAGAAGCGGTAGAAAGGCTAAAGTTTCCTGCGGGTTTTCTACCGCCCCCCGCAGCAGATTCAAATAATGGTCGGCCATGCGTTGGATGGTTTCTTCGCGGAATAAATCGGCGCTGTAGGTGAACTGGCCGCCCAGATGTCCCCCATCCCACCAGATCGTCAATTGAAGGTCAAGCGTGCTGTCCTCTTTTACTTCCGGCGGCGTGTCGGTAAAATCAAATGCTACCTGAATCAGGGGATGGCGGCTGGACTCGGCCTGAATATTCAGTTCATCAAGAAGGGGCAACAAAGGAGTCCCACCATATTCCTCAACTTCTTTTAGGGTTTTATTTAAAAAATCAAGCAGGTGGCTAAACGGCATGTCTCCCGTCAAACTGCCGCGCAGCACCAGCCAGTTTTTCCGGTCAGGAATACCAACAAGAAAATCTTCCTCTCCGGTATAGCGATAAATCAGGGTATAAAATGCGGCTAAAGCATCGAGATAAGAAACACTGGCATCCAGGGTAAAAAAAGATGTACCTGTATTGCCAGATAGAGAAGCGGGACGGGGACGGTCGGTGGGAAGTTCCAGGATGAACGCCGCATCGGCCAGCTTTGCTTTCCAGTAAGCAAGGCCAGACGGGGCAAAGGCATACGGTTTTGCCACCATAAATTACTCTCCTTGATAACGTTTTTGTCTAAGGCGTGCTAATAAAACCTTTAATGTAAGTATAGTATAAAAGTTCTAACGTAAGGTGAAAATTTTTATTAAATTTCATGAACAACTATGACAAATTCTAACATTCTCTGAACGGAGGAGAAACTTTCATGAAAATTGTAACCGATGCCGCCGCCGATATGGTGGTAGACCTTCAGCAGTATCCCATTTACGTTATCCCCCTGAGTTTTACGATTGACGGCAAATCCTATCGAAATGGGGTGGATATTGATACGCCGGGGTTTTACCGTCTGCTTGCCAGCGCCAAAGACTACCCCACCACTGCCCAGCCCGCGCCCGGCGAATTTGCCGACCTTTACCGCCAAATTGCGGCCACTGACCCGGACATTCTCTCGATTCATGTCTCCGAAGGGCTAAGCGGCACTATCAACGCGGCCAGAGCAGGCGCTCCACTTGTTCCCGAAGCCAACATCACCTTCTGGGACAGCCGCACGCTTTCCGGTGCGCTCGGCTGGCAGGTGTTAGCGGCGGCAAGAGCGATTCAGGCGGGCTGGACAAAAGAGCAAATTCTCGCCATGCTGCAAAAAATCAGCGATGCGACCGACATCATTTTTACCGTTGATACGCTGGAATATCTCATACACGGCGGGCGTATCAGTCATATTCAGGGTCTGGTGGCAAATCTGCTGAACATTAAACCCGTGATTCATGTGGACAAAAGCACGGGGAAATATGCTCAGCTTGGCCGCGCCCGCACCATCAGAAAAGCGGCCAAAGCCATGGTCGAAGAAGTGCTGAAAAAACACCCCGCCGGAAGCAAACTGCGGATTCAGGTAGGCCATGGCGACGCGGTAGAGATTTCTGAGATGATGAAGGAAGAACTCCGCGCGGTGTTTGACTGCAATTTTGTGCCGACCATGCGAATCGCGCCCGTGCTGGCGGCTCACACCGGCCCCACGATGGTCGGCTTTGTGTATGCGCGGGAGGATGTATTTAACGACCTGCCCTAATGCGGTTTGGCGGGAATCCGGCTCATGGCATATTCCGCCAGCGCGGTAATAGTCAGACTTGGATTGATTCCAGGGTTGGCAGGCACAATCGAACCATCCACCACATACAAACCGGGGTAGTGGAACACTTCGCAGTTGACGTTCACAACCCCTGTTTGTTCATCCTGCCCCATCGTGCAGCCGCCCAGAATGTGCGCCGTGGTTGGAATGTTAAGCAGGGTTTCCGGCACGGCATTTTGCGGGATACCGTTGGTTTTGCGGGCAAACGCCTGGGTAATGGCTTGTGATAGGTGCGAATCCGGTGCGATAGACTGTCCCGGATTCAAACGGGAAACCAGCCCGCGCCGAAACAGCGTCGTCCACTTACGTCCGGTTTTGACCTGCATGGTGGTGTCCTCCGTCTGCATAATCAGCAAAATCGTGGAGACTCGCGCCCAGGGTGCAGAAAACTGGGTATAAAAATAATCCAGAGGATGACGTATGGTTTCCCACAGGGTTTTAAGGACTCGCAAGGGAACGCTGTGACCTGCATCAATCATTGGCGCGGCCAGCCAGCGCATCAGTGATGAGCCATCTGGATAGTGAACAGGTTCAACCCGTGTTACGTCGTCGTAAGCAAAAACAGACGTGATTGCCAGCCCTTCGGCATAATTGACGCGGGTATCGCGGGCGGTTGAACCTGTCAGCGTTTCGCTGTTGGTGCGGACTTTTTCGCCTAACATGCGTGAAATGTTGGGCAGCGAACGGGTTTCATCCCGGCAGCGAAACAGCAGGCGCAGCGTCCCCATGACTCCCGCCGACACAACCACGTTTTTCGTGCGAATCGTCTGGTAATGGCGCTGAAACGGCCAGGCGGTTGAGCGTTTGTACTCAACCTCATACCGCGCTCCGTCCGGCTGGTGGGGCGGCAAAGGACGAATATCCGTCACCTGTGCTTCCGGTCGAATTTCCGCGCCCCATTTTTCGGCAAAATACAGGTAATTTTTCATCAGGTGATTTTTAGCGTTGTAGCGGCAGCCGACCATACACCCGCCGCAGTGGATACAGCCGGCCCGTTCCGGCCCTTCACCACCAAAATATGGATCTGGCACGGTTTTTCCCGGCTCTCCAAAAAAGACTCCCACCTCCACAGGCCGGAAGGTATGCCCACGCCCAAAATCTTCTGCTACTGATTTTAAAATATCATCCACCGGAGTTAGACAGGGGTTGGTGGCAACGCCGCGCATCCGTTTGGCAGTTTCATAAAAGGGACGCAGGATGGTTTTCCAGTCTGCCAGGTCACGCCATTCCGGTGAGTCAAAAAAGGAAATATCCGGCTCCATGACCACATTGGCGTAAATCAGACTCCCGCCACCAACCCCGCAGCCAGACAGCACCATCACGTCATTCATCAGGGTAATTTCCTGAAGGCCAAAACAGCGTAGCAGAGGCAGCCAGAGATAGTGACGAATATCCCAGTTGGTGCGAGGAAAATCCGAGTCGTTATATCGTTTACCCCGTTCCAGTACCACTACCTTATACCCTTTTTCGGTCAGGCGCATAGCGGATACCGCGCCGCCAAACCCCGACCCAATCACCACAAAATCC
>CAZKZS010000076.1:0-17327 GCA_964557285.1 uncultured Anaerolineae bacterium | reverse complement strand
ACCTTTGCCGCCGCCACCAGCAGAGGCGCAATCAGCAGTGCGGGCAGGTAATTGGCAATGCGGGGATGTTTCACATCCAGCAAAATGAGTGACAGCCCCAGTAAAAGCAGTCCGCCTGTGGCCGTGAGTTCATTAATCATGTCACTCGTCATCACTTCTCCGGCCAGAAATCCCAGCAGGGCGATTCCCCCCTGCACCACAAAAACCGTAATAATTGAAAAAAAGACACCGATTCCTAACGACGTAGCAAAAGCCATCGCCGCGAAAAAATCCAGCGCCGATTTGATGGTTAGGAGTTCGTAGTCGCCGGACATGCCATCACTCAGCGAGCCTAACACCGTCAGCGGCCCGATACAAAACACCAGGCTGGCCGTGACAAACCCATTGATAAAGCGTTCGCGGGCGGTCATACCGTCGGCGGCGCGTTCTTCCGGTTCACGGGACGCGAAATTTTTTTGCAGCCAGCCGCCAAACCCGTTCAGCTTGCCCTGAATATCCAGCATTTCCCCGATAATCACCCCGATGGCAATGCTAAAAAGCGGAATCAGGACATTGCCGGTTTTAAAGCTGTTTTGCATCCCAACAGACAGCGTAACAAACCCCAGCCCTGTGACGATGGAACTTTGGGTTTGTTTGGAAAATTTCTCCCCCACCATCAAGCCGATGAGACTGCCTACCGCCACCGCGATAACATTAATAATTGTGCCTATCATCTTGCCGCCTTTTTGATAACGATTCCAGTGTACATCAAAGGGAACAAAGTTGATGCTACCAGCGTTAACCAACTAGCACATCTTAAGGAGAATATCCCTTGCGAAAATTCTTTTTTGCAGCTCTGACACTCCTGCTGATACTCGGCGGCGGGACGGTCTGGGTCTGGGCGCAGCAGACGGAGGAGGTTGAACCGCAGGTGATTGCGGTGCAGCCCTACCCGGGGGAGGAAATGCCCCTCGATGCACCCCTGACGGTCACATTCAACCAGACCATGAATCAAGGGACAGTAGAAGCGGCCTGGTCGCTTGAGCCTGCCGTAGAAGGCACATTTCACTGGCCTGCCGATGATACCCTCGTTTTTACTCCCACCCGTGGATGGACACGCGAAACCGCTTATACCCTCACGATCAACCAGACGGCAGCCGCAGCCAACGGTCTAACGCTGGCCGACCCGTACAAAACGACCCTCCGCACGGTAGGGCGGCTGCTGGTCAATTCCATTATTCCATCGAATGACGCGCTGGATGTCGCTGCCGATGCCAATATCACGGTTTCATTTAACCGTCCGGTGGTTGCGCTGGTTTCCACAGAAGAAATGGAAAATCTGCCCAATCCCCTGACGATTGAGCCGGAAATTAGCGGCAAAGGTGAATGGCTAAATACGTCCATTTATCAGTTTACGCCGGATGAACCCCTTCAGGGCGGCACGACCTATGTTGTGACCGTCAATGCAGGGCTGGCAGACGTGACGGGCGCGGTTCTGGAAGAAAATTTTGTCTCCACATTCCAGACCCTTGTTCCCGAAATCCTTTCCACAACTCCCAGCGACAGCGAAACCGTTCCCCTGGAAAAAACTATTCAAATCCACTTTTCGCAGCCGATGGATAAGGCTTCTGTTGAAGAAAGTTTCCGCCTTTCCAACGACCTGCCGCCTTTTGAGGGCGAAGGTGTGACCGGAACATTTAGCTGGTCGGAGGACAGCACCACAGTCACCTTTACACCGTCTGAAAATCTGTTGATTGATACCTCCTATCGGCTGGTGATTGATGCCAGTATTGCGAAAGGTATCGCCGGAGCAGGGTTACGACAGGGGCGTGACTTTTTCTTCCGTACCGTCCCCCTGCCCCATGTGGCTTATACCTATCCGCAAAACGGCGAAACGGGCGTTTATCCGGGGTACAACAACGTGACCATTGGCTTTGCTTCGCCCATGAACACGGAAACCTTTGAGGGGAAATATACGGTTTCGCCCGAACCTGCTGAAATTACCCCCTATGTGTACAGCAATACGGAACTGGCGCTGCAATTTGAATTTTTACCCAACACGCAGTACACCGTCACCCTGAAAGCCGGAACGGAAGATGTGTACGGTAATGCAATCACTTCCGATTACACTTTCAGCTTTACCACCGGAACAGTTGAACCCTACGCTTATCTCATTGATTCGGGCGATTTTGTGGTAACGGGCGCGTATCGCCAGAACACCACGCTTTCTATCAGTGTTTCGGGTAAACCTACCGTCACGTTTGAGCTTTACGAAGTCCCGACCGAAGCGCTGCGAGATGCATTTTATTATCTGTACGATGAACGGTTAACGGCGCTGATTCAAAACAGTACGCTGCTGCGCCGATGGGAAGAAACCTTTGACCCCGGCACGGCCTACGCGATGGATAAAGTTGACCTGGCGGAAGATGGCGGTGTCCTGCCTACAGGCAATTACCTGCTGGTGGGCTACTTTTTCCAGTCAGGCTATCAAAGTGTGATGCCCGTCCCGTTGGCGGTGGTCAACAACAACGTGACCGTCAAACGGATGGAAAACGAAGTCATGGTTTGGGTGACGGACATGCAGACGGGTGAGCCTGTGGTTGAGCAGCAGGTGACGATTTATTCTGAAACAGGGGAAATCGCACGCGGCGCAACCGACCCGGATGGGGTGCTGCGCCTGAGCCTGCCAACCCATGATTTTATTACCGTTACTGCCGAAGGTGCGGGGCGGTATGGCATCTGGCGTTCTAACGGCGCTCCCTATACCCCTTCTGACAGCCTGTACATTTACACAGACCGCCCAATTTACCGCCCCAACGAAACCCTGTATTTCCGGGGTGTATACCGCGAACGGGACGATTTTACCTACAGCCTCAGCGACACAGACACCCTTGATGTGGTCATTACCGACTTCAACGGTATGGAACTGCTGCGGCAAAATGTCGACCTGACGGAATTTGGCACATTTAGCGGCGAAGTGCTGCTGCCGGAGGATATGTCTATCGGGCCGGTCAATATTCAGGTTTCCAGTGGGGAACTGTATCTTGGGTCGGCTTACGCGCAAATTGCGGAATTTCGCGTGCCGGAGTTCAGCATCACTGTCACCCCCGATCAGGATGAAATTATCGGCGGCGACCCGCTTCGGGCGGTCATCAACAGCACCTTTTTCTCCGGCGGGGCAGTCAGTAATGCACCCGTCACCTGGACTGTCATGGCGACAAAAACCACGTTTCCCTATCGCGGGCCCGGACGCTATTCGTTTTCGGATACGCCTTATTATTTCTATTCCGAATACGATGATTATTACTACGGCGGTTATTATTCCCGCACGCTGGCAAGCGGTGAAGGCACAACCGATGCAAGCGGCAATCTGGTGATTGAAATCACCAATACTGCCCCTGAAGGGCCGTTTCCCGAACGAGTCACCATTGAAGCAACCATCAGCGATGAAAGCGGGCAGTACATTTCCGGCCGCACGACTCTGCTGGTGCATCCGGGTGAAGTGTATGTTGGCGTCCGCACCGATAAATATTTTGGCGAAGCGGAAAAACCCCTCACGGCTGAAGTGATTACCGTCAATCCTCAGAGCGAGATAGTGCCGAATCAAAAAGTGACCCTTACCCTGATTGAACGGCGCTGGGAACGGGAAGCCATCGAAGGCCAGTTCGGGCAGTACAACTGGACACAAACGGAAATCGAAGTTGAAACCGTAGACATCACCACCGATGAAAACGGGGTTGCCAGCTACGACTTTACACCGCCCAACGCGGGTATGTTCCTGATTCGTGCCAGTACCCGCGACCTGCGCGAACGCCTGCATCAAAGCAGCCGACAGATATGGGTTACGGGGTCACAATATGTATGGTGGGGGCGTCCCTCCAATACCATCGACCTGATTGCCGACAAAGACAGCTACGTAGCGGGTGATACGGCTCAGATTCTTGTGCCTATCTCGCTGGAAGGCGTGTCCTATGTGCTGGTCACGCTGGAACGGGATGGAGTCATCAGCCATGAGGTTGTGCGCGTAGAAGGTTCTACACTGGTTTACGACATCCCCATTACGGAAGCCCATGAGCCGGGGGTTTTTGTCTCCGTCACCGTCATGCACGGGATTGATGAGGAAAGCAGCGTTCCCGTATATCGTACAGGGACAAGAAGGCTGCTCGTCACCCCCGTTTCTAAACGGCTGGATATTACCGTCACGCCTTCTACCTTAAACGCGCAGCCGGGAGATACTGTCACGCTGGATATTGAAGTCAAAGATGCTGATGGCAATCCTGTGCAGGCCGAATTTGGCTTAGCGATGGTCGATGCTGCGATTTTAACGCTTGCTTCTCCCAATTCGGTGCTGCCAGAAAGTCATTTTTACGGCTCAGCCAGCAATTACACCTATACCGATGTCATGCTGGTGGCGCTGGTGGATGGCCGGATTGATGAAGTGTTCGGCGAAGAAAAAGATCGGGTATCGCGGGATGAAAACGGGATGGCGGACAGCGCAACGCCTACCGCAGCACCAACCGCAACGGCTGCTCAGGAAGAATTTGCAGCCGCAGGCGGCGGGGGTGGCGGAGGATTTGAAGCCGTTGAAGTGCGCGAAGATTTCCAGCAGACTCCGCTGTGGGCTGCTCATGTCGTGACGGATGCAAACGGCAAAGCACAGGTATCAGTCACCATGCCGGATAACCTGACCATCTGGACTCTGGATGCCCGTGCCTTTACGGTGGATACACTGGTCGGTGATGCCACCCTTGATATAAGCAGCACCTTACCTCTGCTGGTGCGTCCTTCCACCCCGCGATTCTTCGTGGTGGGAGATGAAGTAACGCTGGGGATGGTCATCAACAACAACACCGACGAAGTACAAAATGTCCGCGCGACCATGCAGGGGTCAGGCTATGAACTCATGGACGGCGAATCGCTGGAAAAAACCATCGAAATTCAGCCCAACAGCCGCGCCCGCCTGGATTGGAACGTGAAGATTCTGGATGTGAATGGCGTTGATTTGACCTTTATTGCTATTGGCAATGACGGGTATCAGGATGCCAGCAAACCGCCTTTAGCGACAGGCGAAAACGGCACGATTCCGGTCTACCGCTATACTGCGCCAGATACCGTTGGCACGGGCGGCGTGCTGCGCGAAGAAGGTTCACGCACCGAAGGCATCAGCATCCCGCCGATTGCGGACACCGACCAGGGAACGCTGACGATTCAACTTGACCCGTCACTGGCCGTCACGACCATTGATGCCCTTGACTATCTGGAAAATTACCCGCACCAGTGTATCGAGCAAACGGTCAGCCGCTTCCTGCCGAATGTTGCCACCTACCGCGCTCTGCAATCGCTGGGCGTAGAAGATGCTGAACTGGAAGCCAACCTGCATGAAGTGCTGGATTTTGCGCTGACAAAACTGGCCGCAGAACAAAATTTTGACGGCGGCTGGGGCTGGTTCATCAACATGGAAAGCAACCCGATGGTCACGGCCTATGCTGTGCTTGGACTGATTGAAGCACGAAACGCAGGCTATGACATTAACGTGAATATGATGGACGCGGCGGTATCCTATCTGCGGACGCAGTTGATTAATCCGACAGAAGATACAGAATTCTGGCTGCTTAACCGTCAGGCGTTTTACTTTTACGTGTTCAGCCGTGACAGCCGTTACGCGCCCTCTCCGGCGGAACTGGACGCGCTGTTTAAGGTGCGGCTGGAAATGAGCCAGTATGCCAAAGCCTTTTTGCTGATGGCTTACACCGCTTTGGATGGCGATTATGCCAGCCAGATTGACTCACTCACCAGCGATTTAATCACCACTGCTTTTGTTTCCGCAACGGGCGCTCACTGGGAAGAAGAACGCCGCGACTGGTGGAACTGGGGCAGCGATACCCGCAGCACCGCGATTGTGCTTTCCGCCCTGATTGACGCGCAGCCAGAAAGCGACCTGCTGCCTAATGTGGTGCGCTGGCTGATGGTGGCACGGCAGGGCGACCACTGGGAAACCACTCAGGAAACCGCCTGGGCAGTCATGGGGCTGACCGATTGGATGGTGGCGACCAACGAACTGAAAGGCAATTACGATTACGCTCTGATTGTGAACAGCGAATCCCAGACCAGCGGCACGGTCACACCGGAAACCGTGCGCGACGGGCAGGAACTGGTCATTGCAGTGGGCGATTTGCTGCTGGATGAAATTAACCGTGTCACGGTGACACGCGGCGGGGGCGAAGGGGCGCTGTATTATACCGCCCATCTCCAACTACGCCTGGATGCCAGCGAAGTCGATGCCATTGACCGGGGCGTGAGTATCACCCGCGAATACTTCTTGCAGGGTGAAACCGACCCCGTAACAGAAGCCAAAGTCGGTGATATTCTCACCGTGCGGCTGACCATCACCATTCCCGAAACGATTTATTACTTCGTGCTGGAAGACCCACTTCCGGCGGGTGTGGAAGCGATGGATACCTCTCTGCTGACCACCACACAGTTAATTGAAGGGCCGCAAATTCGCCCGCAGTACGACCCCTACTATTACTGGTGGTGGTGGTACTGGGATCATACCGAAATTCGGGACGAATCGGTGAACCTGTATGCCGATGTGCTGCCGTCGGGAACGTATGTCTATTCGTATCAGGTGCGGGCAAGTGTACCGGGTAACTTCCAGACTATGCCTTCACACGGCTATGCCTTTTACTTTCCAGAGGTGTTCGGGCGTTCGGACGGGGAACTGTTCGTCGTCAAACCTGATGAGACCGAGTCCGAATAAGTTTTTTCTCCATATTGGGGCTTCCAGCGCGAAGCCCCATTTTTAACCCTCATCTTGAGGAATAATTTTTTCCAGTTCATTCACCAGGTTCGGTACTTCAACAGTGGCCGTGACCCACAAAATGTCAAGATTAATGTTGAAATAACCGTGTATAAGACGATTTCTCATTCCTGTTATTGCTGCCCAGGGAATATCGGGATATGCAGCCTGAGTATCAGGGCTAATCCGTGAAGCGGCTTCTCCGATAACTTCAACAGCACGAATTAATGCCAGCCGCAGTTTTAAATCTATAATAAGATTATCCCGTGTTTCATCCTCAACCAGTGTGCGAGTGATCAGAGCATATTCATACATATGCTGAAAACGCAGCAAATCCTCAGAGTTCATACAAAACCTGGGCGGAAGCCAGCACTTTATCGCGGAAAAAATCACTTAAATCCTGCGGCGTATTTAAATCCACTTTGCGTCCCAGGAGCGCGGACAATTCCAATTCGATTTGCGAGAAACGAATTAACCCGATAGGTGTGCCTTCTTCAAATTCGACCAGCACATCAATATCGCTGTCGGGCGTGAAATCGTCCCGCAACACAGACCCAAATAGGGAAAGTTTGCGGATATGATGCTGCTGACAAAAGGCTTCCAGTTCTACGATTGGGATGGAGATAGCTGACAGCATTTTTTACCTCCTTGATCAAATTGTAATACAGCAGAAACAAAAAAGCCCTTCCCGGACGACTCTCAGGAAAGGGCTTTTGCTAACGGCTAATCGCTAACCGCTAATTACTAACGGCTAATCACTAACCGCTTCCGCACCCGTTTTTTGCGTATGGCCGTTGTGATACTGCTGCTGGATAAACAGCCCCAACAGCGCATCCGAAATGCCCGTGCTGCCATTCCCGCCGCCTGTCACCGCCACATCCGGCACAATGCGGATATGGCCGGAAGCAATCATCTGCATGAGTTGAATCGCGGTAAAGCCCTGCGGCCCGATGGCTTCCACCCCCGCGCGGTAGGCTTCACCCTGCGCCTCACCTTTGCTGCGGATAGCTTCGGCTTCGCTGGCCGCGTGCAGGCGCACCGTTTCGGCCTCACCTTCGGCCTTTTTAATCTGGGAACGGGCTTCCAGTTCAGAGATACTCACCCCCTGTTCCGCCTTGACCATTTCCTGCTGAATATCGGCCATCGCGGTTTCGCGGACAAGCTGCTGACGCTGAGTCTGCGCTTCCATCTGAACTTCGTAGGTTTTACGCTGTTCTTCCGCAATTTTACGATCCGTCAGCGTTTGCATCAGGTCGGCGGGCGGCGTAATATCCCCAATCAGGGTATCAATCGCCTGCACATCATAGGCATTGAGAGCTTCCCGAATGTGATGGGCGGCTTCCTTCTGGCGTTCGCTGCGGGCGATTAAAAAGTCCAGCACGGTATAGGACTGTGCCGCGTTGCGGAAGTAGTTCCCCACAATCGGTTGCAGCACATGATCCACCAGATTTTGCACCGACCCGACCCGCGAAATCACCTTCGGGGCATCTAAAGCACCAATATGGATAATCTGTGAAACATCCAGATTAAAACCAAACCCATCTTTGGAACGCACCGTAATGGAGGACAAACGCTGGTCATAGGCATGGGCTTCAATCCGATTCGCCCAGTTCAATACGATATCCGTCGTTGGTACAAGTTCTACCTTCATCACGCGGGTATTATTCGGATGTTTGCCGGGATAAAGCGGCGTGACCCACACCCCTTTATGCCCAATATTGACCAGATCGCCGTGTTTGAACGACTCTCCCGTCACATCTTCGGCGGGCTTGCCAACAAACGAAATGACGACGCCGACATACCCAATCGGAATTTGCGTCATTGGCACTTGCTCAACCTGGACAAACCAGGGATTCAGATTCCATGAGCCGGCCAGCAGCACCTGTTCCTGCAACCCGCGTCTGCCGCCCTTATCTATGAAGGACTGAGCATTCTGGAAATTATCATGACCTTCGACCAGAGGGCCAGCAATTTCACCTTCTTCATGGGGTTTGCCATCCAGAGTGGTAACAATCCCTACATTGTCCTGCTGTACGCGGTAAACCAGCAAATCGCCAGCATCCATGCCATGCTGATGGGCGTTGACGCTGGTGATGACCTGAAACAGTTTGGTGTTGATGCGGTAAGTTCCTGCCGTCAAAATTCCTAGCTGGCGGCCTTTTTCCCCTTTATTGGTTAAAAATGCCCGCGCATCCTGAAAGTTATCACACGGTACGACCCGCCCCATAATACGCTCCGGTGGGATGGTTGCGCCATCGGCGGCCACCACCAGCCCAATCTCACCCGGTTGAATCACGGTGACGGGCGCACGCAGCACCCGATACTGCCAGGGCCAGAACCAGAAATGCCAGCCGGGGGCTAAGGTATCCGCCTGATAACCCGCCTCCCCACTCAGCGCAACAAGCTGTCCGGCGGGCAGGTCTTTTCCGGCAAGGGAAAATTTCTTAATGACAATACCAACTTGGTCTTCACGGATAACAACCACCCCAAAAAGGGTCGTTGCAAAGGTCAGCAATGCCAGCACCAACGCCAGGAAGACAAGAACGATCAAAGCAACGGCTTCCATCAGAATGCCTCCTACATAAATATTTACTTTTCCCATCTGGCAGTGGCCTGTGTGCGTCAGAGACGGCGACACGCAGGAAAATTCTCTACGCCCCGCCGCCAAAAGGGGAAAATCGGATAGAGTTTTAAAGGGCTTATACCACAGTATAAACCCATTATTATCCTGTCACTGAATCCGATTCAGGGGAAGCCCCAATTTTTGGGCTTTTTTCTATTCGGATTCGTGGAGCAAATCAATCATATCAAAAACCATTGATACCCCATCTACACTGATTTGGTGGACACCACCTTCAATCGTGGTTACACGGACTGCATAACCCATGCCGCGTGTTTCATCCACGGCCATCAAATTCATCGAATTGAGGTTGGGGTCACGTTCACCGTAGACGACGCCGTAGGGAATTTCCTGCCGTCCTGCCGGAGGAACGTAAACAATACGTGCGCCTTCTGCAATAATGCCGCCAATGCCTTCGGTATCGGCCTGAAGGTAGCTGGTGATAAATGTCGCCCCTTCGCCAAAACCGTACAGGACAACACCTTTTTCCGAAACCTCAATGTCGTCGTTCACCACTTCCAGAATCTCATCCAGTGCGGCACGGCTGGCTTCCTCATCGGCATAATCGCCAAAGCCTGCCGCCACCAGCACCACGCCGCGACGCTCTGCAATTTCAGCAAAATGCGGGAGCAGATCAGCCGGCTCCTGATTTAAATCCGCCAGCGCCACCACCACAGGCCAGCCGCCTTCGGGGGTTTCACCTTCTGGGACAAGGAAGTAATAGGACAGACCGCTTTCAAGGGTGCGTAGATTGGCGTTCCAGTGGTCGGTCAGCGCCTGATTTTCCGCTTCAATGTCTTCCGGTGTACGGTAATTAAAGGTGTCCGCAATTGCTACAAACGTGGGTTCAACTTTTTCCAATTCACCCGGCGCCGCAATCACCACCGCCACCAGATAGGTTTCCTCAAAAATATTCACCGCCATCAGGGTAATTTCCCCATCACTGGTTGACCAGCGCACCTGCGCCGCGTCATCTTCTGAAATATCCAGGGCTTCGGGGTCACTGACCGGATTACCTTCGGAAAACTGGCTGCCCAGCGCGGCGGCGACATTTTCCGCGTTCACATCTCCTTCAAACCCTTCAATCTGGTCGGGGGTATAGGAGAGGAAAATCGCGCGGCCTTCCCCATCTGTCAGCGCATCCGGCGCTGCATTCAGCGCATTTTCGCTGCTGCCGATGATGATGTAATCCGGGCCGACTTCCAGCCACCAGTTTTTAGGAAAATTAAACTGAAATGACCCGTCCTCAGAGGTGTAAATTTCGGGCAAATCAGGGGCTTCCTGCGCGCCTATCGGCACAGCGAAAAAACACAATAGCAAAAAAAGAGGAATGAGTTTTTTAGTCATGGAATGTCCTTAACCAACAAAAAAGGCTGCACCAGAGTTTACCATGTGGTCATGAAGAAACGATGAACTTTTTAAGCGGGCTGGCGCACCAGTTTTTCCGCAAAATGCAGCAGTTCCAGCCGTTCCAGAATCGCTATGGGTTCGGTTTCATGGGTGACAACCACATAGTTGGATTCATTTTGTTCCATCCGACGCAGCACCTCAAAAATTTCTTCGTCATGGGCTGCACGCGGAAAGTTGACAATCGGCTGCATGACCTGACCGACCCGTACACTGCTCCAGCTTAAACGTGGAATATGCCGCAGCGATTCCAGCGCAAACAGCCCGATAATTTTATCGTCATAGGCAACCGGCGCGGTACGAAAATGGCCGCCCATCGCCATCCGATCCATTGCATAAAGTAACGGCCAGTCAAATTCCAATGGAACACGCGACCGAATGGCCTGGCCGACAAATACCCCTTTCAGGGCATTACGTTTGCTCGCGCTGAGGCGGTGATACTTGGCGGCTGACCACAAAAACCAGCCGATAAACAGCGTCCATGCGCTACCAAAAATGCTGCCTGTCCGCATGAGTTCAAATCCGGCAAACAGGACAAACAGCGCCGCGAAAATTTGCCCTACCCCAGACGAAACTCGCACCGCCAACAGGCGATTCCGGCTGAAAAACCATATCACCGCTTCAAAGACTCGCCCACCATCCAGAGGGAAAGCCGGAATCATATTAAAGGCTGCCAGAATCAGGTTAATCTGCCCCAACCACAGCAGCGCCGCCCCTGTCAGCGTTTCCGTACCTATCGCCCGTGCAGAAAACCAGCACATACTTCCCAGAATCGCGCTGCTGAGGGGGCCGTTAATGGAAATCCAAAATTCCTGAGTCGGAGATTTGGCTTCTTCTTCCATCACGGCCAGCCCACCAATCAGATTCAGCACAATCTGGCGCACCGGAATTTTAAACAGGCGGGCGGTCAGCGCGTGTGCCATTTCATGCCACAGCACCGACGCAAAAAATAAAATAGAGACCACCCCGCCAAGCAGGTAATAAATGGAGTCACTTTGCCCTGGCACGGTACGGGGGAAAATTTGCGTGGAAAGCGATAGCCACAACAGCCCCGCCACCAGCAGCAGGCTCACATTGATTCCGATTTCAACACCCGCCAGCCGCCCCAATTTA
Source organism: uncultured Anaerolineae bacterium (assembly GCA_964557285.1). Lineage (GTDB taxonomy): Bacteria > Chloroflexota > Anaerolineae > Aggregatilineales > J027 > SB15. The sequence goes on along the minus strand of CAZKZS010000076.1, from coordinate 5,409 downwards.
AACGACGAGTTGAGCATGGGAAGTCCTTCGTTCTCAGCTACATAGTCTCACTTTAACACGTTTCAGGGGCAGCCGGAGCAATATTAATACGGATTTTACGGTTGGGGCAGGGATGACCCTGCCCTTATAGGTGTTAGCGTGAAGTAATCCAGTACATGGCTTTGGTGGCGAGGCGGTCAAGCGCTTCTACCGACATGGCAAGGTGTTCCTCTTTGGTATCTTCCTCTTTGGCATGGGATAGGCCGCGTAAACTCTGCACAAACAGCATGATAGTCGGAACGCCTGCACGGGCAACCTCCGCCGCGTCGTGCAGGGGGCCGCTGGGCAGCCGATGTGAAATGCCGCCCGTGGTTTCTTTAATCGCTTCGTCACACAGTTCAATCAGGTCAGGATGAAACGGAATCGGCGCAATCTGCCAGATACGATTCCATTCCAGCCCGACTTTTTCTTCCGCCGCGAATCGTTCACTGGCATCTTTGGCTTCCTGTAACATCGTCGCCAGCGCGTCCGCGCTGAGGTGGCGCTGGTCAAGGGTAATATCACATTGCCCGACCACCGCCGTCACAATACCGGGTGTTGTAACCACGCTGCCTACCGTACACACGCCCCCGTTGCGCTTGCCAATTTCGCGGATTTCCAGCGCCAGTTTTGCCGCCGCCCCTAGCGCATCCCGCCGTTTGTCCATTGGGGTTGAACCTGCATGGGCAGATTGTCCGGTAAACCGAATCGCGTGCCGTTCCACGCCAAACGTGCCTAACACCACCCCCAACGGCAAATCCATACTTTCCAGCACCGGCCCCTGCTCAATATGCAGTTCAAGGTAGGCAGCCGCATTTTTTAACTGTTTGCCGGACTCCTTCACGGTATCCAGATTCAGGCCAAATTCCGCAATCGCATCGACCAGTTTGATGCCACTTTTATCAGCGAGATTCCGCAAATCATCAGGATTCATCGTGCCGGAACAGGCGCTTGACCCGAACAGGCTGCGCCCAAACCGCGCCCCTTCTTCGTCCGCCCAATCGACCAGCCGCACCGTGACGGGCGGTGTGCCTTCGCTGGCAATCCGGCGCATGACTTCCACGCCCGCCATGACATTGAGACAGCCATCCAGCCAGCCGCCGTTGGGGACAGAATCAATATGGCCGCCCATTAAAAGCGCTTTTTCCGAACTACCGCGCAGCGTGTACCACATATTGCCTGCTTCATCGGTTTCAATTTCTACCGGAAGCTGCTCCATTTTTTCGCGCAGCCACGCCCGCGCCTTCGCCCACGTTTCCGTAAAAGCGACTCGCTGAGCGCCGTCCTCGTTTCCGGTTAATGCCCGCAGTTCTTTCAGTTCTTCAATAGTACGCCGGGGTTGTAAAGTCATTTTTTCGCTCCTTTATCAAAAATTCTTAGAGGATTGAAGTATAACTTTCTCTGTGCCTGCTGCCGAACGAAATTCGCAATCAAAAAAAGTTTTTTTATAATAGGGGAGGCGAAAGAAAGTGTTTTTTAAGGAGTTTATTGATGATTCACGAGTTTGCTCCCCCTACGACGGAGTGGTATTACCCTTCAGAAGAAATTGTGACCAATGCCCACGTTCCTGATTATGAAGCCGTTTATAACGATGCCCTCCAGGATATTGAGGCATTCTGGGCGCAGCGCGCCCAAACCCTTCACTGGTATCAGCCCTGGGAAAAGGTGCTGGACAGCGACAACGCGCCCTTTTATAAATGGTTCGTCGGTGGCAAAACCAATATCGCGGCCAATGCGTTAGACCGCCATATCAAAACCTGGCGGCGCAACAAACTTGCCCTTATCTGGGAAGGCGAACCCGGCGACAAACGCACCTTTTCCTACTGGCGGCTGAATCAGGAAGTCAACCGTTTTGCCAATGTGCTGAAAAGTATGGGCGTCAAAAAGGGAGATCGTGTCACCATTTACATGGGACGTATCCCCGAACTGCCGATTTCCATGCTGGCCTGTGCCAAAATCGGCGCGATTCACAGCGTAGTATACGGTGGTTTTTCCGAACAATCGCTGGCTGACCGGATTGAAGATGCTCAGAGTCGGGTGGTTATTACAGCAGATGGGGCCTGGCTGCGCGGCAAAGTGGTCAATTTAAAAGCCGTGGTCAATGAAGCGATTCACCGTTCTCCGGTGGTAGACCATGTGATTGTGGTCAAACGCACGGGGCAGGATGTGCATATGCAGCCGGGGCGCGATTACTGGTATCATGACCTTGCCAGCCTGCCAATTGCCAGCCCGAAGTGTGAAACCGAAGTGATGGATGCCGAAGACCCCCTGTTTATCCTGTATACCAGTGGCACAACAGGCAAACCCAAAGGCATTTTGCATACACACGGCGGTTATCAGGTTTTTACCTCTACCACGCTGGAATGGGTGTTCGATTTGAAAGATGAAGATCGCTGGTGGTGTGCGGCTGACCCCGGCTGGATTACCGGACACAGTTATATCGTGTATGCCCCCCTGATTTTAGGCGCAACCAGTTTTATTTATGAAGGTGCGCCCGACTTCCCTTACCCTGACCGATGGTGGCGGCTGGTGGAAGAATATGGCATCACGATTCTGTACACCGCGCCGACAGCCATTCGCGGGCTGATGCGTTTTGGGGAAGCCTGGCCGAATCGTCATGACCTGAGCAGTTTACGGCTGTTGGGGTCAGTGGGTGAACCCATCAACCCGGAAGCCTGGCGCTGGTATCATGAACACATCGGCAAAAAACGCTGCCCCATTATGGATACGTGGTGGCAGACTGAAACAGGCGGTTTTATGATTACGCCTGTGCCGTCAGCCGGACTCAAACCTGGCAGCGCGACACGTCCCTTCCCCGGAATCGAAGCCGATGTCGTGGACGACGAAGGTAATTCCTGTCCCGCCGGAGTAGACGGCAAGCTGGTCATTAAAAAACCCTGGCCGGGCATGTTACGCACGGTTTACGGCGACCCTGACCGCTACTTAAAACAGTATTGGAGTGAATATTCACGGCAGGGATGGTACTTAGCCGGAGATTCCGCCCGCAAAGATGAGGATGGGTACATCTGGGTCATTGGCCGTATTGATGATGTGATTAAGGTCAGCGGTTATCGGCTTGGCACGGCAGAAGTGGAGTCCGGTCTGGTCAGCCATCCCGCCGTTGCAGAAGCCGCCGTCATTGGTGTGCCAGATGAAGTTAAAGGCAATGTCATTTACGCCTACTGCATTTTACGGGCGGGCTATGAGGGCAATCTGGAACTGGAGGACAAACTCAAAGAGCATATCCGCCACGAAGTTGGCCCGATTGCCGTACCCTCCCACATCCATTTTGTCGATAAACTCCCCAAAACACGCTCCGGTAAAATTATGCGGCGTGTCCTCAAAGCGCGGGCAATGGGTCTGCCCGAAGGCGACCTCAGCACCCTGGAAGACTAATTGAAACAGGGGGTTGCCCCCCTGTTTTATTTCACAGCAACTTCACAATTAACACTCATAATAAAAATAAAACACACAGGGTAGATAGGATGAAAACAGGACTTCTGATTCTTATGGTTTTTTGGGGTCTGGGTATGTTCGCTCAGGCGAAAACCATCCAGTTAGAGGAGGGCTGGAACGTGATTCAGCCCGGCGGCGAAACTTCCTGCGCTCATGGCGACCCCTTCCAGTTCTGGATTCGCCCCGGCAGCAGTGACCATCTGCTCGTTTATTTTGAGGGCGGCGGGGGGTGCTGGAATGCGGACACCTGCCGCGAAGGAAGCAGTTGGTACAATCAATACGTGGGGAATAACGACGCTGGCCGCAGCCGAAGCGGAATTTTTGACTTCGATAACCCGCAAAATCCCTTTGCAGAGTATACCTATGTGTATGTGCCGTCCTGTACGGGCGATGTTTATATGGGGGCAAAGGTTCAGGATTACGGCGAAGGAGTCAACATTTATCATCACGGATTTATCAATTTGAATTCGGTACTACAGTACCTATATGAAACCATCAAACAGCCGGAGTCGATTTTTGTGACCGGATGCAGTGCGGGCAGTCCGGGGTCGGCCATCGCTGTGCCACGTTTGATTGACCATTACACCGGTGTTCCGGTCTACCAGTTGGGCGATTCGCTGGGTGCGATTTTTGATACACCGGATAACATGCAGGCGATATGGGGAATTGAGCCGAGCATACCAGACTGGATTAGCGAGATGCCACCCGCCGATGCCTTCAGCATGACCGAGTATTACATCGCGCTGGCGAATTTTTACCCTGATTTCACCTTCGCGCAGTACAACTCATTGTATGACCGGGTGCAGCAGCGTTATTTCAGCATTGGACAGTCCGATCCGGCGGAATATCTGAGCGAAACGTTGGACAGAGTGCTGAGTCAAATTGGGGAAAACGCCCCGAATTTTTATTCCTACACCGCCGAAGGCGATTTACACTGCATCACCCCGCGCCCCGAATTTTATACCTATGAAACGAATGGTGTGCGTTTTGTGGATTGGATAAGCGCCTATGCACGCGGGGAAACCGTGCAAACGATTCACTGTGAAAGCTGCGACAGGCTGTATAACGATTAGCTTTCCTGGTCAGTTGGGGTTAGTAAACGGGAATATCTAAAAACAGGTTCATCCTTCTCAACGCATTTTGGGGGCGATGCCTGCCCCCGTAAGCCCCTCTCTGATTTTCGGTTCAGGGGCGGACGGGAAGCGTAATGTAGGGGCGGGGACAAGGGCGGTACGCCCGATACCCGCCCTTTCCGTAGGGGGCAGGCATCGCTCACTGCGTTCGCTTGTTCCTGCCCCTACTGTCCGCCCCTCTCTGATTTTCGGAGAGGGGTTTGGGGTGAGGTTAAAAAGGGCGGGTCAAGCGAGCAAAATCCCCTCCTGACGTACCTGTTCCAGAAGGCTGCTTTGCTCATCATGAAAGCGGTGATAAGACATGAAAATCCTTGAAATTGCGATGTCATATTGGAGGGATAAATTCGCTATAAGATGACTGGTTCGGTTTATCTCCGCAAAAATATTGATCTCCCCATGAAGCACAATCAAAATATCCACGTCGGAATCGTCGGCTGCGTCGCCGCGTGCCTGCGACCCAAACAGAATCACCGACGCGAGTTTATCCCCATATAAGGTTTCCAGTCCAGTTTTTAATACTTCCAGCAGTTGCTCTAAATTTTCTTGAGTCATTTTTTAATTTTCAGTCTATCACAACTGCGATAAGATAAAACCCATGCTGAACAAAATCACGTTTGCATCTGTTTTCCTTTTGCTGATTTTTACCGCTTTATATTATGACACCCATACTGAAGTTCACACCTTTGATGCCCTATCGTACACGAATGATGTGGAGACTAAACCCTTTGGGCAGTTATATCATCCGCATCATTTGCTCTATGGCCCGTTGGGGCGGCTGAGCTTTGACCGGGCAAAAAATTTA
>CAZKZS010000075.1:0-17406 GCA_964557285.1 uncultured Anaerolineae bacterium | reverse complement strand
CGGAATTGGTCATGTTATGCACGTCACGCAGTTGATTGACGGTGGTTTCCGCCGCACTTTGCGCGATATTTTGCCATTCCAGATCAATTGAGGTATACACCCGCAGCCCGCCATTGCTGATAAATTCCGGGCTGTAACCCAACGACAGCAGCAGTTCTTCCAGTTCGGCTTTGGCATACAGGGTAAAATGGGGTGCTTCCAGAGGCACATCCGGGCTGACATAGTTCAGGGTGCGCTGTTTGGCACTCTCCGCCTCTGCCGCCGTGATGTAACCTTCTTTAACCATCAAATCCAGTACCAGATGTTGCCGTTTAATCACCCGCGCCTGCACCGCCGGATTGTCATTTAAGGGATTCAGTTCAGCCGGATACTGAGGAAGCCCTGCCAGCAGCGCGGCTTCGTGCAGTTCGAGTTGACTGGCGCTTTTCCCAAAATAGGTCTGCGCGGCGGCTTCTATGCCGTAGGCCAGATTCCCATAATAAATTTCGTTGAGGTAAAGCTCTAAAATTTCATCCTTGCTGTACTTCTGGGTCATAACCGTTGCCAGCAGGATTTCATCGACTTTACGCTCAACACTTTGTTCCGCGCGATATTCGGGGTCAAAAAAGATGTTACGAACCAACTGCTGCGTAATTGTACTTGCGCCGGAAACCACCCGCCCGTAGCGGATATACTGCCACACCGCACGAAGGTTACTTTGTATATCGAAGCCTGGATTGTCGTAAAATTCATCATCTTCGACGGAAATAGTCGCCTGTTTGACCACTTCAGGAATTTGTTCCAGGTCAACCCACTGGCGGCGTCCCTGTCCAAACACTTCATACAGCTTGTTGCCATCCCGGTCATAAATAAACGTGGTTTCAAAACCGGATTCGCTGCTGACATCGTTGATATTGGCTTCCAGTTCATCAACTCGTTTTTCCAGACGGCGGCTGACCTGATAGTAGACCAGATACGCTCCAATTAGAAAAACGATGGAAAAAACGCCCAATGCACCAAAACAGCCCAATAAACACCCCGGCCCCGGCATACACCCGCGCCGTTTGCGCGGCACAATACGGCGGCGCGGTTTGGACGGACGCGACGGAGGGGATACAGGCGGCGGTCCGTATACTGGCGGTTTTTGATTCGGAAGGGTACGTTCCGGGTCTTGCTGCATATTCCTGTCTTTAAACTTTGTTTGTTGAATTTTAGTTTAGCATATTCCCAACCGCCCAAAGCCTACGCCTGCACCTTAATTAGATGACGGGGGTTTGGTGCGGGAAAGATAGGCTTTTTCCGCTTCACCCGGCTCATTCACCCGGAAAAACGACGCCATTGCCACAATCGCGCCTGTAAAAATGAGGCCGACGGCCAGCGCCGCCAGAATCGCATGACCAAATGCAAGGGCAGGCTCACGGGACAGGCCAAACCCGATCAGGCTAAAAATAGATACCACCGCGCACAGCCCCACCGAAGTTTTTAAATCCAGCCAGCCGCGCCGCACAATAATGTAGGTGAAAAATAACATCAGGAAAAAAATGAACAGAAACAACATACTAAGGGCGTTCATACAGGAATAGTCTCCTTTGTATCAACGCCCATTATAGTACAACTAGGCGGCAACCTGTGATTTTTCCTCATCCAGATGCGAAGTACAGTTCGGGCAGCGTGTAGCCTTAATCGCAATTTCAGAGAGGCAGTAGGGGCATTTTTTGGTGGTGGGGTCGGAGGTAGTTTCCTGATTTTCAAAACGGGATTTCAGGGTATTCACCTGTTTGACCAGCAGAAACACCACAAACGCGATAATCAAAAAATTAATCACGTTGGTGATGAACAGCCCATAATTTAGTGTGGCTGCACCCGCATCTTTGGCCGCTTGCAGCGAGTCATAGTCACCGCCAGACAGGGTAATGAATAAATCATTGAAGTTGACATCATTCAAAATGAGACCAATGGGCGGCATGATAATGTCATTCACCAACGATTGTACGATGGTGCTGAACGCGCTGCCGATGATAATCCCCACCGCCAGATCAATCACGTTGCCACGCGCAATAAAAGTCTGAAATTCGTTCAATAAGTTCCGCATTGTAAGCTCCTTAACAGGTCAATATGAGATTACTATTTACAGACAATTTAGCATCTGCCACATGACCGGATTTTGACTCGCCATGTGACCAGGTTCAAACCCAATTTCTTAAAACCGCCCGCACTGGACTGCCACAGATGCCAGATATTTTTAAGGGCAGGGCAATGAGTTCATATATCCCGTCTGGCACGCCCGCCAGTTGCAGCGATTCCAGATGCACAAGCCCACGCTCCCGCAGGCGGTGATGGCAGGGTAAATCCTTGCTGTCGAACGCATCTACCGAAGGCGAATCCAGCCCCAGCAATACCGCGCCCTGTTCGGCCAGCCAGTCCACCAGTTCAATTGTTGGATAAGGAAAATCTTCCGGCCACTGGTCATCAGGGATGTCGCTGACCCAGGTATGGATGAGGAGGCGTTCAAGCGGTGCTTGTATTTTGCCTTCCATATCAGCAGGCACAATCCCGCCGTGCTGACGCTCAATGGCAACGACCTGCGCCCGCCCTATATACTTTTCCAGAGGCAGTTGGTCAGGATGCAGGCCGTCATCAGCAAAATGAAATCCCGCGTCGGCATGTGTTCCCGTGTGCGGGCTGAGATGAATTGTGGTCAGGTTTACGGACGCCCCTTCCTTTTTGCTAAGTACCATGTCAAATCGGAAGAGGCTATCTCCCGGCCAGACCGTCGTTTGAGGTGAAATCGTGCGAGAAATATCGTAAAAAGCCATGAAATTTTTTCCTGTGTCGAAATGGCGGATTCTCATTCGTCACTATTATAGAACTTTAGAAAAATGGAGAAATCACCATGCGTTATCTGATGCTGCTATACGGGGATGAAAGTCTGTATGCCAGTGTAACACCGGAACAGATGGGGCAAATGCTGGCGGAATACAATCAATTTCACGGCGAAATGGCGCAGCGTGGCAATATGCTGGCGGCGGAACGTTTGCAGCCCAGTATGACCGCGACCACCGTCAGCGCCCACGATGGAAAAACCATGACCACAGACGGGCCATTTGCCGAAACCAAAGAACAGCTTGCGGGCATTTATATTTTTGAATGTAAGGATTTGGATGAAGCCATTGAAATCGCGGCGAAGATTCCCGCCGCCAAAGCGGGTAAAATCGAAGTTCGGCCTATCATGGAAGCGCCAACTGACGAAGAAATAGCAAATCTGCCCTCATAGATGAATCATACCCATCAGGTTATTGAGCAGGCTTTTAATGAACACGCTGGACGGGTGCTGGCAGGGTTGATTAGCTGCCTGCACGATTTTGACCTGGCGGAGGATGCGCTGCAAGAAGCGCTGATTGCTGCCATAGAAAACTGGCCGACAGATGGGATTCCACAAAATCCGGGCGGCTGGATTTTCACCACCGCCCGCCGCAAAGCGATTGACCGTTTTCGCCGCAGCAGCAACTTGCGGCGCAAACTCGCCCTTTTGCATGACCTGACAGACCAGGATGATTCAGAACCGGATATGCGTGAAATCCCCGACGAACGCCTCAAACTGATGTTTACCTGTTGTCATCCGGCGCTGGCAAGGGAGTCGCAGGTCGCGCTGACGTTAAAAACGCTGGGGGGCCTCTCGACAGCAGAAATTGCCCGCGCGTTTCTTATTCCAGAGCCAACGATGGCACAGCGTTTAGTTCGTGCCAAGCGTAAAATCCGCGATGCTGAAATTCCGTACCGCGTGCCGCCGCCCCATCTGCTGCCACAGCGTTTAGAGTCGGTGCTGGCGGTGATTTATCTCATTTTTAATGAGGGATATGCGGCGCTGTCTGGCAAGGTGCTGGTGCGGCAGGAATTGTGTGGGGAGGCTATCCGGCTGGCGCGGGTACTCAATGACCTGATGGCAAACGACCCCAATTTATCCGACTCGCCAGAAGCGTTGGGACTGCTGGCTTTGATGCTGCTGCACGACTCGCGGCGACAAACCCGTGTGGATGAAAACGGTGAACTGGTGCTGCTGGAACATCAAAATCGCCAGTTATGGGATAAAAACAAAATTGAGGAAGGCATTACCCTGCTGGAAAAAGCGCTCAAAATGCGGCAGCCTGGGACCTATCAACTTCAGGCGGCTATCAGCGCGGTTCATGCTGAAGCCCAAAGTTACGAGGATACAGACTGGCCGCAAATTGTTGTACTCTACGATGAACTGCTCAAATTTTCCCCGACTCCGGTGATTCATCTCAACCGGGCGGTGGCAGTAGCCATGGCAGGGAACGTGCAGCAGGGGCTTGTTCTAATAGACCAGTTGGAAAACGAACTCCACCAGTATCTGCCTTTTTACGCTGCCCGTGCGGATTTGCTCAACCGACTCGGAAATTATCCTGCATCACAAGACGCCTATCAAAAAGCGCTGGAACTTTCGCGGAATGACATCGAAAGGGCATTTTTCCGTCGCAAACTGGGAAAAACTTAATCGAAACTTAACACAAGCTCAAAATGGACTTCAAAAACATCTGGCATCCTTACAGGTAACGAAACAGGAATGTAAGGAATACAAGATGAGTAACAAAATGCGTACCTTGATGATTGTGCTGGTGGTTGCGCTGGCTTTGACAGGTCTGGGGGTCTGGACAGCTTCGGCGCAGGAACCCGATGATACGACGGCGATGCCATGCGGCGGCCAGATGATGGGGCGCGGCATGGGTATGGGCATGATGCACCAGCATGGCGGACGTGGCATGATGGGACGTGGCATGGGCGGGCATTGGGGCAATGGCAACCCGACCACCTGCCCGTTTTATGAGCAGGGTGGTTTGCACAACCCCGAACAATGTCCTTTCTGGCAGCAAAATCAGGCTGCAACCCCCGAAGCGACGGCTGAACCCGGACAGTAATTGTTCAATTCCCATGACTGGCTGGCCGGAATTTCTTCCGGCCAGTGTTTTTAAGTGACAAAAGTACGCGCCTGAGCATGTTTCTGCCAGGCTTCTGTTTTTAAAATGTCCTGCATCTGCTCTACCACAAAATGAACTTCTTCATCAGTATTGTAAAAATGGGGCGAAATGCGGATTCCGGCACTGGCGCGGTAGTCCACCACAATATCACGGGAAATTAATTCACGGGATACCTCATACGCATGGCCGGGATCAATGGTTAACGTGCCGCCGCGTTCGTTTGTGTTTTTCGGAGAATTAATGGTAAAACCTGCTTTTTCGGCCAGTTCCCACAGCAGTTGAGTCTGCCGCACGGATTTGGCGCGGATATTTTCGACGCCTACCTGTGCGATAATCTCTATGCCCGGCTGAATGGCATACAGGGAGGGAACGGCAGAAGTCCCGTTCAAAAAACGAAACGCATCTTCCCGCCAGACCATCTCACCCACTTCAAAATCGAAGGGGCGCTGATGTGCCATCCACCCCGTGAGTTTTGGCTTCAGCGTTTTTAAATAATCGGGGCGGGCATATAAAAAGACACCGCCGGGGCCGCCACACATCCATTTTAAAACGCCGCTAAGGTAAAAATCCGCGTTTAAATCCTGCACATCCACCGGAACAATGCCTGTCGCATGATAGCCGTCCACAACGACCATCGCGCCGACCTGATGCGCTTTTTCGATGATGGCTTTTACATCCAGAATATAGGCGCTGCGAAACAGGACATGACTCACCGGAACGAGCAGCGTTCGCTCATCAATGGCGTCCATGATGGCCTGTACATCCACCTGTACACCGTCATATCCTGGTGCGGTGATCAGTTCAATATGGGGAGGCAGCATCCCACGCAGCACGTAATACACCGACGGGAAAATCCCGCCTTCAATAACGACCTTGTTTCGTTCACCCTCAAAATCAAAGGAGGAAAGCAAAATTCCCATCGCAATAGAAATATTCTGATGAATGGAAATGGTATTTGCCGGAGCGTTTACGATGTCGGCAATTCGGTTGCCTACCATGATGTTTAAATCCCACCAGCCTTCACCCCACGCTCGCACCCCGCGCGTTGCCCACATCTCCGCGTAATGGTTCAGGCTGTCATACACCCCACGCGGCATCGCCCCTAATGAATTGCTGACCAGATAGGTGCTTTTTTCTAAAATTGGAAATTCGCCCCGCCATTGGAGCAAAGAATCGCTGTCCATCGTTTTTTCTCGTTTGTTTCCTGTATGTTATACTTAAAGAATCAACACGCAAAAAGGGACCCTATGAACCAACTGCACGCCCTCTACCGTCTACAGCAACTGGAATCCTCGATTGATGCCGCTAAAAAGCGCGCAGATGAAATTGAAGTTGCGCTCGAAAATGATGAAACCGTGCAGCGCTTCAAAACCGAATTTGAAACCTGCGAAACGCAGTTACGTCAGGCAGAAGGGCGCGTGAAGGACTTAGAACTGGATGTTGCCAGCCTCATCAGCCGAACCACCAATAACGAACAACTCCTCTATAGCGGCAAAATTGGCAATCCCAAAGAACTTCAGGAAAGGCAGGAAGAAATTACGTCGCTAGGGCGGCGGCGTGCTACCCGTGAATCGGAACTGCTGGATGCCCGTCTGACACTCAAAGAAACCCAAAAACGGTATACAGAAGCTAAAACGGCTCTGGAAGCTGCCCGCAAAACCCATGAGCAGAACAGTCAGGAGATGCTGAGGGAGCAGAAAAAACTGCGGCGGGATATGTCTGGCTGGCTGCAAGACCGCAAGGGGGTGCTGGAACACATTGACCCCGACAAATATAAGGTCTATAAAAAAATCAAAGTCCAGAAAAACGGGCTGGCAGTCGCCCGTTTAAACGGCGAATCCTGTGAAGTGTGCCGCGTGGAACAGTATTTAAATATCATTTCGCAAGTGCGGCAGCACAACCAGCTGGTTTTTTGTCACAACTGCGGACGAATCTTAGTGGATATGTAGAGGGAATATGGGCGAATTTTTTGATCCGCTTTCTTTTGCGCTGGGGATAGGGACAGCCGGAGCGCTTGGAGGTGGGGCGTATCTGCTGCGAAATCGTGTTTCTTTTGCCCCAAAACCTGCTAAAGAAGGGGAAACTTCAGGTGGTGGAGTGCGCGAAATGCTCACACCGCAGGCTGGCCGCCGCTATCTGGAAGCGATAGGCAATTTTTTCGACTCGCAGCATTTAGCCGGACAAAAAATTGCTCTGCATGATGTATTGATTGAGCCTCACTTTTTACGCACCCAGACGCCTAAACTTCAGCTTGATGATGACGATGACCATGTTGTAGAAACCAATATTTACCGTGTGCTTCCTTTTATCCATCACCGTCCGGCCGTATATGCTTCCTTTAATCTGGAAACCATGCGCCTTCAGGATTTGGAAACGGGCAGCCGTCAGATAGCAATTTTAGGCATTGAAGGCAGTGGCAAAAGTACGGCATTAATGGCGTTGGGGCTGATCGCTACAGGCCGCGTGACCTATGAGGAACTTCGTAAAGAAGAAGAAACCCAATTTGAAGCGGATAAAGATGACCCTGACCTGCCGGATGAGGTGCGGGAACGGCGTCAGAAAGAACGGGCGGAAGTCCAGCGCCGCGCTATCGAACAACTGCGAATGATTCAGCATCGTGAGGATGAGGCGGAAGCCGTAGAAGCACTTGACCTTGCGGTAGATTTCAACAAACTGATTCCGCTTTACGTTCATCTCCGCCACGTAGATTTAAATCCTGATCATTATGGTGGCAACATTGACCCCGCCGAACCGATTGTGCGGGCGCTGGCCTACTATGTGGATAAAGTGACCACGCAAATTGCCCCGCCTCTGATTTACCGTATGTTAAGCCATAATCGGGCGCTCATTTTAATTGACGGATATGATGAACTCCTGCCTTCGGAACGGGATGCCTATTATCCCTGGCTGGAAGCGCTGGTGAAGACCTACGGCGGGAATTTTATAATTGTCACGGGGCCGGCAGTGGGATACGACCCCTTAGCACAGGCCGGTTTCGCCCCTACGTTTATCCGTCCTTTCACCGAACGCCATTTTCAGCGCCTCATTACCCGATGGCTGGTTGCCTGGCCTGAAACTCCCCTCAGCGATACTGAACGTCAGCGCCTGTTTGTGGACAACCGCAATCGGACGGTAATGGACGTGGGCATGAAAGTGCTGGGGACACTGGGAAACGACTTAAAAGAAACGGGGCGGCGCGGCTACTATGATTCATATGTGCGTCAGCAGCTTGATCCTGAACTGACCTATGGGCAGGATATTTTGCGGGCGGCGGCTGTCCACTGGCTGGATAACGGCAGACCCATCACCGCCGAAGAACTGAAAAACGTCGCCGCTTCTTTTATGGGTGCAGAAGAATCGGTTGAGGAGGAAGGCAAAAAAAAGGCGAAAAAAGGCGCTCCGGCTTCTAACCTTGACCGTGACATTAAAAAACTGCTGCAATCGGAACTGGTCATGGAGCAGCCCGACGGGGCAGTCGCTTTTCGTCATCCGATGGTGGGGTGGTATCTGGCTGGAGAAACGCTCAAAAATACCGGACCCAAACGCCTGATTGATCTGGCCGCCAAACCGGACTGGCATGGGGCATTAACGTTTGCTACCGCCATTGTGGATTTAGAGCCTACTATCCTCAAAAAACTGGGGGATAAATTTGACCTGCTGTTCAGCAATCTATTTTCTGTAGCGGATTGGATGCCCGATGCACCGGGAAAATTACGCTGGAAAGGCGAAATTATCAAACGCTTGGGGGCGGCCTTAAACTCTACTTCGCAGTATCCAACGGTGCGCGAACATGCCCTTGCCGCGATGGTCGCCTGCCGGGATGATTCGGGCGGAGTCGTGTATTTGCTGCGTCAGGCGGTGCGCTCCGGTAATCCTCATATTCGCACATTGGGCTGCCTGGGTCTGGGAGCAATTGGCGCAGAAGGGGCAATCGGCGATTTATCCTCCATGCTTCAGGATACTATTGTGGATGTGCAGCTTGCCGCCGGATTGGGTCTGGGGGCAATCGCCACCGAAGAAGCGCTGACTCCGCTTGTGGAAGCGCTGCTTTCCGGTCCGCCAGCCCTGCGTCAGGCAGTCGCAGAAGCCATGGCTTCTATGCCCGAAGAAGGCCATGAAATTCTCTATGATGGCATCACCCATGAAGATTTAGAGGTGCGGCGGGCATGTGCGTTTGGGCTGGCGCGGATTCCGACCACCTGGGCGCTGGTCGCGCTTTATCGTGCCATGCTGGAAGATTCACAGTGGTATGTACGTTCGGCAGCTGAACGGGCTTTTGCTCAGGCACGCGAACCTAAAGCGGCTGGTCCGCAAAAACCCCTTGAACCGAATCGCTACCAGTGGCTGGAAAAATGGGCGGCGGGACGCGGCGAAGCCATCCCCGAAGGCCAGGCCGGACGGCAGATACTTATGCGGGCGCTTCAGGAAGGGCCACAGCAGGTACGCGCTGAAGCGGCGAAAGCGCTGGGGTATCTGGCACATTTGCCTGCGCTCAAAACGTTGTACACCGCCTTAGGAGATCGGGAACAAATGGTGCGGGCGGCTGCATTTGAAGCGTTGGGCAGCATGTCCGCCCGCTATGGAAAACCTTTACCGGGAGTCTAGCGGAAGCTAGCGCCGTACATCCAGCCCAGCCCGTTTCATGTGGGCGCGGGCTTTAATCGGATTCTGGTCAGTGAAATGAAAAATGCTGGCCGCCGCCACTGCATGAGCTTTTGCATCTCGAATTGCTTCGACAAAATGCTCTGGCGTGCCAGCTCCCCCGTGTGCAATTACTGGCACAGAAACTCCCTCTGTGACCTGCCGAATCAATTCCAGATCATAGCCTTCCATTGTGCCTTCTCGGTCAATGGAAGTAATCAGGATTTCACCCGCGCCAAGTGCAACCGCCTGCTGCGCCCATGCTGCCGGAGGTAAACCTGTTGCTTCACGCCCACGATTGATATACACCTCATACTTTTTGTACCCAATGCGACGGGCGTCAATTGACACCACAATACACTGATTTCCGAATCGGTCGGCCGCCTCGCTGATAAATTCAGGCCGTCGCACCGCCTCCGTATTGAGGGTCACTTTATCCGCACCTGCGTTAAGCAGCGCCCGAATATCTTCGACAGTTCGCAGCCCACCGCCCGCCGTAAACGGCATAAAACTTTCTTCTGTAACCTGCTGAATCACATCAAAAAAGGTGCTGCGGTTTTCCTCTGTAGCGGTAATATCCAGGAAAATGAGTTCATCCACATTTTGCGCGTCATAAACCATCGCCGCTTTGACCGGATGGCCGACATCGCGCAGTTTATCAAACTGGATGGTTTTGACCATGCGCCCGTTTTTCAGCAGCAGAATCGGAATCAGGCGGGTTTTTAACACGGCACACGTTCCCACTGTATAAAGTTGCGGAGGATGGTCAGGCCGTTGTTCTGGCTTTTTTCCGGGTGGAACTGAGTCCCGAAAATATTTTCCTGATGCACCGCGCACACAAATTCATAGCCATACTCTACAGTGGCTGCCGCCACTTCCGAATCGACCTCTGTCAGATGGTAGCTGTGGACAAAATAAAATTCGCGGTTGGTCGATGCCAGCCCGTGAAACGGTTCATGACTGCCGTGCAGGGTAATTTCATTCCAGCCGACATGCGGAACTGGTAAATCAGGCAGGTCAAAGGGGCGAACTGTGCCGCGAATCCAGCCGAGACCTTCAAAATGCCCGTGTTCATAACCATCTTCAGCCAGAAGTTGCATCCCCAGGCAAATTGCCAGAATCGGCGTTTTCTGGTGCAGCACTTTTTCATTCAGGGGGTCAATTAATCCACGCTGGCGCAGATTATCCATTGCCCGTCCAAACGCCCCTACCCCCGGCAGAATGAGACGGTCCGCCGCCAGCACATCCTCCGGTTTATCCGAAACACACACGTCCGCGCCCAGCAGACTCAACGCATTGTAGACCGAACGCAAATTTCCCATTCCGTAATCAACAATAGTAATCATGGGTTCAGATTCCAATCATCCTGGTCAGATAACTTTTCACCCCGTTCAACCATTGACGGGTCAAATTTCCAGGGTGTTACCTGATGCTGCATGGCGATGTCGAGAAATTCTTCTTCATCAATCTTGATGTATTTGAGAAATTCGTCAAGGCTGGCAGGCCGTTTGCCGTCAAACTGCACCTGTAACTGTTCGCCTTCTTCGCGGCTTAACCGCCCGTTGCGAATATCAATGTTGACCAGATGATTCGTGCGTCCCATGCCACGTTTGATGAATTTGAGGTAATCCCGGACGCCCTGCACCGCACATTCGATTTTTTCATAATCGTACTCTCCCGGTATCCCTTCCACCTGATCGCCTTCCCAGCCGAGTTCGGTTTTAATGACTTCGACCTGCCGTTTGACATCCCAGGGAATAAAACTGCCCAGACATACGGAACGGTAATTAATTTTCATCAGGTCGCGCAGTTTGGGATAGGTATAAGGAGCAACATCCTGTTCGGTCAGGCCGTCAATCATGCCCATCATATCCTCTGCCGTGATGCCCAGATTCACAAAGCGGTTAAAACGGCGTTCGTCCACTTCTTCAATTTCGTCGTAGCTGTAGTAGCTCTGATATTCCGCGTTGGGTTCACCCCAGAAAACCAGCCCCACGCCAAACCGCACAGCCATCTGCATGGGAAAGGCAAAAATTCCGGTGTGGCAGTGCCAGCAAAAATCACCTTTACGCCGCAGCGCTTCCAGCATCAATTTTTTGACGACAACCTTATTGGGGGTAAAGCTCAGAAAATCCGCCCCTAATTTTTGTAGGGTGCGTTCTCGATTCCGCAGCACACCGGGGCGATAGAATCCGTGATCCCATGAGACGACAAGGGGTTTGATCCTGTACTGGGTGATGAGATACCACAGGGTAAAGGTGCTGTCTTTGCCGCCGCTAAATGGCACTATACAGTCATACGGCCCTTTGCCGCGATAGGCTTCAATCAATTCATCAAGCGCTTTTTTTTTGGTTTCCCAATCAATCTGGTGTTTGATGTCATGGTTGCGGCAGACCGAACAGATGCCTTCCTCATCAAAGGTAATCGCGTCCGCCGTTTCCGGCAGCAGGCAGCGTGTACAGCGTTTGAGTTCTGTCATGGTTATTCATCCTGAAATAGGCTGTCGTATTTTGAATCACAGACGGCATCGTTTCAAGCCGCGCTTGCCTGACAACTATAGGAATATGGGTGGATTTGGTCAAGAAGCCAATTTACGAAAAATTTTTCACAGATTAGCGCAGGCTGTAGAAATTATCCGTTCGTAAATTCGGCGGCAGGTGTCCGGTATCATTGTAGGAAATTAAAAAAGTATCCCCAAACTCGTTTATCCGTACCCGTGTAATGCCACAGTTGTGACAATCCATATGTGTCCAGGCGGCAGGATCAACCCGCAGCGTCCGGCACACAAAATAACGAATCAGATTGCCGTGTGCGACCAAAACCTCATGTTTTTCCGCGCCGCGCGTTGGTTTAAAATAATGGTCAAAGGCTTTTTCAGCACGTTCGGCCTGTTTTTGAAGTTGGGAGGAGGAATAGTGTTGAAACTGCTTGAGCATTTGTTCCGATAGTACCGGAATACTTTCCCACAGGCGGCGGGTGCGCTGCACATCCATTTCAGGAAATGCAGCAGCGATAATTTGTGCGGTTTCAGCGGCACGATGTAAGGTGCTGGTATGAATCGCGGTAATGGGAAAATGGCGCAATGCTTTGGCCGTTTTTCGTGCCTGTTGTTTGCCCAATGGAGTCAGGCTGCCTTCCAGAGGGTCGTCGGTTCGGGCATCCGGGTTATACTGCCCGTGCCGCACCAGATAAATGTACCGGGATGCCACTACATATCCTCTTGCAGGGATTTTTCGTATCCCTCATTCAGTGGAATCTCCTGATTCAGCTTTATCACCTCAGGATGTTTTGCCAGAAATGCGGCTATATCATGCATATCAAAAAGCGGATTTTCTGCATACAACGCATCGTAAATCGCGGTAATAAATTCAAAATCAACAGGCTCATCCACTGTCCAGCGATAAAGCCCTAAATTCGGAGACTGGACTAATCCAGCCTGTGGAAATTTTTCGGGATGTTTATAAAGATACGGGGTGACGTGTTCGCGTTCGGATTTTAGCTGCGCTTCCTGCCAGGCAGTTTCCAGCGCTTCAAAAGTAAAAACTTCCGTGTCTAGCCCATCAGGATAGGTGCGGCACATAAAATTATTGACGTAGGCATAACTGCTGGACTGAAACAGCCCTATGGTCTGGTCAATCACAGTTGTGTCAATGACCGGACAGTCCCCCGTAATACGAATAATCACACGCGCCTGATAGGTTTTAGCCGCCTGATAAAAACGGTCTAATACGTCATCTTCGCTGCCCCGATAGCATTTCACATCCAGCGTTTGGGCAAGCGATTCCAGAGCAGCATCGGAGTCGTGGGTAGTGGTCGCCAAAATGACCTGTTCCACTTTTTGGGCTGCTTTGACACGTGCGATGACATGGACAAGCATGGGTTTTCCGGCAAGTGGCAGAAGCACCTTATTAGGCAATCGGGTGGAACCCGTTCTCGCCTGAATCACTGCCGTAATCATTGATAATCTCCTGCCTGAATCCCATCACCCACAGGAATATCACGGGTGGCTGTTTTGCCTTCAATCTCGCCCATAAAGCGGGGGTGCAGGCCGGCTTTTTGTTTGCCAGAACGCAAAATGTCGATGTTGAGTCCCTCTACCAGAATGTCACCTTTGCAGATGGGTTGAACCGCCTGAATCGTGCGTCGTGCAAAACTGTACAATTCTTCTTCCGCGTTCTGGATGACTTTTTCCGCCGTACCAAGCGCCTGTTCCATATCCCGCACCGCCTTCACCAGCCGCTTGAGTTCATCGGGGATCAAAGCAAAGGCATGGTCGGGGCCGGGCAGTCGTTTATCAAGAGTATAGTGTTTTTCAATCACACTCGCGCCCAGCGCTACCGCCCCTACCGGCCCGATGATCGGATCGGCGCTGTGGTCGGACAGCCCTACCGGAACGCCATAAACTGCTTTTAACGTCGGAATCACGCGCAGCAGCAGCGTATCCAATGGGGCGGGGTATCTTGCAGTACACTGCATAAGTATCAAATGTTGGCCGCCATGCTGATAAAAATGATTCACAGCAAAACGAATATCTTCATGGTTACTTGCTCCGGTGGAAAGCACCAGCGGCTTGCCGGATTTTGCTGCCGCTTCCAGCAGGCGAATATGGCTGATTTCGTAAGAAGCAATTTTGTGAATCAGCACAAAGGGGTCAACCGCTTCAAAATCCCGTACCGAAAACGGCGACGACATGAACAAAATCCCCTGCTGCTGGCAGTAATCCGCCAGTCTACCCACCAATTCATAGGGCATGGCTAAATCAGCAAAAATATCGCGGATATTTTGTTTGATACCCGCTTCCGCCAGATAATCACTTTCTCCGGCATTTTCTACGTAAACTGTTTCCGGACGGTAGGTCTGGAATTTTACCGCGTCTGCTCCTGCTTGTACGGCCACATCAATCAGCACTTTGCCCATCGCAAAATCACGAGCAGGCGTTCCCATGCGCCAGTTGGACCCCGCCTCTGCAATGATGAAGGTCGGCGCACCATCCCCAATAATTCGTCCATTTTGTAACTGCATTTTTTACTCTTTCCGGTGAATAAATCGAAAAACCGTAATAGGATGGGGTAAATCGCTCACGATGCGGTGATATTCGTCAAGCTGCTGATACCCACACCGGACAAACATCCGAATCGAAGTCACATTATGCAACAGGACTTCAGCGATTACTGTTTTCCAGCCTTTTTCATGGATAAATTGTGTGCCTGCAATCACCAGCCTATTTCCATAGCCTTTACCCCGATACTGTGGCGCTATCATGATGCCGATGTCGCAGGTCGATTCGTCCACTCCCTCATACGGACGAAACCGCAAAAATCCGACCTTTTCCCCATTCACAACTCCGAAAAGCGGCGGCAGCGACTCATCCGTAAAATACTGCTGCTGAAATTCCTCGTAAAAGGCAGGCCATTGTTTAGGGGTTTTGTGGAATGACATACTTAAGGTAATGGGGTCATTGCGCCAGGCCATCACAAGGCGGGCGTGTTCCTCAGTGGGTTGGGCAGGCTCCAGTTTCATAAGTGAATAACCTTCTGTTTCTCCGCAGATTCAAAAACAGCTAAAGCTAATTTCAGCACATCCCGCCCCACTTTTAAATCTGCAACGGGCGTATCTTTCCCTTCCAGACAGCGTATAAAATGCTGCATTTCCGCCAGATACATATCATTCACCGTGACACTCATTTTCTGCGGGAACACTTCATAATGGTGGTCTTTGGGGCCATACACCCGAATTTCGCCTGTGTTGTGGTCAAGAGTCAGGGTGGCATTGCTGCCCGTAATTTCAAGCTGACGGCGGTACACATGCTGCAAAAAATCCAGTTGAATCTGCGTAATAACTCCGCTTTCGTGTTTGAGGGTAATAGCGGCAAAATCTTCGGTATCTGTTTCTAGCTCGCTGAGATGTTCCACATAGGCAAAAACTTCTTTCACCCGCCCAAACAGCACGCTCAGATAATCCAATTCATGAATGTCATCCAGCACCACGCCGCCCCCCAGTTGATGCTGTGCCTGATAACGCTGGCGGTAATCTTTATCCGGGTGATAATGCGGCAGGTAGTAAGAACAGTTTGCCCGTGCTGCCAGGGGTTTCCCTAACCGCCCTTCGTTCAACAGCGCTTTAGCACGCTGGAATCCATCCCGAAAGCGCATATTAAACCCGACCAGAGAAATGATTCCAGCTTTTCCTGCCGCTTCAATCAGGGCATCAACGCCCTGCCAGGTATGCGAAATCGGTTTTTCGACAAAGACATGCTTACGGCAGTCAATCGCCATGCGGGTATGGTCAAGGTGGTAAATCGTCGGGCTGCAAATCAGCACCGCGTCCACTTCCGGCGTAAAAGCGGCATCCAAATCGGTATGCACTTCAAATTCCCGCAGATTTGCCACCTGGGGCAGATGAGTTTCAATGATACGTACTTTTTGCCCTAACGAAATCAAATTACGGGCATGGCGTGTCCCGATTGAACCGCCGCCAATCACGGCAAAATGGAATACACTCAATTTATTTATCCAGCTTAAATTTAGGCGAATATACAAACAAAAAGAGCCTTGAGTCAATCATGGAGTTTCGTAGAAGCAGGCAATTACAAATTTAAATATCTCTTCAAAAGATGTTTCATGCGAGATGTAACGAGGGTCATCGCTATTTACATGTAAATGGCAAAGGGCATGATGAGGATAAACTGCGCGAATAGGGTCTTTGTCATATCGAAAATAGTAATTGGCCTTTTTATATTGATATGAATAAGTGCCTCTAGTTACTTTTCCATCCTTAATCTCTGCAACCTCCATAAATTGTAAAATAGCTTTATCTGCAAAAACGATATGAGGTTCTTTTGTTATAATGAGGCCACTATATTTCGATCTAGGAAGCAATCTAATCTTATGAATTTCACTTCCGAGTTTGTATTTACTTACTAAACTCTGTACAGACTCAAAATATTCTCTAATATTGCGGAAGTTCATCAGAATTAAGCACTAATATTGTAAAAGAGCTGCCCAAGTATTTGTTTCAAAAGTATCTGGGGCTTTGCCTTCTTTCCATTTTATTAAAAATTCTGCTGAAGGCATCCCATATTTTCTCTCATAAGTAGCGATTAAATTTCTCTCTTCCTCTGGGAGGAGTATATCGACCTCTTCATCTATTAACTCGCTGAAAAAGACAAAATCTTCGTTACCACTGTTAGATATTTGAGAATAATAATGTTGTGTTATCGTATCAAGTAACTCTTTTCCATGCTTTCCAGAAGTAAGAGAACCTGTAAGAAGTGTAAAACTTATTTCTCTGGTAACTTTTGATAAAAAATCCAATATGTCACTTGTCGGATAAGAACGAAATTTATTATCTGTAGAGCTTTGAGTGCATTGAAGTCTTTTGATTTCGTTTTCCACATTCATAGTAGCATTTTCTGTTGCGCTCTCTAAAGTATGCTCAAAGATAGGAAATACTGGCGCCAAGTTATACATTATTATCCCTTTTTACTTATATTTCTTCAGTAATTCGCTACTGATTAATGACAAGAACCATTCATGAATAATACTGTGAGAAGCATCTAGCCAATTTGAAAATGCCAGTTCATCCGATATAGGAGGAACTTTATCTTCATAAGTACGCATCCAGATTTCCCACACTAATGTAGGAGAATTATCTTCAGTTTTTGAAGCAGTTATAAATTTTAACTCAGCGATGCTTTCAGGTTCTTCTAAGGCAAAAGACAAATTTAAGTTTAATGAATTAGGTCTCCCTCTTTCGATAGGGGAGGGAAGATTTATAGTAACATTAAGTTTTT
>CAZKZS010000074.1:0-17417 GCA_964557285.1 uncultured Anaerolineae bacterium | reverse complement strand
CTTTCCCGATCCCCTGGAAACTGTCGGAGGGTGAACCGATTTTCGGAGAGGGGTTGGGGTGAGGTAAAAAAGGGCGGGAATCGGGTATCAATGCCCCTCTCCCCGCCCTCGAAAGTCCCTCTCCCGCTACTGGGAGAGGGATTTAGGGTGAGGGGAAAGCGAACCTTGCAACCGTTTTTGTTTCAGCACATACAAAGGCCGCCCTTTGACCTGTTCAAAAATCATGCCGATGTACTGAGCAAGAATCCCGATGGAAATAAGCTGTACCCCACTGACCACCAGCAGCACCACAATCACCGATGACCAGCCGGGGACAGAGCGAAGCGTGTCGCTAAAAACCGCCGCGAGTAGAATATAAATTAAATATAAGGCCGCCAGCACATTCATCAGAATCCCCAGCCACGTAATAAAAGCCAGAGGAATCGTTGAAAAGGAAAACAACCCGTGCCGTGCCAGCCGTGTTAGCTGCCGCCAGCTATAGCTGCTTGTTCCGGCGAATCGTTCCTGCTGGTGGTAATGCACAATCGCCGAAGGGAAACCCATCCAGGGGACCATCCCCCGCAGATACCGATGCACTTCGCGCATGGAACGCAGCACCTCCAGCGCCTCCCGCGACAGCAGACGAAAATCGACGGCCCCGCTAATCACTTCGGTGCGAGTCATGCGTTTCAGCAGCGCGTAAAACGTACCTGCCGCCCACGACTTTAAAAAACTGCGATTTTCATCATTGTCGCGCACCGCATACACCACGTCCGCGCCGCCTTCATACGCCCGCACCATCTCCACCAGGGTAGCGGGTGGGTGCTGTAAATCGCAGTCCATTGTCACGATAATTTCCGCGTCGGCATGGTCTAGTCCGGCGGTCAGCGCCAGTTGATGCCCAAAGTTGCGTGCCAGCGACAGCACCGACACCCGCGAGTCGGCGCTGGCAAGCGTATTTAACACGGTTAGGGTGTTATCCCTGCTGCCATCATCCACAAATACAAATCCATAGCAGAGGTTGAGGGTATCCAGAACCGCGCACACCTGCTTATGAAATTCGTGAATGGTGGCTTCTTCGTTATAACATGGAACGACCACTGCTAAACTTTTTGCTTTACGTATCATAGGGAATCACTTTTGAAAAACGAGTTTTGCCGCCGCCTGATCTTCAACCTGATAACCAAACTGAGTCGCACCGCCGCCCCAATTGACCAGCCCCTGCACACCCACCAGCAAAAAATCGGCCTGCTGCACGGCTTCAGGAGCAACCGCAAAACTCAATAAACGATACTCATTGTTCCAATCCGACAGATTTAAAAAGGTGTAGAGGGTAGCAGCACGGTCATATTCAAATTCATGAGCCAGCGTTTCACAATTGATGCACACCTGTACCAGCGAATACACCCGCGCCTGATTAATATATGCGGCGGGGGGCGGATAATTTTCCCCCAACCAGACCAGCACATGCAGTTGATTTTCCGTCAGTACCGCCAGTTTGACCTCAAAATAGTCGGCAGGCAGGGAAGTTTCTACGGGCAGGATAATCTGTGGGCTGTTTGAATCCACCAGCTTTTTTAAAACCGCTTCCTGTTCCGTTCTGGAAAGGTCATTAAAAAAAGGAGCATAGCGAAATTCACGGTTTTGAATTTCGGTCAGGGGGTCACGCATGTTATCCTGCTCATTCTGATAGCCCTGCCAGCGCATCCAGATAAAACCTGCCGCCAGAATCACCCCTACTGTAAACAAGCCTGCCCCTGCTGCCAGCATCCCCCGCACAACTTTGGACGAATCCCATTCGGAAGGCGTCAAAAGGGCGGCGGGCAGCAGAAAAACCACCACCAGAATCCCGCCCTGTGGCCCCGCAATATAACTTGGAAAACCGGACAGCGGCCCCACCCACGCGCCAGGAATCACCGCCAGACAGCCTGCAAATATCAGCACCGCCTCCGGCTTGTTCTGGAAAATTAGCCAGATACCTGCCGCGACCAGGATGAAAACAGCCGCCGGATACAATACTTGCAGCAGGTCGGTTTGTCGGGAATGAGAAAACGCGGTTGGATAAGGTGGCTCTCCGTACAGCAGAAAATGATGGACAAAGGTTGCTTTTTCCCGGATGTTTTGCAGCACCAGCCAGGGACTCTCCGATACCACTTCCAGCCAGGCTTTTTGCAACGTATCCTGAAATTCGGGGTCACTCAGGCGCGTGCTGACCTCAGCATCATAAAGCTGGACATGAACCACGCCCTGCAAATCCAGCCACACGATATTATAAGGATTGGAAATATAGCCCGTTCCCACATACAGGGGTAATCCCCGCCCGTGCTGCTGAACGACGGTTTTACTGTAGGGAGTATTCCATGCCGCGGAATAGACCGCCCGCAAAATGAACGGAGCGATAATCACCGCCGCCAGCACGCATATTGCAGAAATAGATGCCCGAAATGCGGTCTGCCGCCAGCCGACTTCATCCCGTTGTACCACAAATGCGACTCCGGCCATTAACCCCGTTACCGCCAGCAGCCCCAACCCTGCCGCGTAAATCGTACCAGCGCTTTCCTGCCGCAAAAATTGAGCAAATCCCATCAGCAAACTCAGCAGCAGGACAAAGCTAATTTGTAGGACATTTTTTTTAGGCAGCGTAGCGGTGACGACCATCATGCCCGCCAGCAGCGCCGCATAGGTCACGCCCCACGTCTGGGCGGTGGTGGTCAGTTTCATCGGCCCGAAAAAAATCCCCACGCTCAGCGCGAGAATCCCCCCGATGGAAATGGGAAGGGGAAGGGTAGGCCATAAAAACAGCAGCGCGGTCAAAAGAAACAGCCCCGTCAGCGCTTGATAGGGCGTGGCCGTATCCACCAGAAAATTTTTATCCAACAGCCGTCCGATGACCGAAATAGACGCCACCAGAATATGAATCCCGTAGTCATCTGCCGTGTTTGACCAGCGATAGGCATAGGCGGGGTCAATTTCACCGGGGTCGATGTCATCTCCCAGATAAAAATAAAACGGGTAGCCGCCGTTTGCCCCGCGAATCGTTCCCATCAGCCGCGCCCGCGAGTCTTCGGCAAGGGGGAATCCCTCATTTTTCACCCGCCGATATTCCACCCCAAAGAGTGCCGCCGCGAATATCAGAAAGAGTATTCCACGAATAAAAAGCGTGCGCCTGATAGCTGCCTCCTAAGAGGGGTCATTATAGCGGCTGGTTTCAGGAGATGTCATGGTTTAATATTGTGTCCCGTATGGAAAACCAGCCCCATCTCTCTATTCTGCTCCCCGTTCGCAACGAAGGTCTGAATCTGCGGATTATGATTAAGATTCTGGGGGCGGTGCTGGAAGTGCCTTATGAAATTGTGGTGGTGTGTGATAGCCTGGAAGATGAAAGTATTCCAGTGGTCGAGTCGATGCAGGCACACTATCCCCAGGTGCGCCTGGTCATTAACACCTTCGGACGCGGGGTGATTAACGCCATCAAAGCCGGAGTCCATGCCGCCGAAGGCCGCTACATTTTGATTTTTGCCGCCGATGAAGTAGGGCCGGTGCTGGCAATCCGTAACATGCTGGATTTAGCTGAAGCGGGCTGCGATTTTGTAAGCTGCACCCGCTATGCTTACGGGGGACGGCGGTTGGGCGGCTCGTGGATAGGGGGTCTGCTGTCCCGCACGGCCAACTGGCTGTTTTATCACATTTCTGGCTGTGCTTTCACAGATGCAACCACAGGCATTAAATTGTTCACGAAACCTGCTTTTGAAAAACTGAATTTACAGGCCAATCCTGTAGGCTGGGCGGTTGCCTTTGAAATGGCGATTAAAGCACAGTTGGCCGGGCTTCAACTGGGAGAAGTTCCTATCACGTCGATTGACCGCCTCTACGGGGGGGAATCCACGTTCCGGTTAGGAAGCTGGCTGCGGGAATATCTGCGCTGGTTCTGGTGGGGGACAAAGGAACTGCGCCGCGTGCCTGCCCACCGACCTCCGGTAAAGCGGAAACCCAATATTTCCGCCGAAGGTATGGGCTATATAGCAAAATTTTCACGGTGAGAGTATGCCATCTCCAATTATTTCTCCCCATAGCCGCATCCGTCACCCCGGGTTTTTCCGGGTAGGGGAAGGCTCAATTGTCGACGATTACTGTTATTTTTCCACCCAGGTGATCATCGGGCGTTTTTCCCATATTGCCTCCGGTTGCAGCGTAGCAGGGGGCCGTGACCGGATATTCCGGTTTGGTGATTACAGCAGTTTGTCTTCCGGTGTCAAAATCTGGTGTACCAGCGACGATTTTACCAATGACATCGTGACCATTATTCCCGCAGGTATTGAAGGGGTTAAAGAAAATCTGATTTCGGGGGATGTGACCTTTGAACGCCTGACCGCCGTTGGCTCAAACAGCGTAGTCATGCCGGATAACTACATTCCCGAAGGCACAGTGATCGGAGCATTAAGTTTTGTTCCAGTGCATTATGCCTTTGAACCCTGGATGGTATATGCGGGGACGCCCATCCGTCCCCTCAAACCCCGCAACCGTGAATCCGTCCTGCGCCAGTTAGCCCGCCTTGAGGAAGCACTGTCCCGTCATGCGGAATGAACGACATTTTATTTTCCTCCTCCTGAGCCTGATCCCGATTTATCTAGTCTATATTTACATTGACACCTACGGAAAAAACTTTCCCACCAACGACCAGTGGCTTGACCCCATCAATATCGCGGTGGCGGCACAGGATGGCTCACTGACTCTTGATGACATCACGCGGGTGTATTATGGGCATCGGGCAGTTTTTACCAATGCGTTTACAGCGCTGCTAAGTTATGCGACCCACTGGCAGGTCAAATACGAGCTTTATTTGAGTTTTACGCTGGCGATAGGGCGGCTGGTGCTGGCCGTGCTGATATTTCGCGCCTTCTCCCCGCCTCAGTGGGTGCTGCTGCCCTTTTCCATGCTGATTTTTTCTGCCTATCAATACCTCGTCTGGCTCAGTGGCATTTATTCAGTCTGGCATTTTGTCTCATTTTTTTCGCTGGCGGCGGTCTGGGTGCTGGTACAGTTTCCGGTAGGCTGGCGGCCTCTTATAGCGGCGGCGGCGCTGGCGGTCTGTGCGACCTTTTCTCAGGGGTCGGGCGTTGTCACCTTCCCAATTCTGATGTTTACCCTGTGGATGTTCGGCTACCGCAAGTGGACCTTTTACGCCTTCTGGCTTGGAGTCATGCTCATCACCCTGGGACTGTATTTTTACAACAGCGATATAGGGGTAGGCGGCGAAACCAGCGATACTGCCGCCAATATCAACCTCAAAGCCCCCTGGATTTTACTCAAATTTGTATTGGCTTTTCTGGGCAACCCCTTCACCTACCATCTGGATACAGAACTCCCCATGTATATCGGTCTTATCGGGGTGATTTTGCTGGTAGGAAATATGATTGCGCTCTGGTTGCCGGAAAAAAACTGGAAACTGATTGCACCCTGGCTGACTCTGGCCGGATACGCGTCCAGCATCGCCGTCACCGTGTACTTAACCCGCTACCGCGAAGACCGTTTTATTTACGCCATCGAACAGCGTTACGCGCTGGTTTCGACCAGTTTTTGGCTGGCTTTTGTGGCAACGCTGGCGCTAACATTCCGGCGGCAGGCAAATTCCTGGAAGCAGATTTTATTAGCTGCCAATGGGCTTTTTGCCTTTGTACTGGTGATCCTCTATATTCAGGCGAATCTATGGAATGTTCAGGTGACGGCCTTCCGCTATCAGTATGTGCTTGGGGAAGCCTTCCCACCGCAGGAAACCTGTCTTTTAAATTTCCCCCTCTACCGTAATTTTGCCTGTATAGAAGGGTCTGTCCCGCTTGGGGACGCCAGCGAAGATGACATTTACCGGCTGGCCTATTACGAACTGGCGTTGTTTAAAAATCAGCAGCAGGAAATAGATATTTTGCCGGAAAATTACCGCGCAGGCAGTCCGGTGATTCTGGAAACCCCCTCACGCTGGATGAACGCCTATCTGCGGCGCTGGTATCTGCCGGATGAAGCCCATCTTTTTCATGTCGCGCCAGAGGCAGCAGATTCCCTGCAAGTACCCCTCACGCCGATGGTCGCGGGTTATAGCGAAGAAACTACGCAGTTATTAGATGATTTTGTAGGGGATGCAGAAACCGTCTGGTACGTTCGCACCCGCGAAGTAGACGAAGCCAGCGCCTATGAAACCCTGACTCAGTTAGGATATTTACCTACTGTGATTCCATCAGGGGATTTTCGCTACAACACGGAATTATTTGTTGTGCGGTACGAACGCCAGCCCGATGAATTGGCGGAACACGAACGTTTTGGGGGCTTCCTCAGCCTGCAATATCTCTCTTATTCAGAGGAAAAATTTGCCCCATGTCAGACCGTCACCGTCAAAAGCTGGTGGAAAGCCGATTCTATCCCGACGGCCAATTATGGGCTGCATTTGCAACTTGTGGATTCAGAGGGAAATCTGCTGGTAGAAACAGCCAGTGGATTGACGCCCGTGCCAACCCTGCTCTGGACACCAGATTTATATTATCTGGATGAGCGTTCTCTGACTCTACCCTGCGATTTACCTGCTGGAGAATATCACCTGCGATTTTTTATCCAGAATCCCGATACAGGGGAGTTTTTGCCTTCTGAGAATCAGGGGGTGATTGCGTCCTTCAACCTCGAGTCCGATTAAGAAATCGGCTGACTTCGCGGCGGAAGCTGCGCGGGCGTTCGGTGTGAATAGCATGTCCGGTACGGCGGTATAAACTGAAATGCCCTCTGGGAATCGCTGCCGCCATGGACCGCCCCAGTTCAACCGGATTCAGGTCATCCCTATCCCCCAGCATAAGCAGCACAGGGCATAAAATTTCCTTCGCCCGCGAAAAGGTAATATCACCGCCCGAATCAATCATTTGAAGCATCGAATTTACCCAGCGATGAGTCATTTCCGCGATATGCTCCGCCCCATGCAGTTGATCAATCAGAGGGGTGCGCCAGCGTTTGCTTAACATGGAAAGCACCGCCGGACGCATCACGGGGTCAAAATGTCCAACAGCGCTCCACGTCAGCACACTGCGGACCCGCTGCGGCGCGAGAATCGGCAGCCACAGCGCCACCTCTCCCCCGTCGCTGTAACCAATCACCGCCGCCGGAGACACATTTAAATGGTCCAACAGGGCAGCCATGTCTTCGGCATCATGGCGATAAAAATCACGCCCGTAAAGGCGCGGTTTGGGGGTAGAACGTCCATAGCCGCGTAAATCGGGCGCAATCACCGTATATTTTTTTTCGAGCCAGGGGCGCATCGTAATAAATTCCGATGCACCTGTTCCCATAAAACCATGCAGCAGCAGGAGTGGCGCACCCTGCCCACTGGTCACATAAAAAATCCGCGCCCCGTCGCTGCGCTCAAAAAATGGCATCGGCTAGAGTTGAGCAATGGCTTCCGCCGCTTTTTCGCACAGCCGCGTGAACATCATCATCTGGTTGTCGTTAAAACGCGGTTTGGGAAGCTGCCCATCCATATACAGCACGCCCACCAGTTTTTCATCTTTAACCAGTGGTCCGCAGATAATCACCCGTTTTTTGCCCATCACAATACTGTCTGCATTTTTTAAGTTGTCATAGGCGCTGAGGTCAGGAAGCATCTGCGGTTTTCGCGTGGAGAGTGTCACTTTAATGACGGTTTTACTCGCTCTGAACTGTGCTTCCGTAATAACTTCCGAAAGCTGGGTGCGCCCCAGTTCATAATGCAGGTCGCCGGAGTCCTGAAGTGTAATCAAACAGCCGCGTTCGGCATTAAAAAAACGAATCGCCCGCAGCACAATAGCTTCAATGATTTTTTCGCGTGTCTGTTCGGGTGATACCTTCGGAATTTCGGCGGTTTCTGTAGGTGCAGAAGCCGGAGAAACAGGTTCAGTAACCACAACAACATTTTTGTCAGAAAGCGTACTATTTTCCATGTTTCCCCCAGATTATTCTGATGGTTCTGGCGGTGAATCGCGTGAAATGTTAGGCACACGCAGCACCAGTTCATACGCGATATTGTCTTCAAGAACCCCCAGACGGCTGCCCGTTTCAATGGTGGTATTCCACACGGCTTTTGCCAAGTCGCCTGTAATCCAGCGTGGATTGCCCGTCACTTCGGCCAGCGAGAATCCCGCCTCATCTTTTGACCAGCGCCAGTATCCAATCCCTTCGATTTGCGGAACTTCGTAAGCGGTCAGCCAGCCGCCTTCCGGCGCAAACAACACAGGTGTATCGCTGATTTCGCGGCAGGTTTTTAAAATCTGCTCAAAAGCATCCACCGGCCATCCCGAATACCGCGACACAGTACGTTCTTCATTGTATAAGTTGAGCGTCATACTTTCGATATACGGATTGGCAGAATTGGGGATGATGTAATCGGACTGCCAATCATAAAAACCGGACAAAATGACTCTTTCAAGCAGTTCTCGAATTTTTTCATCATTCAGACGGGCTTCCAGCACCTGCCTGCCGGATTCCAGTTCATTGACCCACACCAGCCGACCATCCCCCCACAGCGTACAGGGCGGAATCCGGTTATCCAACTCCTGCGGGGCGGCTTCTTTAGGGCGGGAATCCAGCCGCAGCAAAATTGTGTCCGCGCTGCGTGTCCATCCCAGTGGACCAAGCTGAGAGGTGTTTTCGTTTTCCTCTTTGTTATCCGAATCATCACCACAGGCTGCTGCTATGAAGGCGACCAAAAGAATCAGCAAAATAACCTGGTAGTTTTTACGCATTGCTCGCGTTCCCCTGCTTTGTGACGGAACTCTTCCATTCTAATCTGCGACTTAAATATTGCCAAACCGCAAGTTGTGTTAGACTACCCGAGGAACGATGGAGTGAGCAGTTTGAAAAGACTGGCCTGGCTCATTTTAATGTTGATGGCGGCTTCTTTTTCCTGTACGCTGGCCGTGGAAAACGGCAAAGAAGAAGGCATCAGCCGCCCCGTTTTGAACGCCGAACGTCCGGCGGTAATTTTAATAACTCCTAAAAATGGCAGCCGTTACGCGCTGGGAACAGAAATTTTAATTTATGCCGAAGCCCGTGACCTGGAAACTGGAGTCGCCCGCATTGAAGTTTTTGAAAATTTTGATACCCCCATCGGTAAAATTGAAACGGCCACCCCGCAGGAAGAATTAAGCGGCATCGTTCGATGGAAACCCACCGTTCCACAAACGTATCTTATTCGGGTGCAGGCATTCCGCGCCGATGATACCGCCAGCAGCCCGCAGGAAATTTCGATAGAAGTCGTAGCGGCTGAAAATGTCAATGTGGTGAATCCGGTGGTGAACGCCACAGAATCGGTTGCAGCAGAAACCCCCGTCGCAACTCAAGCCGCCGTCATTACGCTGGAAGGCGTCGTCAGAAATGCCAGTGCGTTAAATGTTCGCAGCCAGCCCAATGCCAATGCTGCCCGCATCGCTTCCGCTTTGAATGAGGGGGAAACCATGCAAATTATTGGCCGCAGCGAAGACCAGCAGTGGTATCTCATTCGGCTGGAAAATGGGGATTTTGGCTGGGTGTTCAGTCAATTTGTAGAAGTGCGGGGGGATGCTACTACTTTGCCCACCGTTAAACCAGAGGAGGTGAATCCATGATCATTCAATCACCGGAAGTTGAAGCCGCCTTAAAATCGGGTCAGCCTGTTGTCGCGTTAGAATCGACCGTCATTTCTCACGGCCTGCCCTGGCCGGAAAATCTCAAACTGGCGCAGGAACTGGAATCCATTGTCCGGGAAACGGGCGCTGTTCCCGCCACTATCGCCGTGATAGAGGGTGAACTGCGGGCAGGACTTTCAGAAGCCGATATTATCCGGCTGGCAGAGGGTCAAACCCCTGTGCGGAAAATCAGCCGCCGCGATTTTGGTTCGGCAATCGCCAAAAAACAGATGGGCGCGACCACCGTCGCGGCTACGATGCTGGTCGCTCACTGGGCAGGAATCCGTGTTTTTGCAACAGGCGGCATTGGCGGGGTGCATCGTGGGCAGGCGTGGGATGTGAGCGCGGATTTAATCGAACTCAGCCAGACTCCGGTAGCGGTAGTATGTGCGGGCGCAAAATCCATCCTTGACCTGCCGCGCACGTTGGAATGGTTAGAAACGTTTGGTGTGCCGGTGGTTGGCTATCAAACGCTGGAATTTCCGGCTTTTTATACCCCGCGTAGTGGTTTGAATCTGGTGGACTGCGTGGATAACGCACAGCAGGCCGCCGCGCTGCTCAACGCCCATTGGGGATTGGGATTATCCAACGGGGTGCTGTTCACCGTCCCGATTCCAGAGGCCGATGCCCTGCCCGAAGCCGATATTTTGCCCAAAATTGACCAGGCGGTTGCAGAAGCCGAAAAACAGGGCATTGTGGGAAAGGATGTCACCCCATTTTTATTATCCCGTCTGGTAGAAATTACAGGCGGGGAAAGTCTGCGGGCAAATTTAGCCCTGCTGCGGAACAATACCCGCGTGGCCGCCGAAATCGCTACGGCGCTGGCTCAATCGTAAACAGGGTAGAAACCAGCACACGCTCGCCCTGCGTAATCCGAAATTCGTAATTTCCCGGCGCAAAACCTTCTTCCTGCCCAAAAAAGAAGAAGGTTTCGCCCTCTGGCGCGGTCACACCCCACGCATCCGTATGCTGCATGAGAATTTGCCCATCCCGCAGCAGTGTTTTTTGCAGCACCGTTCTGGAACTCACATCCTCATAGGAAAAATAAAAATACAGGCGCTGGATTCCTTCGGTAAACGTGGCTGCCGGATGGACAGGCTGCCAGTCGTCACTAATCGTTTCGGACACCGAATCGAGTCGAATTTCAGCGTAGGTAATGGGCTGTGCGGTGGAGGTTGATAAAATCACGGGCGCGGCTGTCGTAGCAGCAGGGATAATTTCTGTTGCTGTCGGGCTGATGACCATTTCCACGACCAGAGTCGGCGTGTTTGCAATTTGTGTTTCAGAGGGCGTACTGGTAACTTCCGGCTCAGGGGAGGCGGTGGCTGTTTCTGTATCTGTAAAAGTAGCAGTGGGGGTAAACGTGACCGGAATTAAAATAACCGGAGTAGCCGAAGGGATAAATAGAGTCGCAGTCGCGGGCTGAATAACCGTTGCCGAAGGCACAACCCCCACGATGGTTTCCTCCTCCTCCCCTTCGGTCATGGTTGAAACCCACGACGCCAGGCAAAACACCAGACTGCACCCCAGAAACAGGGCTGCCAGCAAACTCAGGTGATACGCCCGTCGGCCTGCCCGTCGGCGCTGCCGCCAGTAAGACGCCTGGTTGCGGCTGCGAATCATAAACCGCACCGCCAGCCATCCGGTCAGCACGGCCAGCACCACCGCCGCTACCGCTAAAACAAAAAACGTGAGGGTCACTCGACTTTTGCGCTTTTTACCAGCCGCCCATTATAGCACGCAAAACAGTTTCCTAACGGGTGTTCAGCCCACGCTCCCTTTATCCGGCCTATTCAAATGAAGGAAAAGGCGCAAAAATTTCATCCGTATCGTCAAAAAATGGTACGATAACTATTGATGAAAAACACAATGCGTATTACGTCCCTAAGTTGGCTGCTCAGCCTGCTCATCTTGTTATGTATGCTGATGTTCCTGCCCAACTTTGAAGCAGATGACCTGCATCTGTATCTCCTGTTGGGGGGAGTCATCACATGGCTGGCAAACTATCGCCTGACCTTTAATGGCGGCGAAGTTGACGGCGCTCATCTGGGAACACTGCTGGCCTATCTGATTCTGGGAAGGGAAAATCAGATGGGGACCGCCCTGTGGGTGATTACTATCGGGGCGCTGACAGGGGCAGTGATCCGCGAATGGCGCGAGTTCCGGCAAAACAACCTTCCCGAATTTCTCCGGCGTTCGTTCACAGCGATTGTTACCTCCACTGCCCAGCATACCCTGGGTATCTTTGTAGCCGATTTTGCTTATCATGCCCTGGGCGGCAGCATACCGCTTTACCATCTGGGCGTAGAAGATGTGCTGCCGATGGCCGGGTTTATGGCCGTCTTTTTTGCCGTTTATTTATCCCTGCTGATTCTGGATGCCCGCGACCGGGGTTATCGTCCGCGTTTTCTGGTGGCGAATAACTGGCGGGTGCTGGTCGGAACGCAGCTTTTACCGGTTCCCTTTTCAATATTGGGCGCGGTGCTGTATGGGCATACCTCCGCCTGGGCGCTGGTGACTCTGGTGGGTGGGCTGGTGCTGCTGACCCATATTGGTTATATGCTGCTGCAAACCCGCGAAGCCTACGAACGGCAGGTCGTTGAGCTTTCCGCCCTGACTCTTGCCAGTCGCACCATGCGAACCAATTTAAATGTCGAGTCCCTGCTGGATATGTTGTATTTGCAGGTGGCAAAACTCACCGGAGTACACAATTTTACGGTAGCGCTGTATGACGCCGAAACCCAGGAAGTGAAATTCCCGCTTCATATTCGCGGCCAGCGTGCCATTCCCTTAGGGCAGCGTTCGCTGGATAACCACCTGCTTGACCATGTAATCCGCAAAGAAGCCCCGCTTTTGATTACCGAAAATGTGGAAGAACGCGCCCTTGAGATGGGTTTAGTCCCGCCTTCCGAAACGGCCTATTCCTGGGTAGGGATTCCGCTGCTGGCACCGGAACGCGCGTTGGGCTGTATGGTGCTGGTTTCTGACCGCCCTGACCGCCTCTTTACACCGGAGGACAGCCGCCTGCTGAACATGATCGCAGCGCAGGCCAGCGTAGCGATTGACAATGCCCAATTGTACGAACGCACTCGAGCGCAGGCGACACAGCTTCAGGCGCTGACCGCCGCCGTCGGCGAACTCAGCCGTACCCTGAACCCCAGCAGCGTCATTGACGCTATTAGCCGGAATGCCCTTAAAATCGCCAATGCACAGGCCACTGCCCTTTATGCGTATGGAGATCGTCAGGAATTAAGTCTGGTGGCGGCAATGGGCTTTGATTCAACCTTTTTTAAGTCGCCGGTGATGCCCCTGCTGGTACAAAATAATGAAAATATCGACCAGCGATTTAAACCCCTGGTCGTGCGTGATATTACCCACCTGAGTCAGGAAAATCCCGTCCGTAAAATACTGGAAGCCTACCATAAACGGGCATTTGTGGAAGTCATCCTCCGCAATCCAGAAACCTACGAACTGATAGGGATTCTGGGACTCTATTTTAATTCCCCTACGCATCTGGACGATAGCCGGCTGGAGATTTTACAAACCTTCGCCAAGCAGGGCGCATTAGCCATGACCAACGCCCAGGTCTTTTTGCATATTGATACCGCGTTGAATCGGCGGGTGGCGCAGCTTTCCGTACTGGCAGAAACCGGACACGAACTCGCCAGCACCAAATCGTTAGAGGAACTTTTTGCCCTCATTTTAGACCGCGCCCTGATTGGCACGAACTCCCATGCTGGTACACTCATCATTGCCGATGAACGGTATAACATGGGGCTGGCAAAACTGGTCGCGCATCAGGGGTATGAAGATGGAGTCATGGAACGGGTGCGGCTGATGCAAACCGTCAGAAGTCAGGTATTCCGCACAGGCGGTATTTTGATTATTGATAATGTGCGAGAATATCCCGGCTATATTCGGTTACGCAAACAAACCTGCTCTCAAATTAGCCTGCCTATTTTGCGGGGGCGGCAGGTCATCGGGGTGCTGACGCTGGAACATGACGCCGAAAAAGCCTACAGCAGCGACGATGAAGCCTTCCTCAGCCAGCTTGCCAATGAAGCCAGTATCGCTGTTGATAACATTCATCTGCTGAACAGCCTTTCCGAAGGCAAAGACCGCTTGCAGGTGATTCTGGATAGTATGCGGGAAGGTATTTTACTGATTGATGATGATGGAGTCGTCACCCTGGCGAATCCACAGGTCAAAACCCTGCTTGACCTTGACCCGAATCGACTAATAGGCCGCACTATCTTTGATGCCATGACCGACCCGATGCTACAAGTATCTACCAAACTGGGCTTTACCCAGGAAAAACTTCAAACCCAGGTCAGAGATTTACAGCGCGGCGTCTGGCAGGGCGCAACCGAACGGGAGGAATTTCAACTCTTTGACCCGCAGGCACGTCATATCCAGCGCACCACTGTTCCCGTCTGGGATTCTTTCCAGAAGGTCATCGGCATGTTGTTCGTATTTGCCGATGTGACCGAAGAACGGGAACTGCGCCAGATGCAGGAACAGTTTTCCAGCATGATTGTGCATGATTTACGTGGTCCGATGACGGCGGTAAGCGCCAGCATGAAACTGCTGCGTGACCTTGCCCAGCCGGAGGATGCGCTTGGCAAAGTGGTTTTACAGACAACCGAAGTCTCAAACCGCGCCATTCGCAAACTGTTGAATCTGGTCAATTCCCTGCTGGATATTTCCAAAATGGAAAGCGGGGTCATCGCACTGGATAAAGAACCGTCGCATATGTTCCATCTTGCCGAGTCCGTCATTAAAGAAATGCAGCCTCTGGCCGCCGAAATGGAAGTTCAGCTTAAAAATGCCATGTCTGGCAAACTGCCCGCGCCGGAAATCGACAGCGATAAAATTGAACGGGTGTTATATAACCTGGTGGATAATGCCATCAAGTTTACCCCCAGTAATGGCACGGTCACGCTGGACGCCCGTATGCTGGACAGCCATGTGCTGCGGATCGAAGTGCGCGATACCGGACCGGGCGTGCCAGATGAATATAAAACCCGCCTGTTTGACCGCTACCAGATGATGGAAGGGCGGCGCGGGCGACGGCGCGGCACGGGCTTGGGACTCACCTTCTGCAAGATGACCATAGAAGCACATGGCGGGCAAATCTGGATTGAGGATAATCCGGGCGGGGGGTCGGTGTTTGTCTTTACCCTGCCGCTTGAAACCGCCATCATCCAATAATGCATATCCTTGTACCTACCGGGATTTTTCATCCCGAACCGGGCGGCCCTGCCACCTATTTATATCGTTTTTTGCCGGAACTACTTCAGCGCGGGCATACAGTTGAAGTGGTTACGTTTGGGGAAGGCCAAACAGAGAGTTACCCCTATCCTGTTACCCGTATTCCCCGCACCAACATTTTTCATCGGAACTGGCAGTATTATCGGGCGGTCAAAGAAAAGCTGCCCCGTGCGGATAGGGTTTTTATCAACAGCCTGGGGATTCCGCTGCCCAAAATCCATCAGCCCACCGTGTTAAAAATCGTGGGCGATCGCGCCTGGGAACGTGCAGTCAATCGGGGCTGGATTCCTCCCACAGAGGATATTGACCATTTTCAGACTGCCCATTACGGCCTCAAAGTAAGTTATGTGAAATTTTCGCGTTCCCGTGAAGCCCGCCGCGTGCAGCAGGTCATTGTGCCGAGTCACTATTTGCGGCAGATGGTGATCGGATGGGGCGTGCTACCCGAACGGGTCAAAACAATTTACAACGCGATTGAGCCGCTTCCCTCTGAATCGGTGACACGGCAGGCACTTCATTTGCCGGAAGAAAAGCCCCTGCTGCTGACGGCTGCCCGCTTAACCGCCTGGAAAGGGGTTGATGCAATTTTGAACGCCATCGAATCCCTGCCTGACATCATGCTCGTGGTAGCAGGCGACGGGCCGATGTTAGAGGAATTAAAACAGCAGGCAGAAGCATTAAATCTGGCGGAACGGGTGCGTTTTTTGGGCAAAATTCCGCACCGCGAATTGCTTAAGTATTATCAGGTGGCCGATTATACGATTCTGTATTCGGGCTACGAAGGGCTGTCGCATGTGCTTCTGGAATCCCTGAACGCGGGAACGCCGGTCATTGCCAGCGACAAATGCGGCAACCCGGAGCTTGTGCAGCATGGGCAAAATGGATTTCTTGCCCCCTATCCTGATGTGGATGCGCTGCGGGCGGTGATAACACGGGCATTTGAAGGAAATACCCCCCATCGCTTGCGGCAGAATCCTCTGCTAGATAGGGAAAAATTCTCCTGGGCGCGGCTGGTCGAAGCAACCATACAGGTGCTGGAAAACCCATGATGCTCTACCTTGCCAATGTACGGATGCCCACTGAAAAAGCACACGGCTATCAAATTGTGCAG
Organism: uncultured Anaerolineae bacterium; assembly: GCA_964557285.1. Classification (GTDB taxonomy): domain Bacteria; phylum Chloroflexota; class Anaerolineae; order Aggregatilineales; family J027; genus SB15. The sequence continues at coordinate 1,385 of CAZKZS010000074.1, read as the reverse complement.
ATGTGCGAAGCCTTTGCGCTGGCGGGAGAAACTGTGCATCTGGTCGTGCCGCGCCGCTTCAATGAAATGAACACCACAAAAAGCGTCTGGCAGTATTACGGGGTGCGTGAAAATTTTAAAATCACCCGCCTGCCCTGCCTGGATGCTATTGCTTTTTTCCCTGAGTCCCGACTGGCATTTTTGATCCAGACCCTGACCTTTTTGCTGGTGCTGCTGGTCTGGCTGCCCTTTCAGCGCTACCGCCTGATTTTCAGCCGCGATATGTTTCTGGTCGCACCGCTGACTCTGTTTGTGCCACGCCGCGCCCTGATTTATGAAGTGCATACCAAATCGCGGCGGCTTAAACGGCTTCAACAGTGGACCATGCGCCGCGTGGGGCTGGTCGTGTCGCTGACCGGAGTCATGGCGGAGCAGCTTAAACAGGCTGGAATCACGCGGATTGTGGTTGCTCATGATGGCGTCCGCCCCGAAAATTTTTCTCACCCCTCTCTGGTACGCCAAAATTTGGATATTCCTGAACAGGCATTTGTCGCCTGTTATGCGGGGCGGCTGCACACGATGGGCATGTCAAAGGGGCTGGAAATCTTTATTGAGGCCGCCGCGCAGGTCAAAAATATCACGTTTTTGCTGGTGGGCGGTCCGGAATCGTATGTGGAACAGCTTCGCCAGGGGTGGCAGCGAGTCGGCCTGCCGCCCGAAGATTTTTACGCAGTAGGAACAGTGCCTCCCACACAAGTGCCGCAGTACCTGGCGGCGGCAGATGTATGTTTAATCACGTCGCCCCCCAATGAATTTTTCTCCTATGAAACGTCGCCGATGAAGCTGTTTGAGTATATGATGGCGGGGCGGGCGATTCTTGCCAGCGACTTGCCGAGTACGCGCGAAGTTGTGCAGCACGGCGTATCGGCTTATCTTGTCCCGCCCGCCGATGTTCATGCGCTGGCAGAAGCCCTTCAGTTCCTGCGTGATCAGCCCGAATTTCGTCGACAGTTAGGCCAGCAGGCAGCGCGGGAAGTGCAGGCATATACCTGGCTCGCCCGCGCCCAAATGATTTTAAAACATGTAGCAGAATGACTATCCTATACTATCCTTCTGGCGGCTCAACCAGCCCAAAACGGCGTTCACGGGCGGCGAAGGCGTGCAGGGCTTTATGCAGTTCCACGCGGTCAAAATCCGGCCAGTAGACAGGGGTAATGTAATATTCAGCGTAAGCGGCCTGCCAGATCAGAAAATTGCTGACACGCACTTCGCCGCTAGTACGTACCACTAAATCCGGGTGGGGCTGTCCTGCCGTCGAAAGATAGTATTCTATCAGGGTTTCATCCACCTGCTCCGGTGTGACCCCATCCTGAATAATCCGCCGCACCGCCTCCACAATTTCATCC
>CAZKZS010000073.1:0-17485 GCA_964557285.1 uncultured Anaerolineae bacterium | reverse complement strand
TCAATAGAATAGGTGAATACATCTGCTTAATAAAAACAGGAGATATGATTTCATTAGAGCGTAAGCTACATGAAAAATTTAAAGATAAACAGCGAGTGGGAGAATGGTTTGAGTTGGATGAAGATGATTTAAAGTATCTTATCAATTTAAGTCAGCAACCATATGTTACGTAAATCGGACTGCTATCTAAGCGCTTTTCCTGTGCCACAATCTATAGATTTACATGGCGGCCAACGCGCTGCCCTTCACCACTCCCTATCCTCATGCCACGAAAACCAGCTTCGGCGCGAGTATTTTTCAGCGTGCAGGCGGTTGGCTTCTTCAATGGACACGACTCCTATTTTTAGCGGCCGTTTTGACCAGATATTGGCATGAATTTTGCCATCTGCGCTTTGAATTGTGCCAACCAGCGAAAACCCGTGTGAGTCGGCATAGGTATTCAGAGCCGCGTTTTTTTTCTGCTCGCAGTCATGCGAAATGGCAAAATCCAGATTTTTAGAAATCTGCTGGCGGGTATCGTATCCGGTAGGTAGGGCAAAAATCACCTCCAGAGGATTGACGGTTTCCGGCAGCAGGTCGGTGATACAGACCCCAAATTTAGGTGGCTGCTGAAAGCCAATTTCCGTATACGTGCCGATGGGTAGATAGGCTTGCAGGGATTGCGTCGGAAAGAAAAAGCCGATTTTTTGCGCCCCGCCCCACTCGTCGCCATATTCCTGCACCAGATACCCCACCGCCTGCGCCACATTTTGATTTTCTGGCAGGGGACACAGCAGGGGATAGGTATAGACCCCCACGATATTTAGCGCAACCAACCCCGCCGCGACTCCTGCGCCAGTCCGTGGACGCCAGTCGTACACTGCGGTCAGCCCTGCCGCCCCTAGAATCAACATCGGATGCATGATACGGATAAAATTGGAGGAGGAGTTGGAAACGGTTACGGTCAGCACGAGCCAGAAGGTTGTCCAGAACCCGCCAAACACCAGCGCCGCCCACCATTCCTTTTTTTTGTCCATCAGCAGCGACAGCAAGGCCGCCAAAATCAACGCCGCGCTGATATTGGGGTAGATATACCACTGCCACAGACGTTCAGGCAAAAAGGCAATTTCTCCCGTGCCACGCCCGTACATCCGGCCAAGATAAGTTGCATGATTCAGGAAGTTATTCCGGTCAAAAAAATAGAGTTTGACCTCCACCAGCGCCTGATACGCATAAAATCCAATCACCCATAACATCGGCCAGGCGACAAAAATCCGTTTGAGCATCCGTAGCAGTTCCCGTAAAACCGCCCAAAAGCCAGCCGCTTGAATTTCTTCTTCCTGCCAGAGCATCAGCATGACCAGCATGGCAATGGAGATAAGCCCTAAAATGCCTTCGGGCGTGCTGGATACATACAACATGGCGGTAAAATACGCCCAATGGCGGAAACGCGGTTTTCTATCGCGCACATATTTCAGCCAGAATCCGGCGGATAGGGCGTAAAAAAACGGAAAGGCCATGTCTGCAACAAATATACGAGTCAGCACCACATGGCCGAGTAAGGTGGCCTGCATTGCCATGGCTGCCAGCGCCGCAAACCGCCGACGGGTGAGCTGATAAATAAAAAAGTACGTTGCGACTAAGGCCGGAAATGCCCACAGCGTCGCCGGAAACCGATACCACCCCTCCGATACGGGAAAATCAAACAGCGCAACCACCGCGTAATAAGGCATCGTCCAGACCAGCATCAGGCTGCGGGTGTAATCAAACGGTGGCCCTAACCGTCCCATGTCAGCAAAAGGGAACGCGGCGCTGGCTTCAAAGGCGGTTGCGGAAAAAATCCCGTGATTGGCAACTTTTTGCAAAAAATAAAAAGTGGCGGACAGCGACATCCATTCATCCTGGCTGCACATGACACAGTTATCCAGCCGATACCACCGGATAAAAGCCGCCGCTATCAAGATGAGTATGAAGGAAAAAATATGAAGGACTCTGGAATTTAACTTGTTCATCGTGCCAAAAATTATCCAAAATACTTGCTTTTGGTACAACCTTTTCATGATACCTTTCACAGGATAAAACATGACTGCTTGCTATCATGAGCAAAAAAGGAATTGTATTCATGACAAAGTTGCTGACGGTAATCCTGATGATAGCCTGTTTGATGGTCGTTTTTCCTGTTCAGGCGGCAACGGTGATTACCCCGGAAAACGCGCCCGAAATCCAGATGTTAGGTGTCCTTAAAAATGAAAATATGCGGACTCAAGCGCTGGCTTTTACACCGGATACGCTGCTGATGAGTATTTCGCTGGAGGATGTGAATCAAATTGTAAGGCTGGATTTAGGTACTCAGGAAGAAAAAGTTCTGTGGGAAAATGCGGAGTCGGAAGCCGAACGTTTAACTTTGAATCCTGATGGCACAAAACTGGCATTTTTTAGCGGTGGGTCGCTGGAACTGCTGGATATGACCACCCACGAACTCAAAACGCTCTATACGGCTGGCAGCCCGCTTGAGGAAATCAGCAGTCTGGCCTTTAACACGGAATCAATTGCCGCCGGACGGCGGGATGGCAGTATTGTCGTACTGGATGCCGTCACAGGCGAGACTTTATTCACTTTTACCACCACTGACCCCACCGCCAGCGAGTCTATTCGAGCGCAGGAAGAAGTGAATCAGGTGGCTTTTTCGCCGGATCATACCCAGATTATCTCCGGTCATGATAGTGGATGGCTGCGGGTATGGGAAATGGAAAACAGTGAACCTGTGCGGGCGTGGCAGGCACACCGTACCAGCCTGACCGGTCTGAACTTTAACCCGCAGGGAACATTTTTAGCGACCACAGGCCGAGATAAACATGTCATCGTATGGGATTGGGCAACAGGGACGGAAATTTATAACCTCAGCGCATCCGCCGGACAGGTGAGTTTCAGCCCGGACGGTCAACTGCTGGCAGCAGGTGGAAAATCGCTGCACCTGTGGGAAATGCAAAGCGGCAGCCTGGTTTATCAGAATTTTCATGCCGATTCGGATGTAAGTGCAGCACGCGCTATTTTTAGCCCGGATGGGTCGTTCATTGTTTCCGGTCAACGGCAGATAGCCTTCTGGGGGTTGGAAGCTGGAAGTTTATCCCTGATTCCCGTTGCAGAAGATCGTGTGACCGCCGGAGAAGATATTTACCGCCGCAACGGGTGTAACGGCTGCCATTTTGAATATCCCTCAGGAGCGCCAACTCTTTACGGCCTCAGTGAGACAGCCGCCAGCCGCATTGAAGGACTGAGCGCAGAGGAATACATCTATCAGGCCGTCGTTGATCCCGACGCTTACGTTGTCAAAGGATTCCCTCGCGGGATTCATCCCACTTCCTACGGAGATCGTCTGAGTACGGAGGAAGTATGGCTGCTGGTGGAGTACATTATGAATCTAAAAGCGCGGCGGTAAAAACAACGCGGGGACACGGCAGTGCCGTGTCCCTACAATCCTCTTATTTTCGTCAACCACTGCGGGGAATATAAGCGGCAATTCGGCTGGCAAGGTTGCTGATGGGCATGGTCTGTAACCAGACTCGTCCCGGTCCGGTCACGGTGGCAAGGAACAGCCCTTCGCCGCCAAACAGCATATTTTTCACCCCTTTGACCATCTGAATATCGTAGTCTACTGTGGGTTCGTACATAGCAATGTGTCCGGTATCAATTTTCAGTTTTTGCCCCGGCTTGAGGTTATATTCAATAACTTCACCGGAAATTTCGACAAAGGCAATGCCAGGGCCAGTGAGTTTTTGCAAAATGAACCCTTCGCCGCCGAAGATACCCGCGCCTAATTTTTTACGGAAGTGCATGGTCAGGTCAACCGAATCTTCGGCACACATAAAGGCATCTTTTTGAGCAATGATACTGTTACCCGCTTCCAGCCGAAAATCAATGATTTTGCCAGGGGCTTCCGGCGTAAAGGTAATCATCGCGCCGGATGCGCTGGCCGTATAGGTGGTCAGGAACAGACTTTCACCGGAAAGCGCCCGTCCGATCATCTTACCGAGGCCGCCCTTACCACTGGTTTCCATATCAATCCCATCGGTCATCCAGGCCATGCCACCGCGCTCTGTATAGACAGCCTCGCCTGCGTTCAGCCGAATTTCAAGGGATTGGAGAACTGAACCTTTAATTTCGTATTCCATCGTTTCATCCTTCTCGTTAAATATTATCCAGAATCCCGCCTGCAATATCTCCCAACAGGCCGCCTGCGCTTTTGCTGCCGGCACGTCCGCCGGGCAGTGCCTGAGCAATCCGCGAGGCAAGATTGGAAATAGGCATCGTTTGTAACCAGACTTTGCCAGGGCCGGTCAGCGTGGCAAGGAACAGCCCTTCGCCACCGAACAGAATATTTTTGACCCCTTTGACCATCTGAATATCATAATTAACACTGGGTTCGTACATTGCCAGATGGCCGGGGTCAACCTTAAGACGCTGGCCGGGTTTTAGGTCATATTCCACTACTTCGCCAATAATTTCCGCAAACACGACTCCGGGACCGGTAACTTTTTGCAGGATAAAACCTTCACCACCGAACAGCCCCGCCCCCAGTTTTTTGCGGAAGTGCATCGCCATTTCTACAGAATCCTCCGCGCACATAAAGGCATCTTTTTGTAGAATCATGGTATGTCCAGCCGCCAGAGTCAAAGGCATAACTTTGCCCATTGCCTCCGGTGTAAAGGCAATCGCTACATTATCCGCTTCAGCCATATAAGTGGTTAAAAATAAACTTTCACCGGAAAGCGCCCGTCCGATCATCTTGCCCAGACCGCCGCGCCCACTGGTCTTCATGGCAATGCCTTCAGTCATCCACGCCATGCCGCCGCTTTCTGTATAGATCGCTTCGCCTTTCCGCAGACGAATTTGCAGTACGGGCATGACATCACCACGAATTGTATATTCCATTGTGTATGTCCTTTTTATCAACCTGCATTGTAGCACAAGTGACAGTCGCATAGATAAATAAGGCCAACTGGCAGGACAGATGGCTTTGTTTCGCTTATCTTATAGGGGAGCGAGAGATACAAATGCAAAAAAAATCACTGTTCTGGGCAGGTTTTCGGGCAGCTATGCCATTGATGGTGGGGGTTGCCCCTTTTGGTATTGTGTTTGGGGCGCTTGCCATCAATGCACAGATGTCCCCCCTTCAGGCGCTTGGCATGTCAATTCTGGTGATCGCCGGCTCGTCACAGTTTGTGGCCGCCGGACTAATTAACGACAGCGCCCCGATGCTGGTTATTGTTTTTACGACGTTTATCATCAATTTACGTCATTTTTTGTACAGCGCATCGCTGAATACCTTTTTACGCCCGCTTTCCCTCGGCTGGAAACTGCTGCTGGGATACATCATGATTGATGAAGTGTATGCGACTGCCTGGAAACGACATCAAAAAGGCGACCTGCCGCCCGAAGCCTTTCGCTGGTATTTTCTGGGGGCGGGAGTGAGTTTAATTGTGGTCTGGTGGACAACCACCGTACTGGGCGCAATTTTAGGGGATGTGCTGCCGGAAAAAACCGTTAATACCTTAGGAGTTACCATGCCATTAATTTTTACCAGCATTGTTGTTTCGCTGCTGGTGACTCGTCCAGCGCTGTTTGCTGCCCTGAGTGCAGGCGCAGCCGGAGTCATTTTTGCGCCCCTGCCGAACAAACTGGGGCTGCTGCTGGCGGCAGCCATTGGGATAACCGTTGGTGCGCTGCTCGAATATGCCCAACATTTACCGGAGGAAGTGACTCAGTGAACATCTGGTTAACGATTCTTGGGATGGCTGCTGTGACCTACAGCGTGCGCCTGCTCCCTCTCACAATGCTGAAGGTGGAAACCCTGCCCCTATGGGTGAAACGTGCTTTACGCTATGTTCCTATCGCTGTACTTTCCGCGATTGTGACACCTGAGTACCTGCCGGCGGACGGCTGGTTTTACTATACGGTTGATGCCCATTTGTGGGCGGGGATAGCTGCTATCGCGGCCGCGTGGTTCACCCACAGCACCCTGTTAACGATTGGGATTGGGATGGCCGTTTTACTCCTGCTGGGCTAACGCGAGAGAATATGGGCGATTTCCGTCCATTTTTCCAGCCCAAAATCGTGTTTGCGGCCAATTGCTTCTTCGAGAGGGACTTCCCCCATCTCGTTACCATGCAGCCCGACCATCAGCCCGCTTTTGCCTTCGTGTAAAAGCTGCACCGCCTGAACCCCCATGCGGGTTGCCAGCAAACGGTCAAACGCGGTAGGGCTGCCGCCGCGCTGTGTATGCCCCAGAATCACCACACGCACTTCAAACCCAACCTGGGTAGACTTATCCAGATATTCTTTAATTTCATAAATTTTAGGATTCGCGCCTTCGGCCACTACTGCAATGGCGTGATTTTTGCCGCGTAGATAAGCATCTTCCAGCGCCTGTCCAATTTCCTGTACGCTCATTTTACGCTCCGGTATATGCACCACTTCCGCGCCTCCCAGAATCCCGCTAATCATTGCCAGATAGCCGCAGTTCCGGCCCATCGCTTCAATCAAAAACGCCCGTTCGTGGCTGCTGGCAGTATCCCGGATGCGGTCAATGGCATCCAGAATAGTGTTCAGCGCGGTATCTGCACCAATTGACATATCTGTGCCGTAAATATCGTTATCAATGCTGCCGGGTATTCCAATGACAGGCACGCCCAGCCTGCAAAGCGCCATGGCGCCGCGCAGCGAGCCGTCGCCGCCAATCACGACCAGCCCCTCGATGCCCTGCTCATTCAGACGCCGAAGGCCGCGTTTTTGTCCGGCTTCTTCCATAAATTCATGATTGCGGGCGGTTTGCAGCACTGTTCCGCCGCGCTGCAAAATTCCACTAACTTCGCGGTGACTCATGCGCTCAAAATCGCCCCCCAGCAGCCCTTTATATGCCTGACGAATCCCAAAGACTTCCATCTCATAAGATAGGGCAGTTCGGACAACGGCACGAATGGCCGCATTCATCCCCGGCGCATCTCCACCACTGGTCATGACCGCTATTCTTTTCACAGCAGCTATCCTTTCCTCTACTCCCTGATGATTCTAGCGTTGAACGTATGAACTCAACATCGGCAGTCTGCTACAAACCTCAGAAAATCATGCCAACTCTCCCTGTGCAAATCCTGAATTTACGGTAGGCTTGGTTAACTTTCTTTAAACAAAATTAACCCAATGGGAGCGAATCGACCCATGATGACGACTTCAGATGGCTTAAAACTTCATGTTCAGGAATGGCCTGTCCCCAATGCAAAGGCAACCGTTGTGCTGGTACATGGCTTCGCGGAGCATATCGGACGGTACGCGCATGTGGTGGAGGCATTAAATACGGCAGGATACCGAATAGTCGGATATGACCATCGGCTGCACGGCAAAAGTGAAGGTACCCCCCGCGCCTATGTGACCGATGTTGATGTTCTGGTCAAGGATTTAAAACAGGTCTGGGACGGAGCAAAAACAGATAGCCCGATGTTTATGCTTGGTCATAGTATGGGCGGTCTGATTGCTGCCTGTTTCGCGCTGCGGCATCAAGACGAAATGCAGGGGCTGGTGACTTCCGGTGCGGCGCTGCTTTCGCGGCACAGTGTCCCGTCCCTGCTGCTATCGGCAGTACAGTTTATAGCCCGTTTTGCGCCGCGCACTCCCATCCTAAAATTGAACAGCAGCCTGTTATCCCATGACCCGCGTATTGTCACCGCTTATGATTCTGACCCGCTTGTGAACCGTGAACCCACCAGAGCCGCTACCTTAACCGCCTTTGCAAAGGCCGGAGGAGAAGCCGTCGAACTCGCGCCAGGTCTCAAGATTCCCCTGCTCATGTTACACGGGGAACAGGATAAAATTGTGCCTCCCAAAGCCACCCAATCTTTTTTTGAGAGGGCAGGCTCAGCCGATAAAACCCTGAAGCTGTATCCGGGACTGTACCACGAAATTTTTAACGAACCGGAAAAAAACGAGATTCTTCAAACGGTTGCTGCGTGGCTGGATGCCCATCTTTTTGCCACAGCAGCGAAATAATCCTACAATTCCTGTCAAACACTGGAGCAGTATGGGATGAGTGATTTAAACCGGGCGATTGAACTGATTAAAAATGGTCAAAAGACCACTGCACGCCACATTTTAATCAGCCTTCTCAAGCAGGATCGTCACAACGAACAGGCATGGTTATATCTGGCGGCCTGTGCCACCACCAAAAGCGAATTTTCCCAGAGCATCCAGGAAGTTTTAACGCTCAATCCCAATAATGCTGACGCCCTGAAACAGGCGGAAAAATTTAATATTCCCCTGCCACCAGAAGTTCTGGAAGCGCAGGCCGCCGCTAAACAATCGAAGAAAAAACGCCGTCGTGAAACAGCGCCCCGTACAGGCGGGAGTCGGCTGCGGCGAGTCATTTTGCTGCTGCTCATCATCGCGGCGGGCGGCGCAGCGCTGGTATATATGCAGCAGCAGGATGAAGAAGCCGATACTGAAGCGGTGGTACAAACTCAGGAAGCCACTGCTGAGGCAACGGACGTTCAGGTGACTGTGGAATTGACTGAAGAAGCGACTGCTGAGTCCACGGAAGTCGCTGCCATAAATGAAACCGAAGAAGCAGAGACAGAAGAAGCGCCCTCTAGCCCAACCCCGCGCCCCACGAACACGCCGCGTCCAACTTCGACGCCCACACAGGAAATCGCTGCTGCGGTGACAGAAGAAATTGTTGAAACCCCCACTCTCGTCCCCACTGCAACTCCAACCCGCACGCTTGCCCCAACTCAGACTCCAACCCCTGCCGCCACCAACACGCCCGAACCAACACCTACCCCTGCCGCAAACGCTATGCTGTCGCTGGTTTATGATGAAGATTCGGTATACATCATTAACCTGACGGACGAAAATCTGGACATTAGCAGTTTGCGATTTGTGCAGGAAAACCCCGCCGCGCCGGACGACCCGCGTGATTTTGAGGCCATTGAATGGCAGCAGGACGCCTATCGCGGGCCAGGGTCCGTTTACCAGATTCAGCCTGATAGCTGTTTTTCGATTGGGATTGATATTCCAAGTGCATCGGCAAAACCGGTAGACTGTGTACGCTTGACTCAGTGGCAGGCACGCCGCGACATCAGCCAGTTCTGGACCAAATTTGAGGGCGGGCCAGATGAATTTCTGGTGTATCAGGGGGAAACTATCATTGCAACGTGTTTTTTGGACGCTTTTAGCTGCGATATTTCCCTACCCTCACCCTAAATCCCTCTCCCTGTATGGGAGAAGGACTTTTTGTCCCCCTCTCCCCGTGTAACAGTAGGAGAGGGGATAGGGGTGAGGGGAAAATGACGTTTTAAGTTATTCGACCTCCTCCTCATCCGGCTGGATGCTGAATAACATCCCTTCGCCGCGCCCGTAGACTTCGGGGAAGTAAAATTCGCTGGCGGTTGGCGGAATGACATTGTATTCACCTGGCAGACCCAGACGAATCGTATAGCGAAATTCATACGTGCCACGCGGCAGATAAGTCGCGTACATGACGACTTTTTCATCGCGGAACTCCGTCCGGGAGAACCACCACCAGCCCCATCCATAATACAGGGGGTCGGTGCGGTCAAGTTCCGGCTGCTGGGAAACCACGCTGTTGGTTAGCAGCCCCGGGTCAACTGCCGCCGAACCTGCAGGAATCGGGTCTTCCACAATGACGTAATGCAGGGCGTTGGGTGCGATAATAGTTAGGACCACTTCCACCTGATCGCCAACTTTGCCACTGGTGATCGGGGTGCGCGAGTCATCGTTAAACGCATAATATTTGCGGCTCACGATGATGCCCGCGTTGACCGCTTCCACTTCCGGCACAGGCAAAAATGCCCTCAGATGCGCCGTATAGTACAGATTCCCCTGTCCTTCTGTGCGAACAAAGGTCAGACGGTTGGCCTCATCCTTCAGCAGTTCAGACACTTCAAAGCGCAGCACTTCCGTTTCTTTCACGTTCTCGGAAGTGGCCGTATTGTCCTCAATGGCCTGTTCCCGCCCGTTTAGCCCCAGGCTGAAAGTGTAATCTGGCCGCAGTTCACCCGTCACTACCATCCAATCGGTCAGCGCCATCACTGCCCAGGCTGTTTCCTGAGTCGATTCCCAGGCATCGGCATCTCGCGCCACCATCAACCAGCGTACCACCTGCGGAATTAATTGATTCTCTGGCTCAATTTCGATGAGCGCCTTCAGAATCAGCGCAGTAGTGCGGGTGTTGGTGGTCCAGTTCCAGTAGTCGCGCTGGACTTCTTCCCAGTGAGCGCCCGTCGCGCTTAACACCGCATTGCTGATGAAATCCGTCTTAAAGTTGTTCAACCGTTCATCCTGCGGATTCATGCGTGCCATTGCCAGCGCCAGGAAGGCTTTTGCATCCAGATTCATGTTGATGAGGTAATTGTCAAACAGCACGGTTGCAGCGCTGGCCTCAAAGAATCCGGCCTGCGAGAGGGCATAAATCAGGAACGCCTGACGGTTGATTTGCCAGAAGCGCGGATTGGAGGGGAAGTCATCCAGTTCGTTTCGCAAAAATTCGGCTGCCCGATTGATGACTCGCTGGTCAATGGCGTATCCGCTTCGGCTGGCTTCCACCAGACCAATCACGGCGTAAGCCGTTGTGATCGAGTTGCTTTCATCTTCGGGGAACCAGCCCCACCCGCCATCGGATTTTTGCTGGGCATACAGGCGCTGGATGCCAAAATTGACCTGCCTATCCAGGTTCTGTTGCAGTTCTGCATCAAACAGCCCAAGCTGCACAAAAGCGCGGGAAGTAACCACATTCGGCAAAAAGCGGCTAACCGTCTGCTCAATACACTGGTAGGGGTAATTTTGCAGGTAATCCAGCCCATCAACGGTAGCGGCGGCCAGCGAACGGTCAATCCGCACCGTTAATTCGCCCTGAGTCACATTATAGGCACGCGGCAAACTGATGGCTTCGCTGCGGCTGCCTTCCTCAGTCATCGCGCCGCCCGTCCCCACAATTTCCGCCACTTCATATTTGTAGACGGGCAGCAGATTGTTTTCGCCCTGCCCAAGCGGAGGTTTGCTGGCATCGGTAAATGCGCCTTCATTGCCACTCACATAGAAGGTCAAGTCAATCGCTGGAACATCCAGCACTTTCGCCTGCCAGTTGATACGGGCGCGTCCCTGAGAAGGAATTTCAACGGTTTGGGTCAGGGAAACGCCTTCCAGCAGTTCAAACCCTGTTCCCTCAAGTGTAACTTCCGCCGTTTGGGTTTCGCCCGTGTTGTTATTCACCACCGCCGCAAATTCCACTACATCATTGACAATCATAAATCGCGGGGTCAGGGGACGAATCAGCAGGGGTTTGGTGCTAAGAACATCCGAAGTAGTCATGCCAACCAGCATCGGGCTGTTTTCGCCTGTGGTCATGCCGCGTGCGACCAGCCGCCAGGTGGTCAGGTTATCGGGTAGGGTTAGCGTATAGGTTGCCAGCCCATTCTCATCAGTAATCACATCCGGTTTCCAGCCGGGGGTATCGACAAATTCTTCCCGGATGTCAAAAATACCCGCTTCACCGCCGCCACCGCCGCCACCTTTAACCGTATCAATGATGGTCTGGGTCACTTTATCCACTGAAATGGTCAGCGCTGTTCCCGTGCGAACCGACACGCCGCGCTGTGAATAAAAATGTTCCATCGGCGTTGGGCTGTTGGAGGGTGCAATCGTCAGGACGGACAAATCGGTGACACTCAATCCGACCTCAGCGCTGACGGGCTTGCCTTCCCAGTCCGTTGTTTTAACGGTATAGGTGACTTCATCACCGGGGCCAACAAATTCACCCTGGGTGATGTCCACATTGGGGGTCACTTCAATATTCAGCACCAGTTGTTCGGTATTCACCTGAAGCTGTGCCATCCCCATGCGGAACTCAGCATAGGGGGTATTTTCATCCACGCCTTTGACCAGCACGACGGAAACAAAGACATTCGGCGCAAATTCCGGCGTAATCGGTAGATTGTAAACGTAGCTGTTGGTATCCATACGGATAACTTCATGCCGGATGATGCTGCCGCGTTCGATTGTCACCAGCGCCAGGGATTCACCCTGGAAGGGGCTGGCAATCAAAATTTCCGCCGTATCCCCAACTTTGTAACTATCCGCGTCCGTAATCAGGTCAAAGCGGTTGCTGTTCTGCTGACGCCACGACACGTAATTTCGGCCTGTGACCCACATATAGGTGGAGGATAGGATTTTGTTGCCCCGTGAGTCGCGGGTTTCGGCATAAATCTTATACGTTCCAGCCAGAGGCGGCGTAAAACTCATGGTTGCTTTGCCTTCGGCGTCTGTCGTGACCGTGCCTTCGCCGTCCTCTAAGGGAAGTTCTTCCACTTCCCACGTCCAGACGGTGCGGCCTAATTCATCTTCTTCCTGCACCGATGACCAGCGCCGTTCGACGATTCTGTAATCGACTTCCTGATTCGCCACAGGTTCGGAGTCCCAATCGACCACAATCATGTTGACTGTGGCGGGCTGTCCGGCGGTACTGATATATTTTCCCGCCCGCACCCCTACGTAAACTTCACCCTGATGCACGACCACCTGAGCGCGTCCGGCCACCAGCTGATCGCTTTCGTCAATCACACGGGCTTCAATGGTATATTCCTGGCTCTGGGTGCGTGTTCCCAAATCCGCCGGAACTTCGATGACAAACCGCCCTTCGGCGTCTGTTGTACCGACTCCCGTAGCAATTTGTTCGCCATACTCGCCGTAGGTTTCGACCGGTCCGGCATCATAGTTGTAATCGGTGAAATCGTAGCGGTCTTTGCCCGTGTAATTGAAGAAATAATCACGGGACAGCACCGACCATTCGACAGTCGCATTGCTGACCGCCCCGCCAAAAAAGTAGCGGCTTTCCACATTCATTTGAATGGTTTCGCCCTGCACCACTTCATCTTTAGCAGGGGTCGTTTCTACCTGAAATTCCGGCGCGACATATTCCGCCACATTAAAACCGAGACTAAATTCACTGCGCTGGTTGCTTTCCAGTTCCGCCGAAATGCGGTAGTAACCGAGTCCCGCTTCCTGGTCGAGCATAAATTCACCGGAAAACGACCCCTGTTCGGAAATGGGCAGCACCGTTTCATACACAATCTGCCCCTGCGGGTCGTAAATTTTCACCGGAACTTCCGTTTCGGCTGGCAGGGTAAACGTTACATCGTCGCGGTGGCGCACCACACCCTTAAAGTACACGGGCTGGTCAGGGCGGTAAATCGGGCGGTCTGTATACAGATAAATCGACAGGTCTTCCGGGTAAAAATCCCCGTAAATATTAAAATTCCAGGGGTCAAGCCCTTCCGAAAGTTCGCTGTGGACAAACCCAAATTGTTCCCCATCATCCACGACTGCGTACAAATTGGTATACAGCGTATCCAGATGCGGAATTTCCAGCAGCGCAATCCCGTTGTCATCGGTGGTCAGGCGGCCAATTTCCTCACGGTCAGCATCATAAAAACTGACTTCCTGATTGGCAACAGGTTCACCCGTCTGTAAATCCGTGACCCAGGCCATCGCCTGATTCGGTGAAAATTTCAGGGTGATGTTGACCGTCGAAACCACCAGAATATGCTCAATTTCATAGGGATTAAACAGGTCGGGGGAGGTGAGAGTTAGGTAATACACTCCGGTAGGCAGAGGCGGATAATCGGCGGGGTCGGGGGCAGGCATCCCACGTTCAACAACTTCCATGAAGTAGTTTTCGGTTGAGCCTTCTGCCGCCCAGCCTGTCACCGGTGTTTCCCCTTCCGTTTCAATCTGCCACCAGATATAACCATCGGCGCAAATGGGCCCTTCGGTAATTTTGAAGGTCACACCGGGGTCAAGCAGGTCTACAATTTCGCCCTGCAAATTGGGCAGACTGCGAACCCGAAGCGGACGCGGGTCAGTTTCGGTCACACGGGCAAGGTCGCCTGTCATCATGGTCATGGCAGGCGCACCCAGACATTGAATATTCTGGATGCCGTCGCCGCCTTCTTCGCTCAGCAGCAGCAGTTCATAACGGCGAACATTCGGCTGGCTCTGCACATTCATCGACCAGCGCCGAATTAAATCGCGCTCCGAAGGACGCCATGAATCGCGGAATTCCCACGCGTTTTCTCCGGTCAGACGCAGCAGCGTCGAAAGTTCCACGTCGTAGAGTTCTAAATCAAGCTGGTGGATATTGCGGTGTGTGGAAAAAACACGGGTCGTTTCGTTATACGCGCTGTACAGTCCCACAAATCCGGGAACGTTCAAATTAATTTCCGGCTCGTAGGGGGCGGTGCGGTATCTGACCGTCAACCCTTCGGTAATTTCGTTGCCGTAAATGTCCTTAATGCCCGGCAGAATCGTGACCGTGTAATCGGTGCTGGGTTCGGTATCAAAAAACAGGGTGTACCGATAATCATAATCGTAGTAGTAACTTTCAAATTCACGCCAGGGTTCAGGTTCAATGATGACTTTATCTTCCAGCGACTCCTCATCAATATCGGTGTTAAAGTAAATGCTAAAACCGCCGTAGGGATACGCGCCCTGTTCGCCATCTGCCGGACTGGTACTGACAATCGCCGGATACGGCACAGTCACAAAATTGGAGGTTTCACTCCGTCTGAGTTTTGCCCCACTCATACTCGCGGAAGTTTCGGCATCTACCACCACCCGATAACTGGTATCCAGTACGAGGGGTTCAACCGGAGTTAAGGTCACTTTGCGGTTAGAATCCGTCCATCTGAAAGACACCGGCACCGGATTTCCGTCCGGGTCGTTTAAGCTGATAGCATCATCCATGACCGCCGGATTCATCGGCTGGGTGAACTCAATAGTTATCGCCGTATTCAGCCGCACCTTAGACGAGTCATCGTAGGGGAAAATCGAACGCACTTCGGGCGGCGCGGTGCTGAACATCCACACGTAATCTTCCTGGAGAATCGCGCCCACTGAATCCGTCAGCCCTTCTTTGATGGTGACGGTGTATTCAATGCCACCCGCCCACCCCTCCGAAGGGGTAAACGTGTAAATTGAGGTATTGAGCCATTCGCCCTCACCTTCTACGGCTGGCACAATTTCCAGCGGGTCAACAAGGGTATCCTGTTCTTCAATAGCCACCAATGGCACGATAGGACGGTTAAAAATGACGGTCACAACGCTGTTGGCGCTGACGTTATTCTCGCCCGCCGTCGGCAGCACTTCGACGACTTGCAGGTAGCCAACCGTTTGATAGGTCAGTTTATAGGCTTCTTCCAGGGGCGTGCCATCGGCAGCAGCGGCCTGTGTAGAAATGGAAATTTCCAGCAGGACATCACGCGGCCATGCCTCATCGGGCGCAAGGGTCAGCGTGGTATCATCTTCCCAGGTGAAGGTAGAATCTGTTTCCGGTGCAATAGACAGGGCATTTTCCACACTTTCCCGATCCATTGCCTGATTAAAATAGATAGTAATCGTCTGGTCGAGGCGGAGTTCCTCCCCTGCAAAGGGCAGGGTTTCCATGACACGAGGAATAGCGCTTTGCTGCCAGGGATTTGCTCCCGTTGCTACCCCGACCAGCAGAAAAATGAATAAGCCCGTCCAGAGCAGGCGAATTCTCATAGAATACTCCTTTGTGTTACCTTCAGTATAGGCCGAAAGTGTTACGGATAGAAATTGACCTACCCCATGTTTAACGGACGCCAACCTGATAAAAAAAAGACGAGTGCCTGACAGCCTCGTCTTTTAGAGGAGTGTATGCATACTTCACCTGAGGTCAATGATTCACCAAAACCGTTCTGATGGAGCGCAGCAGCATGGAAGAAGTTACCGGTTTGGAAAGCATCTCAACCACCCTGGGAGGCAGGTTATGATGGCGGTGATGAGCAAATCCGGTCATGGCAACGACTTTTAAATTTTCAAATTCAGGGTGATTTTCAACATATTCCAGAACAACGGTGCCGGGGGCATCAGGCAAATTTAAATCCAGCACGATCAGATCCGGTTGAAATTTATTGAGTGCATCAATGGCTTCTGAAGACGACTCCACTGCAACCACATCATATTCAACTTCCAGCGCCCCCTGATAGAGCCGCATAAGAGGAGTATCATCCTCGACGAGCAACACTTTAACCATTGTGGTAATCCTACTATTTGCCTTTAGAGTAACACAAACTCTCAAAAAGTGAGAAATTTCTAACCGAAAGGATGAAAAATAAACGACCACTTGAAGTTAAAGTGGTCGTCTTGGGACTCAGGAGGGAAAATTCAGCACTTGTTTACTGCTTGCCACGCCGCAAAAAGGCCGGAATTTCCAGATCATTGGTTTCATACACCACACGCTGCTGGAAATCGTCCTGCGGGTGCGGCTGGTTATATGGCTGCTGCGGTTGCTGCTGCTGTGGCGGTTGCTGAGGTTGTGATGGCGGCATCTGCTGCTGCTGTTGGGGCGGCTGCGGATACTGCTGTTGATAATCCTGATAAGGCTGCTGCTGTGGCTGCTGCGGCGGCTGGTAGTATCGCTGCTGCTGTGGCTGTTGATGATGGTAGTCCGGCTGCTGCATCCCCTGACGCGGGCGCATCATCACCCGATTCTGTTCAAATCCGGTTGCAATAACTGTAATACGAATTTCTTCGTGCATATTTTCGTCAATCACCGCGCCAAAAATGAGATTTACATCCGGGTGGGCGGTTTCTTTAATAATGGCGGCGGCCTCATTCACATCAAATAGACTCAAATCTGGCCCGCCCGTCACGTTAAACAGGATGCCGCGTGCGCCGTCAATGGTCACATCCAGCAGGCTGCTGCTAACGGCGGCTTCTGCTGCTTTGCGGGCGCGTTCTTCACCGGAAGCCCGTCCAACGGCCATCAATGCCGCGCCGCCTTCGCTCATAATGGCACGCACATCAGCAAAGTCAAGATTAATCAGGCCGGGGACAGTAATGAGTTCAGAAATGCCCTGAATCCCCTGCCGCAGCACATCATCGGCCATGCCAAAAGCGTTCTGCAAGCTGGATTTTTTATCTACTAACTGCAATAGGCGGTCATTCGGAATCACAATTAGCGTATCGACCTGCCCGCGCAAGGCTTCGATTCCTGCTTCGGCGGCCTGTGTACGGCGTGCGCCTTCAAAAGTAAAGGGACGTGTAACCACTCCAATCGTCAGTGCACCCAGTTCGCGGGCAATTTTAGCCACGGCCGGAGTCGCGCCCGTGCCTGTCCCGCCGCCCATACCGCAGGTGATAAAGACCATATCCGCCCCGCGCATGACTTCGTACAGTTCATCGGCACTTTCTTCGGCTGCTTTCCGGCCAATTTCCGGGTTGCCGCCCGCGCCCAGGCCGCGTGTGAGTTTGTCTCCAATACGAATACGGGTTTTGGCCTTACTCAGTTGAAGGGCCTGCGAGTCGGTATTAATGGTGACAAATTCAACGCCACCCAGACCCTCATCAATCATGCGGTTGATAGCATTACCGCCACCACCCCCAATCCCCACAACTTTAATCACCGCGTACCCGTCACCGG
>CAZKZS010000072.1:13031-17486 GCA_964557285.1 uncultured Anaerolineae bacterium | reverse complement strand
CGGTAGCCCACCAGCAGCCCTATCAGCACCCCTATCCACAGCAGAAAAAATAGCTGTGCCATCCAGGGGGCGGCAATGGCATCCATCAGCGAAAACCGATTTTCGCGGGCGAGTTCATCAAATAAAGCGCTGCGCGGGGTGACACCCTTATCACTAAAAAACCAGCGCGCTGTGGGCAGGTGATAAACCGCTACTTTCAGTAGCAGCAGCGCAAAAACAATCCGAAACGCGCTGAGGGGGCGGCTGTCCACGCTGCCAAACCAGAAACGGGGACGCAACACATTGTCGTTTTTGGAATCCATGGTTTGAGAACCGTTCATCACCGCCGTTATTTTACCGATAAATTCTGAAACCGACCATACTTTCCGCAACTCGTGGCCGCAAACTGCGTAAATAGAGATAGAAAAGACGGTATTGGAGAAGGAACAATGGCACAACAACGGAGTGTAGGACAAATTATCCTGATGGGGGTTCTCGCCCTGATCGGGTTATTTCTGATGGTGACGATTGTCGTTCCGCTTCTGAAAGCGCTGGTTTCCCTGCTGCTGACGGTGGTCGTGATTGGGGGGGCTATCTGGTTTGCGGCGTGGGCGTATAACAAACTCAGTGACAGTGGCCGCTAAATGTAGTTTCCGGCTAAAGTGGACAGGGTAAGCCTGTCCATTTTTTATTTTAAACGGATGCTGGACGCTGCCACTGGGTAATAAATTCCTTTGCCTGCTCTAGGGACTTGACCACTTTGACCCGCGAGTCGTGTTCCTGTTTAGCAAGTTTGATGGATGCCCACACCATCGCTTCCTGATATGGGGTTTTCACAATCATTGCCACTGGAATATTAATAATCACCGGCCCCATTTCGCGGCGGAACTTGCGGCCTTTGCGCTGCACCGTCGGCAGGTTGGGCGGGGCAAAATCCTGCACCTGACTGAAATCAAAAATGCCCCCTTTAATCTGCCCCAGGGATTCCTGCGGTGTACTTTGTAAGGACTCTTTTAGCCAGTTATAAACCGTTTCCGTCGCTTCCGGCGTGAGTGTGCCGCGATAGGTGATGTAGCCGATGCCCTCATCCATATCAAAATGTGCTTCGTAATTGTCGCCTTTAATTGTTTCAACCATAAGTTCTCTCCCTCAACGGAGTATTTTTAAAGTACCATAGGAGCAGGCAGTTTTCAGTTAGGATACACAAACGAATGGTCGATTTTGCGGCGGTTTTAAATCATGTGCTGGGGCAGGCATTGGCGGCAGCACAGTACCAGCTTGAAGATACCCCGATGCACCATGCACGGGGTCTGTTTCGTTACCAGAAACGCCTTTCAGACAGCGCCTATCGGTTTATTGAATTTCAAAATCTGTATCATGCGGACCTGTCACGGTTTCAGATTACGCTGCTCAAAAACAGCCTGCCAGATGCCCGCGCCGCCACCCCCGACGCCGTAGAAAAAACACTGTCATCGGTCATCTGGAATGAGTATGGGGCGCGGGTGCTGCCCGCCGAAAATCACTGGTGGCCGTATAAATATGACCTTCCTTCTGAACTATATGCGGCGGGCAAACTCCTGTTTGCTTACGGCCTTCCCTGGCTGGAAGGCGGTTAGCGGGTCGCCCACATGCCCAGGAAAAACAAACATACTACGCCGTACCAGCCGATTACGGCCAGCATGAGCAGCCGCGCCAGAAAGTTTTTCCGTATGTAAAAATAGGGCAGACTCAACGCGGGGCCAATCAGCACGCCAAAAGCTACGGCAGCCAGCAGCACGGAAGTTTTCAGCGACGTATCTTGCAGGTCGTTAAAGGTGATTTTAAACCGCAGGTCATCGTCGCTGACGCGGGTCACATGCAGCTCATACCACATACAGGAAAACACATCCACATTTTGCGTGTTCTCACTGTTCGGGTCGCCGCAGCCCACTTTCGCCCGCCATTCCCCATCCGGTGAAATCACCCCCGGTTCATACGGCGGGGCGTCGCCTACTCTGACCACTTCGCCGTCGGACACTGCCATTTCATACGTGCCATCAACATCATGAAAGGTGATTTTGTCGCCTGCCCACTGGATTTCCCCTAGATATTGAGTCGACAGGGTTTTTGCCTCTGTTCCGTCCGTTCTGACCACCATCAAATTTGTACCAGCACGCACCGCGATTTTTTCCCCATCCGGCGACCAGACCAGTCGGCCGCCGTAACTTGCCCCCTCGCTTTGATAGATTGAGGATTGGCTGCTGCCATCTGCGTTCACCACGTAAAGCGTATGTGAATTGTCTTGATTTGCCATGACCGCCAGTTGTGTGCCATCCGGCGACCAGCTAACGGCAGTGACGCGGGGAATCGGGATTTCATATTTGTCTTTGCCATCGACGGTGTAAATCAAAAGCTGCGGACCCACGCCTTCCAGCACGGCCAGATGACGGCTGTCCGGCGACCAGGCATAGGCACGAACATCGCTGTTTATATCTGATATTTGATGCAGGTTATCTCCATCGGCATCCACCACATACAGCGCAAAGAAAAAATCGCTGGTGGTACTGGTATGCAGGTCGGCCAGAAACGCGATCTGGCGGCTGTCCGGCGACCAGGTGAGGTCTTTAAATGAAACCTGGTTAAAAAAGACCTGGCCGATCAGAGGGCCAAGCAGCACCAACCCCAGGCAACCCAGAACAACCCCGACCACACTGATGATGAATAAAATTTCGTGCCACCGTTTTTGCATCGTTTCTCCTCCGCGCTGACAGGAAACGCTTTTGAAAGGGCAAAAGTTCCCTTAATTTGGCGCTCGTTGAATCACCACCGGATCGCCAGCCGACACCTGATAGCGAGCTTCGGCGGTCACGGTGTTGCCGACGGTATGGGTGATAATGATAAAATTGTCCCGCAGATAGACCAGAATATCATCTTCCGGTGTGGCTGTACTCAGGGTTTCATCATCCACCACCCGCGACCTGTAAGAAATGCCGTTGACCTGCACATCCACATATTCCCCAAGCAGCACGGTCAAAAAACTGAGTTCATAAGGCGTCACATCAATATAAAAGAATCCGGTGGGGTCGATTTCAGAAACCACCTTGACGACCACTTCCTCCCGCACGATGGTTTCTATCGCTTTGGCCGGACGAATCCACACCCGCGAACCCACGTCCGCGTTAAAAATCTGCTGCATGATGCGCCCATCTTGCATGTTGTAAATCAGCCGCAGGCCGTTCGGGTCAGCCAGCAGGATATAGTTCGAGGAGAGGCCGATAGGCGATTGAGAAGCCTCATACATCTCCTCATCCATGACCAGCGCAGCACGGTTAACCCCATTGATGATGACATTCACATAGCTGCCGGCCGGTGTTCCGATGGTTTCTAAATAGTCGGGTTTAACACTGGTCAGCAACTGCTGTCCCTCTGCTTGCACGATATATCCGGCGGCAACTTCTTCATAGGCAAATCCGTCAAAACTGAGGGTCAGGGTCGAATTAGCCTGCATCCCAAGCTGAGTTACAGCGTCGGGGGTGCTGGGGTGGGGTGCGAGATGAATCAGGTCATTTTTTCCGTAGAGGTAAAAATCGGCATACGGGGCCGTGAAATAATCCTGCGCCTGAATGGTTAAAAAATTACGCGGCAGCCCGTTAAAGGTCAAAACGCCCTGAATCCCGGGGAACAATCCCAGATTTTCCGCATCTGTTAGAGAAAGGGAGGTCGCCCAGTCTTTTTCGGGCTGCTGACTTGTCAGTGTGATTTCTACCTCACGGCGCTGGGGGACGGGCGGCGGCGCGACAGATTCCACCCGCACCGAATCGCCGATGGCTGCCTCAAAGGTTCGCATCGGATTTTGTTCCCCGTCCAGATGCCGCAGGGCGCTGCCCCCATCTGCGACCAGCAGCACCAGCGAATTTTGCTCTGTATCCGGGTTGAATCCGGTCAGGCGAATATCATTCAGCAGGTCATCGGTTACGCGGGCAGCATCCAGCAGATAGGCTTCACGGGTGTTTCCCGCAATCGTGATGCTGAGTATCCCGCCGGAAAGCGGAATCTGGTTATAGCGTAAGTCGCTGGTGGTAAGGCTCAAAATCAGCGAAGCATTACTTTCGTTATAAGATAAAATTTGACCGCGTGCAGTGGTCTGGGCGGCTGTGCCTGCCAGCATGACCGCACTCAGGACAAAAAGAGTTAGAATACTCAAACGCATAACGACTTCTCTCGCCTTTTCTGTCATTGTATCTGAAAAAAGTTCTAAAAAATTTGCTTTTGCCCTTGTGCCAGGCACTATAATGGGGAAAGAACAGCCTTTTAATTAAGGGGGTCATACAAACTTCCATGCGAAAGAAACTTTTCGTTTTGCTCTTTTTCCTTTTGCTGGTCAGCATCCCTTCGGTGAATGCGCGGCAAATTAACCCGACGCCAATTGCTTATGGGCAAACGGTCACGGGGCAGTCCACCGATTTTAATACCCTGCATTTTTACAGTTTTTCGGGA
>CAZKZS010000072.1:0-13021 GCA_964557285.1 uncultured Anaerolineae bacterium | reverse complement strand
CCAGTTGGGTGACGCCAACGCTACGCTGCTGGCGGAAAATGACGACATCAGCGCCGATGTGCTGGACTCGCGGATTGAATATACCCTGCCTGCGACAGGGCAGTATCTTATCGGGATTACTACGTATCGCCCTGCTGAATATACCCTGACTCTCAGTGGGCCGGGGGGCAGTGTCCAGACGGGCGGAGCAGGCACTGTTGACAGCCCGATTCCCATCAGCTACGGGCAGGTCGTTTCCGGTCAGTCCGTGGATATTAACACCTATACCTTTTACACGTTTCAGGGAAATGCGGGCGACCAGATTGTGGCGGAAGTCTTTAGCGATACGGTAGATACCTATCTTCAGTTCGGGGATTCCAACGCGGCGCTGCTGGCGGAAAACGATGATGTGGAAGCCGGCAACCTGAATTCACGGGTTGAATATGCCCTGCCCGCCAGTGGTTCGTATCTGCTGGCCGTGACGGGGTACACCGCCGGACCGTATCAGGTGACGGTGAATCTGGCATCGGCGGCCACCACCACACAAACAACGACGCAGCAAATTAGCAGCAGCCCGATTAGCTACGGCGCATCGGTGCAGGGGACAGCCGCAACCTTTACTGAGCCAGTCATTTATGATTTTCAGGGCAGCGCGGGTGATATTGTGCAAATCAGCGCCCAGAGTGACGCGGTTGATACGTTTGTCACCCTGTTTGACGCGGCAGGAAATACGCTGGCGGAAAATGATGACATCAGCGCGGAAAACCTCAATTCGCTGATTGAAACCAGCCTGCCCGCCAACGGTACATATTACGTTGCAGTCACGGCTTACCGCCCTGGCCCGTATACCCTCACCCTCAGTCAGGTGCTGGCCGACGATGGTACTGGCACGGATCTGGTGCTTGACCAGGGGCCGATTGGGGATGTGACGGCGGGAACGCTGGATAACACCACCTACGCGCTTGAATATCCTGTGCCTGCGGTACAAAAAGGCGCAACCATCACGGTTGATGCCCGCGCCACCAGTGGCGATTTAGACACCTATCTGGCGCTGTTTTACGGGGATACGCTGGTGGCGGAAAATGATGACCGCGAACAGGGAATCACGGATTCGTTTATCGAATATCCCAATGCACAGCCCGGCGAGTATACGGTTGTCGTTACACGCTACGGATTTGAAACCGGAAAAACCAGCGGCAGCTTTGAGGTGGCGATTAACGTTAGCGGTGGGTCGGTGGTGCTGCCTCCCAGCAATACGGGTGCGACCAATATCCCCGATCCAAGCGCCAGTGGCTACCCGGCTTTAAACGTTTCTGCCCGTGCCAACTGGACGATTCTGGCCTACATGGGCGGCGACAATAACCTTGAACCCGCGCTGCTGAACGACATCAACGAGTTTGAACTGGCGGGCGGCAGCACGGAAAGCGTTCGGATTGTTGCTTTTATGGATCGTTCTAATGAATACGATACCAGCAACAACGACTGGGGCGATGTGCGGATTTTTGAAGTCGGGTCGGATGTTTCGGGCGACCATACATTTGTGGAAGTGCCAACGGTAGACAGTCTGGAACTGGCTTCTCTGGGCGAACTGGATTCCGGTTACAGCGACAATCTGGCACAGTTCCTTGCCTGGGGTATGATGACCTATCCCGCCGACCATTACGCGGTGGTTTTAAACGATCACGGCGGAGCATGGACGGGCATTGTGACCGACGATACTTCGTTCAGCATTTTGACCATTCCCGCCCTGCAAGATGCCTTCCGGGGGGCGCTGCAAGCGGCAGGTGTGCCAAAATTTGACCTGATGATTAACGATGCCTGTCTGATGAGCAGCATTGAATATTACGCAGCCATGGCCGAGTTTTTTGATTACGTGATTAGCTCTCCTGAAATCACGCTGAATCCGAGCTTTGACATGGAAATGCTGACCAATACGCTGAACAGCAACCCGAACATTGATATTGCCGAACTGGGACGTATCCTGATTGACAAATATATGGCGGATATGGAAGCGCTGTCGCCGGACCTGTATCCTGTTCTGGGTGGGGCGGTTACGGATTTGCGCCAGTTTGACACGGTATTGCAGGCCATCAACAATTTCACAAGTGTGATTGCCGCCAACCCGGATGCGTATGGGTCGCTGTTAGGGCAGGCGCGTTCCAATGCGTATGTGTATTCGTTTTTCCTGCCGGAAGACCAGTTTGGTCCGGCCACCAATATCGACATTGGTGATTTCATGAACGAAGTCATCAAAATTTCGCGTGACCCGCAGTTGAGTCAGGCGGCGCAAGGGGTGATTGACGCGCTGGCATCGGTGCGGCTGTACAACACGGCAGGCGGCCACCTCAAGGGCTACAGTTCGTTTTATAACATTTACTTCCCCGCCCGCAGCGCTGACTTCACGTTTGACTACTTTGACCAGACTCCGGTC
The DNA here is from genome assembly GCA_964557285.1 of uncultured Anaerolineae bacterium. Classification (GTDB taxonomy): domain Bacteria; phylum Chloroflexota; class Anaerolineae; order Aggregatilineales; family J027; genus SB15. The sequence continues at coordinate 10,611 of CAZKZS010000072.1, read as the reverse complement.
TTAAGCTGGGCGGAAATGCTGCGCGGGTATTATGGCGTGGTCAATCCGCGTGCGGTATCAGCTCCTGCTCCGGGAGCGACTCCTGCGCCCATTATGACACTGGTTAACGCGCCCAGTGTGACTCCTCAAGTGACGGTCACCAATGTGTATCCGCTTGTTACCAGTATCAGCGAACCCACGATTGTGGCGATGGAAGTGGTGGGGCGGAATATCGCACAGGTGAAATTTACGGTAGATCAGGTGCAGCCCAACGGTGAGTCGATCCGGCTGGATGAATCCAACGTGGTGATTGAAAAAGTCATTGACGGGGTAGTGGATTACGTGAATGAATGGGAATCCGGCGTCAATGAAATTAACTTCACCTGGGAAGTGAATCTGTCAATGGTCACGGATGGCAGTGTCAATAATTTTGAACCTGTGCATTTTGCAGTCGATGGTACGGCCTCTTTAGCAGGTCGTTATCAGTTTCCCGGCAGCGAAGAATGGCAGGATGTAACCATCGTATTCGGGGATGACGGTTTTACAGCGCAGATGATTGCCCGCGATACGGGCGGCAGCGCGGCGCTGGCCGACATTACCCCTGCCGTTGGCGGTACATTCCAGGCGTATCGTTCCAAAGTGTCGCCGGATGGCCGTGTGATTGTCGAACCCGGCAATATTTACACCTGGCCGGAAGAAGGCATCAGCTACTTTGAAGCGCCTGCGCCGTCGGGCAGTTACAAACTGGGTTTTCTGGTGGAAGCCTTCGGCGGGCTAACAGGATTCGACTCGACGGATGTCACCGTGAACAACGATGCGATTGACCAGACGGTGCGCGGTTATATTGACTTCGATTGGGGCTTTAAACTTGTGCATCCGGCGGGCTGGTACGATGTCTCGTATTTCCCCAACCGTGACTGGCTGCAAACGAGTTCACTGGAAAACACGGAGTACATTTTTGTGTATCCCGATTACGAAGCGACCAGCGCCGATTTGGAAGGTATCATCAACCGGATAGCCGAAAAATATAACCTGAGCATCAACAGCGCCTATACATCTGTTACCGTTGGCGGGCTGCCCGCGCTGGAATTTACTCACAGCTACACCATCGACAACGGGACACCGTTTAATGGCAAGGCGTTTGCGGTGTATCTGGAAAACTTGCAGCTTGGGCTGGTCTTTTCAGCAGAAGCACAGGAAGGCATTGATTTCGACTACTTCTATACCCTGCTGACTCAGGAAACGACCTTCTTCGACATTAATTCGGTGCTGTCACAGGATACAGGTTTCTGGACACGAGAACGTTACGGTGACAACATTGTGTTCTCCGCGCCCAAAGACTGGCTCTATACCGCAGGCGACCCCTGGAATTTCTACTCACCGGATGAGTGGAATGAGGCCGGAGTAGTGTATCGCGCCGCCGCTTATACCTCTGTTGATGGGATGGACGCGGCAGCCGTGATGAAAGATCTGCTGGCGCGGGATATTATTCCCTACTCGCCAAACTATCAGGAAGTGGGACGAGAAACCTACTACGGTGAAAAATACACCTGGGAAACAACCCTGTATCGTTATGATGGCGATATTGGGCCGGTACTGGGGCGTATTAACGTGATGGTGTTGGATGGGGTGGCTTACGCGCTGTGGTTTGAAGCGCCGGAAGCCGAAGCCGCCGACCTCACCCGCAATGTATTTGATGTTATGCTGGATGGCTTCACGGTAGAAGTTGAAGACTCTGCCGGACTTTCTGGTTAACGTTAATTTCTCAGGGCGTCCACACGGACGCCCTTTTTTATGTTTGAGGGATAGATCAGATGGAAATACAAATCTCAGATTTACGTCAGGTATGCAATCTTCTGTGTACTCATTTAGAGCAGCAGGGTCATCGTTCAGTCGAAATACCTTATGACTATTGCTGGAATATTCCCAATACAGAGAAATATGATGTATATACTCCTCCATCCGACTTCACTATCGGATAGCTTAGCGATGATTGGAACGAATTGAAAAAAATGTTGGGCAGCCAGCATGAGCCGCTTATACTAAACGGCACAACAATAGCAGCCTGTATTCTCCCCGATGGTCGTAGAAATGGTAATCACACTCATTTTCATAGTCCCAGCGCGTAACACGCCGCACCAAACAGGGCAGTTTTGTCGTTCAAAATCACATACACCGGAATTTTCGAGAGCATATCCGCAAACCGCCCTTTGTTGATAAAGGCGGCCATAAACATGCCATCTTTGAGTTTTTCCAGAATACGCGGGGGAATCCCACCGCCAAGATACACGCCGCCGCGTGCCAGCACATTCAGCGCCATGTTGCCCGCTTCTGCCCCTAAAATGGACACAAAAACGTTCAGGGTTTCTACACAGACCTCACACTCCATATTCAGCGCCGCTTTGACGATAACAGGCGTGCGATCTTCTACTGTTTCCAACTGGGCGGCAATATTGGGATTGGGATGGATATAGGATTGGGTGCGGAGAAATTCATAAATATGGGGAATCCCGATGCCGGAACACACCCGTTCATAACTCACATGCTCAAATTTGCCCATCATATAGCGCAGCAGTTCCAATTGGAACAGGTTATGCGGGGCGTAATCCACATGCCCGCCCTCGCTGGCGCTGGCAATATATTTTCCTTCATGGGCAAACAGCACCGCTTCCCCCAGACCTGTGCCGGGCGCAATAATGACTTTATTTGCGGTGGGGTCGGGACGCTGGTCGTTCAGCATATAAACATCTTCCGGCGGCAAAAACGGGAGTCCATAGGCCGTTGCTTCTAAATCGTTCAGCAGCTTGACCGTTCCTACATTTAGTTCCCGTATCATGTCCTTTTCGCTGACCAGCCAGGGCAGGTTGGTAATCCGTGCCTCCCCTTTATTTACCGGCCCCGGAACGCCCACGACAATTTTTTCCAGGCTTTTGACGCCGGTTTCGTTCATGAACGCCTGAACAATATCTTCCAGGTGGGGGTAGCGGTCACTTTGAAAGGTTTTTTCGACCCGGGGAATGGGGTCGTTTTCGTAAATGGCAAGGCGGGTTTTAGTACCGCCGACATCACCAGCCAATAACATGCGGAATCCTTCAGTTTTTTCCTATTTTAACGCGCTTTCGCAATGTTCTTCGATCGCCTGCTGCATGGCTTCTAGTTCGCCAGCTTCAAATTGAAATGTACCCATCCTGGCTAGCAAGACTTCCCCTGGCGTACCAGGGGGAAGCTGGCTGTGCTGCAAAGATAGCATAAAATCAAGCACCTGCTGCTGTTGTTCAGGGGTAAGAGTCTCTATCTGCTCAAGCAGTTGTTCTTTTACTGAAGGAGCTACCATTAGTTGCCTCCTGATGATTTTTCTTCTTCGGGGCTGGAATCTTCAAAATGAGCGAGATTTTCCGCCAGTTCCCGCAGCCGTTTATCCACCGACTCGTTAATTTCTTGCGGGGTTTTGCCCGTCAGCAGTTCCATCCCCTCATCCACCGTTTTAATCGCGTAGACATGGAATTTACCCGCCGTGACCGCCGCAATAATTTCGTCGCTTAACATCAGTTCGGGGATATTGGCATGGGGGATAATGACCCCCTGTGTGCCGTTCAGCCCACGCGATTTACAGGTGTTAAAAAACCCTTCTACTTTCTGGGTGACACTGCCAATTGGCTGAATATAGCCATGTTGATTCACGCTGCCCGTGACGGCAATATCCTGCCGGATAGGATACCGGGAAAGGGCGGAAAGCAGTGAATACAGTTCGGTACTGGAGGCCGAGTCACCTTCCACGCCGCCGTAATTTTGCTCAAACGCGATGCTGGCGCTGAGCGTCAGGGGGTAATCTTCCGCGTAACGTCCGCCCAGATAACCCAGAAGCGTTAGCACCCCCTTATCATGAATGGGGCCGGTCATTTCACTTTCGCGGTCAATCTGTACCACGTTATCCCGCCCCATGTACACCCGTGCGGTAATGCGGCTGGGCAGCCCGAAGGTATGATCGCCAACGGAAATGACCACCAGCCCGTTCACCTGCCCGATGACTTCCCCTTCTAAATCAATAAAAATCGTACCGTCCGCAATACGTTCCTGACTGAGTTCTTCAATTTCGTTGTTGCGATAGGTGCGCTCGTTGATGGCGTCCTGTACATCTTCACGGGTCACAAGCGGGTGTTTTTTGCGGCGGGCATAAAACGCGGCTTCCCGAATCAGGGGTGCGATTTGCCCAAAATCGGTTGACAGGCGGCGCTGGTCGGAAATTAGCCAGCTTCCGTATTCAATCACCCGTGCGACTGCTTCCGCGCTGAAGTGGGGCAGCCCTTCCTCATTACATCGGTTGGTGATAAAAGAAGCATAATGGGCTTCACCTTCATGATTCCGCAGCATGGCATCCCCAAAATCGGCCTTCACCCGAAACAGGTCACGGAAATCTTCTTCAATTTCGTAAAGGTCATAATAAAGCGGCTGGCTGCCCACCAGAATGACTTTGACCTGAAGCGGAATCGGTTCGGGTTCAAGGGTCTGGGTGGTCATGACCGTCATGCTGCTAAAATCCGCGTCCCCAATGACCACCTGACGGGTATTTAAGGCACGTTTCAGGGCTTCCCACGCGAATGGTTTGACCAGAATATCTTTGGCTCTCAAAATGAGGAAACCCCCATTGGCACGATGCAGCCCGCCCGCTTTAATCTGAGTGAAATCGGTGGTCATGACACCAAAACGCACTTCATGGTCAATGCGGCCAATCAGATTCTGGTAGGAGGGTAAATCCAGATAAATGACCGACGCGCCGGAATTGGGTTTGTGTTCCACCAGCACATTGACTTTATAACGCTGGAAGCGGTCAATTTTGACCTGTGCCATCGGGTTCGAGGGGTCGGGTTGTTCTTCCTCATCCCCATTTTCAAAGATATCCAGGGACGAGAGAACATCTTCACGCAGGTCGTGGAAATACTGAATCGCCGCCCCCCACAGGTCATATTTTTTGATCATCGGATTCAGATTTTCATCAATGATAGTTTCGACAAACTGGCGGCGCAGCGCTTCAATGCTTTCTGTCGCTTCATGCTGAAGGGCGCGGGTTTCCAGCAGGGCGTTTTCAATGGCCTGTTCAATCAGGCGGCGGCTTCTGGTGATGGTTTGGCGGGCTTCTTCGGGCAGCGAATCCATATCTTCGGGCATGACGGGTTTTTCGTCGATGACCGGCACAATCGTAAAACCCTGGGGGGAGCTTTGAATGACAAACGATTTTTCGGCGGCCAGCCGTTGAATTTCGCCCAGGCGTATCTGACGGCGGTCATCCAGCACATTGGTAATCTGGTTGCGTGCCTGTAAATAGACCTCCGATTCAAAAACCGCCGGAATTTGTATCCGCAGGGTGTCCATCAGCGCCTGCATGTCATTTTTTAACTGCTGACCCATGCCAGCCGCCAGCCGCAGCGCACGGGGACGATGCGGTTGTTTGAAGTTGAACACATAACACCAGTCGTCGGGGGTTCGCAGCCGTTTGGAATATTCCAGCGCAAACTGGCACACATCGGCCACACGATCCGACCCGGTTGGTCCCAGTACGTAAATGTTATACCCGGGGCTATCAATCTCTACCCCAAACTCAATCGCTCGCACCCCACGCGGCTGGCCGTGAATGGTACTGGACGTTTTGAGTTCAGAAGTATCCTTAAAGCCCAATTGAGCCGGATCACATTTACGAGAGAGTTTAATAGGCGCGAGTCGGAACTTTTCCACGAGGAGTCTAACCTTTGATTCGATTTAAGGTTTCTATTTTACCCAAAAATTTCTCGTTTTTGAATCGTCCTAACAGACTGCCTACATTCTCCAATTCCAATCCAGCACCAGCACCGTTAAGGTATTTGGAATCTGAGCATTTCCTACCAGAATCAGCACATAAAAATGGTTGGCCTGAAAGTTAAAGTTGTCTACCGTATGAACTTGAGCGCCGCCCGTTTTTTTGAAAATCAGGGTACGGCTGCCTTCGGTCAGGCTGCGGTGGGAAGAACTGTTCGGATATTCAATCGGGTCAACAATCGGGTTGCCGTTGCCATCGGTTACGGTCATCAGGGGCAGATTTAAGGCAGCATTGACAAACCGTACCCGCGCCCGCCCGACAGACATTTGCTGCAAATCATCAATGTGGGTAATCAGCCGTAAATCACTGCCCTGCTCAATCATGCCCGTAATGGCATACTTATCGGAAATGGTGATGTTCGTTTGCAGCAGGGGCGCGGTGCTGGCGGGGTCTGCTCCGGTGGCGTACAGCGCTAGCACATACGAAGACTCATCCTTTAAGCCCACATCCACATATTCCGTTGTGCCTTCGTAGGGAATATTTTCAAAAACCTTAATATCATCCAGATAAATATCAACGGCAGGGGTATTTTGCGCCGCGTGAACAAACCGAAACAGTCCCTTTTGCACCAGCGGAGTCGAAAAACTTTGAGCGCGGACATCTTCGCCCGTGCCATAAACCAGCAGGGTGCTGAGGGTGCCGGAGGCAGCATTTAACGGCACTTGCGCCAGAATTTCGCTCGTGTCATCTGCGTTGACCACACTAATTTGATAATTTCCGGCGGGAACATCGGCCTGGATGGGGGTGAGGAGTTCGGCGCGGTCGATCAGCACATCTTCATTTTGCCCTATCACAGCGATTTCCGGTGCGCCTTCCGCCACATGAATCACCTGCACACGGGCGCGGTGGGTCACAATGCTGCTTAAATCGCGGGCATAGGCTTCCAGAAAAAACTGCTCCCCTTCCTGCCGCCCTACCAGCACAAAATCCGTGTTGGGTTCGATTTTTAAACTTAATTCCACCATTGGGGATGTGGTTTCAGGAGTCGCATTTTGTGGGTACAGCCGGAAAGTCTGGGTATCTGAGGAATCAATCACCCGTTCGGCGGAAAGCTGCCCCGGCGCGATGCCAAAAAACGCCACGCGGTCATTCCGATACAGGTCTACTCCCGTATCCTGAGTCAGGTTGGCAAAACGGTAGGTGACATCTTCCGTCCCCTGCTGCGGAGGGGCAGCAAAAATACCAGAGGCAAGCAGACAAACAATAAGTACAAAGGCTTTCAAGGTTCACACTCCGTGCTATGGTCATTCCTTTTTAGCATAGGCTATAATCCCACGCGAATAAAATGAAAGTTTAAGGAGGAATAGATGCGCTTTCGTCTGCTTATTCTGGGGGGAGCAGCGTTACTACTTGCCGCCTGTGGTTCGGTAGCCGAAACCCAGCCCACTTTTGAACCCACCTCAACCAGCCAGCCGCGTCTAGTGCTGGCAGAAGAAGAAGGAGAAGAAACGGTAGCAGAATCCGAAGCCACGGAAGAAGCGGTTGCCGTTGAATCGACTGTAGTTCCCCCGACTACCACGCCGACCCCCGAACCCACTTCAGCCCCGACCCTTGAACCGACGGCTGCCCCGACGGAAGTTCCCACGGAAGAAGCTGCTGCCGCCGCAGAATCAGCCGAGGCTGGAAGAACGGTGGTGGTTATCGATGGGCAGGAGCTTACCGGATATGCAGAAGATGGCAAATTCTGGTTTGACACGATTGAAAACTCCGTCACGACTCAAAAATGTATCACCTGCCACAACCCCGATGCACCGGTCCATGGGGTTGGCCCTTACCTGTACGGAATCGCCAATGTCGCTGGTAGTCGGGTTGAGGGCATGAGCGCGATAGACTATCTACATGAGGCGATTGTCAACCCGAACGCGCATATTGCCCCGCCGCAGATTGGGCCGGATGGACAGGAATTTCCCTGGCCGCCGAATTTGATGCCGCAGAACTGGGGTGAGCAGCTTGAACCCTACCAGATTGCGGATATTATCGCCTACCTGATGACCCTCAATCAGGAACTGCCTGCCCAGTAAAACCAGAAGGGGCGTTCAGCGCCCCTCTTTTTGGACGGTAATTCGTATTCGGACCGCACCACTGTTGTCGCCTATGATGGTGTCATTAATACGGAAGGCCAGTATTCCTTCTTCCTGAGCGCGAATCGTGCGCCGTGTGCCAACCGCGAACAGGTCACTTTCACCTATTTTGCCGACCAGCCCACCGCGTGGATAGTTGTCCATGAGTTCCACGCACTCCACCAGACAGGTATACGTTCCGACGCCACTGCTGTCCGCATCCACCCCTTGAGGAACGACCTGCCAGAAGCCTTCCAGATATTCAATCTCCAGTAAATCTCCCGGCTGTATCCATAGAGTGGTGCTTTGCCATTCATAAGCGCCATAGACTTCTACTTCCAGTTCAGCAGGCGAGGTTAGTAAGTTCGGGCGGTATACCTGCACCTGCATCAGCACATTTCCAGTATTGTCCCACAGCCCTTCATCCAGATCATTGATTCGCAGCCGCAGCCTGCCGCCCGTGTCAATATAAAGGCGCGTATAGTCACCAACAGAAAAAACAGTCCCTTCCCCAATTTGTCCGACCATTCCACCCTGAGGGAACGCTCTAAGAGGCTCACGGCAGCCAATATGGTCACAAATTTCAGTGATTCCCCCATTCGGGGCAAGGAGGTCAATGTCTGAACGGTTGCGCCACTGGCCCGCCTGATAGGAAATTTCCAGCATTTCTCCCGCCTGCACATCGATTCCGGTATCCTGCCAGCCCAAACGGGCATCAACGTCCACTTCCCAGGAACGGGTTTCAGGGGTCGGTGTGGAGGTTGGCGTGGCCGTGGGTGAGGGGAGGGGCGTTGAGGTCGATGTTGGAGTTCGGGTGGGGAAAGGTGTTCGGGTCGGCGTGGATGTCCATACAGGCGGCAGGGTCACAGGCTGGCGGGTGAATATGGGCAGGGTATCTGTCGGGTTTTCATCCGCTGTCGGCTGGATAACCTGCTGTGCTTCCCCCGTATCCCGTTCCACCAGCAGCACCAGAGTCGCCATACTTGCTACCAACAGGAAAACCAGCAAAACAACCAGCAGGCAAAAAGAAAAATTGGGCGGCCTATTTTTTTCTTTTTCGGTTTCAAATGGGGTCAGCAGTTCACCGTCGCTGCCGACCCTGATTTTTTGTTTCCGCGCCATTTAATCTGCGGCTTCTCTATCTACGTAATAATCCGGTACCATGTGCGAATCGGGGCGACGGGGGCGTTTATAGCCTTCGTCAATTTCGGGTGTCGGTGGCAGTTCAATCGGTTCGGGGATAGCGTCTTCATAGGGAATTTGTTCCAGAAAATGCCGTATCACATTCAGGCGCATCCGGCGTTTGTCATCCGATTCAATTTGCCACCAGGGAGATTCGGGAATGTCGGTATGCTCCATCATTAAATCTTTTGCCCGCGAAAACTCGACCCATTTTGACCGCGCCTGAAAATCTACCGGACTGAGCTTCCAGCGTTTGGTCGGGTCTTTAGCACGTTCCTGAAAACGTTTTTCCTGTTCCTTCCGGCTGACCGACAGCCAATATTTCAGCAGCACAATGCCGGAGCGAATCAGCATCCGTTCAAATTCCGGACAGGAGCGCATAAATTCCCAATATTCATCATCCGTGCAGAAGCCCATCACACGCTCCACAACGGCACGGTTGTACCAACTGCGGTCAAAGACCACGATTTCGCCAGACGCGGGCAAATGCGCCACGTAACGCTGAAAATACCACTGGGTGCGTTCCACATCGGACGGCTTGGAGAGGGCAACCAGACGCAGCCCACGCGGATTCAGGGGTTCGGTAATACGCTGGATGAGGCCGCCTTTGCCTGCCGCGTCACGGCCTTCAAAAACGATGGCAACCCGCAGCCCTTTTTCCTTTACCCAATATTGCAGTTTGATGAGTTCAAACTGCAATTTTTCCAACTCTTTTTCGTAAAACTTTTCGTCAAATTTTTTGGACATGATATGAACCTCACTATCTGAAGGCAGCCCGGCCTGAGGAGCAAAGCAGAGGAACAGCGACTATAATATCAGCCATCATGGAGATGCCTTTTCAAACTGTTCTCTCTATTTTAATGAGCCGTTTGCTTTCTAGCCAAGCTGAATTAAACTTGTGGCAGTAGAGGTTCTTTATGCAGAATATTAACCCGACTAACAGCCGGAATCGGCGTGCGCTTTTTTACCTGAGTTTGCTTGGATTCCCTTTGACCATTGGGGCGTGTATTGCGCTGGCATCCATTGTGCTCCTCACACAACTGCCGGTGCTGGGGACATTCAATACGTTAGGGATTATCTGCCTGGCGCTGTTTGCGCTGGTTGCCCTTATTGTGGGCCCGATTTATGTGTATCGTGGTATGACCCTGGCGAAGGATAATCAGCTTGCTTATGAAGTGGGCGAAGCCTTAGCCCAGTTTATGGGAGGAGACCCGCGCTACAAATATATTCGCAATGTCAGCCGACGGAATCTGGGATATATCGATGCGGTGCTGGTTGGGCCGCCGGGGGCGCTGGTGTTCCGCATCGTCGATTATTCTGGTTTGTGGCGGAACGAACGGACAGAATGGAAAACCCTGAACCCGAAAAACGGCAAACTTGGGCCCTCCCGCACGAACCCAACCCGTGAATGTGCGCGGGATGTTTATGCGCTGCGAAAATACCTGGCAAAGCGAAAGCTGGATAAGGTACCTGTATACGGTATTGTGGTGTTTCATGATGGCAGCAATGTGACGCTTCAGGCGGCTGGTCCGGTGATCC
>CAZKZS010000071.1:9123-17548 GCA_964557285.1 uncultured Anaerolineae bacterium | reverse complement strand
CATAGATGGCTTCCGAAATGAGGGCGGGCTGCTGTTCCACCGGAATTTTCCGCATATCTGCCGCCAGTTTTAAATACGCCTGCACAGATAAATCGTTATAAAGAGGGGTGTTTTCCGGCAAATAGCCAATTTTCGCCTGCACTTCTTGAGGATGAGTCAGCACGTCCAGCCCATCAACGGCAACCGTTCCCGAATCGGGGTGCAAATATCCGGTCAAAATTTTGATGGTGGTGGACTTGCCCGCACCGTTTGGCCCCAGCAGCCCGACCACTTCCCCCATCTGAACCTCAAAACTCACGTCATGAAGCGCCTGTGTTTTTCCATAAAATTTCGTCAGGTTTTCGACTTTAATCATGCACATTTCCTCCTGCGAAAACGCGCTTATTTTAGAGGGGGATGCTACCAGAAAAAATAGGCATGTTTTTTTCGTTTAGATGAGAATTAGCTGAATACGGCTACGGTTTCGATATGATACGTTTGCGGGAACATATCAACGGGCTGCACTACCGTTAGCCGATAGCCATTTTCCGCCAATTGACGGGCATCCCGCGCCAGCGTGGAAGGGTCGCAGGAGACATAGATGATTTTTTGAGGGCGGCATTGGATAAGCGTGTTCAGGGCTTTGGGTTTCATACCAGTACGCGGCGGGTCGGTAATGGCAGCATGATATTTTTGCCTTTTGAGAATAGCTTCCGCCCTGCCTTCCAGAATTTCAACATTTTTGAAGGCTGCCAGATTTATTTTAGCATCCTGAACCGCCATAGGGGAGGACTCAATAGCGGTTACATGGCGGGCGTGTTCCGCTATAAAGGCGGTGAATAAACCAACACCGGAATAGAGGTCTAAAACCCGTTCGTTCCCCTGTAATTGCAAATTTTCCAACACCAGCGTGACCAGCATTTCGGCTTGCGGGAGGTTGACCTGAAAAAAACTTCCGGCAGATACTTGAAAAACGTGGTCTTTTACACGGTAATGAACTTTTTCCGGTCTGTCTTTACCTGTGTTCCCTACCTGTAAACGCTGTTCTTTGTGTGATGGTATATGTTGAAGCATGGCAAACAATTCTGGCCGCATAATGTGACATTCCTGAATCGGAATCACCGTCTGCTGATCAGTAGAGACAAAACCGGCCTGTCCTTCGGAAGTGGTATGCAGGCTGATATGGCTGCGGTAGTACCAGGGATCGGGGCTGGGCAGGGTTGGCTGCACGCTGAGGTCTTTAAATCCGCCGATTCGGATGAACTGGTCATGGACAATCTGCCGTTTTAATTCAAGTTGCATAGCATAATCTATATGCTGCCAGTGACAGCCGCCACATATCCCAAAATGCTGACAGCGCGGCTGAACTCGATGCGGCGAAGAATCAAGCACTTCAAGGAGTTCAGCCTCCGCAAAACGCCCTTTATCCTGCACAATGCGGGCGCGAATCCGTTCTCCGGCGATGGCATAGGGTACAAACACTGCTTTGCCTTCAACCCTGCCAACGGCACTCCCGCCGTGTGCCATACCTGTGAGCGAAAGTTCAATATCGGTCATGAGACGGCCATCCGGGGTCGTTTTTGCACCAGCCACTGAAAAGCTGCTGCCGTGCTGATGCTGTAGGGAACAATCATAATCATGTTGTGCTGAATCCACTGGGCAGGCCACAGCATTTGAAAAATCATGCCAGCCACCAGCCACCAGCCGAACAGCGATTTTTGTTTAAGCAGAAAATACGTCCCCGGCACGGCCAGCAAGAAAAAGAAAACATCTACAATAGGATGCAGCATCAGCCCTGCATCATAACGAATATCCTGACGCGGATATAACATCTGCCCCCAGGGGGTTAATAAGCTGTAGTTGCGTCCCAGGCCGTAATCGGTATGAAAAGTAAGCTGTGATTCCAGCCGCCCTATCGGGTCAGGCCAGAGGTAAGGGTTAAGCCAGAAAAATACAAACAGCGAAATCACCCCCCATAAAATAAGTTTTTGGAGGGAGTGCAGGCGGTAAAACAGCGCATGAGCGATGAGGACTAATCCCACCAGCGCATAGGGATATTTAGCGGCTACCGCTACTCCAAAAAATATAGCAGACAGCCAGAAATACGGGTTAACACGGCGATTTTCCGGTGGCTGGCGGGTATATGCCCATGCCATCAACGAAATAAATAACACGGGCAGCGCATCCAGATAGGCAACGCCTGTGTAGTAAACCTGCATGGACTGGACAGCCATAACCAGACCAGCAAACGGATTAATAAGCGCCACCAGCAAAGCGGACAGCACCCCCGCAAAAATGGCCTGCCCCCGCGCCCGATCCAGGCTATCAGGCAGTTTTTCCATGAATCCCGGATAGAGTTTGGGGGGCAGGGAATCAACTTCCTGCTGATCCATCGTCAACGCATAGAGAAATTTCACCAGAGGCGGGTGTTCGTAATTCCGCTTTACATGGGTGATTTGATATAGGCTTCTGGCGTCCAGCCCACGCCGATAATCCAGCGCTGCCGAAAGATAGTTATCTTCATCAACTTCAATAGGCACATTCCGCGCGACATGCATCCGCAGCACCAGCGCTATCAGGACGATGACGGGGAAAATGCCCCATGTTTTGAGATGATTCATGGGGCAAGCATAACATTCCCCGCCAAAATCCTCTATGCTGAATTAGCTGGATGCGCTGGCGTAACGGCGCATGGCGTAGCGGAAAAACCATGATGCGCCAATGAACAGCGTACCCGTGAGCAGCAAATCACCCGCTAAAAAGGCCGCCGACAGGTCTCCGGTAAGTGCCTGTGCCGGAACGGTTGTCATGATGCCCACCGGAATCACCCAGGTTAAGACCAGCCGCAGCCAGCCGGGGTAGAGGCCGAGAGGGTAACGTGTCATCTCGAACACGCCGTCAAATACCCAGGTAAACATGAATCCCGGACTCCAGAACACCAGCGACACAAAAATGAGCAAAATCGCATACAGCAGGGCAACTCCCGCCGTCAATGTCAGCAGAAAAACGGCAGTATCCACCAGTGCTACCGTTTTTTCCATTTGAATGACTGCCGCCGCCAGTGTCCCAATGCCGAGTATCAAATCTACCAGCGCGAAGGGCTGCCACTTTCGCAAACTCACCAAAAACTGCTTGCTGACCGGACGTATCATCGTAAAATCCAGCGTGCCGCGCCAGATGTCCCCGTCCATTCCGGCCAGCGAATCCAGACTCGGACCGATAAACAGCCCGCGTAAGGCGCTGAGCGTCAGGTACACACCGAGCAGCGCCAGCGCCGAGGCAAAATCCCAGCCATTCACCGAGTTAATCCGGTCAAACAGGATAACAATTCCCAGGATGCCAGTGATGAGGTTCAAAACCGTGTGCAGCACATTGATGAAAAAATTGGTTCGATAGGCCATCTCCTGCTGCACAGATGCTCGAATAAAATGCCCAACAAGCCGCAAGTGATACATCTTACCCTCCCACCGCCGCGTAATGACGGATTCCGAATTGCCACATCAGCCGACTGAGCAGCAGCGCCGCCGCGAGCCAGCACCCCTGAATAAAAAAACCGACCCCAATTTCAGCAGACGTTAACTGTCCGGTGAGAATTTCTATCGGGAAGCCAATCATGTATCGGAAGGGCAGATACACCGCCGCCTGCCCGATAACACCCGGCAGAAGCGGAGTTGGCGCGACCTGTCCGGCAAGCAGGAAAACCAGCGAATCCTGTACCGCTAACAGGGCATCTGCCCGTGTTGCCCAGAACGCCAGCAGCGCCAGCCAGTATCCCCAGAAAAATCGCAGCAGCCATGCCAGTAGCAGCGCGGGCAAAAAGGCCAGCAGATGCTGCCCTGCGATATGCACCTCAGGGCGTAAAAGCAAAGCCAGCGCCGCCGTGACCGGAATAACAAATATCATGTATACGACTTTTCCAGCCAATTCGGAGGCCAGGGTATCGTAAAGCGGCGGCATCGGGCGGAGCAGCAGGGTATTAATGCCTCCGCTTCGGATTATATCGCCCACGGTCCAGTTGGTTTGAGAGTAGGTCAACTGGTTCACCAGAATCAGCGTCAGGTAGTACACAATGAACGTATCACGGGAAAAATCCTCGATGCCCTGTTCACCCGCCGCCGTTGACCAGACAAACAGGTAAATGAGAGGCGGAATCATCCAGCCAAACGCCAGCACAAAGAAAAAGCTGCGGTATTGCAGCCACGACGCCCAGACTGCCTTCATCAGCGCGATTCCTGCCCTCATGCCAGCGCTCCCTGATATACCTGATCAATGACTGCTTCAATGGGCGGGTTTTCCACCGCCAAATCCACAACAGGCAGGGTATTTAAAAGGTGGGCGGTCACGGCTGCCGATTCCGATTGGCTGACACGCAGAGTCAGGTGATTTTGTTCCTGTTCCAACACGTCCACGCCCGCCGGAAGTTGATGCCCGTTCATGCTGCTGAGAGTCAGCCGGATTTGTTTAAAAGGAGCAAGTTGGCGCGAAAGTGCCTGTAAATCGCCATCGTAAATCAGTTTCCCGTGATGAATCAGCACCACCCGCGAACACAATTCCACCACATCGGCCATGTAGTGACTGGTTAAAATGACCGTTACCTGACTGGCACGGTTGTAAGCTGCCAGAAATTGCCGCAGCCGCTTTTGCATCGACACATCCAATCCAAGCGTAGGTTCATCCAGAAACAGCACTTTAGGGCGATAGAGCAGCGCAGCCACCAGTTCACATTTCATCCGTTCCCCCAGCGAGAGGTTGCGAACGGGTTTGGTAACTACCGCCGCCATGTCCAGCAGGTCAATGAGTTCGTCCAGATTGCGGCGGTACTCCTCCGGCGGAACGCGATAAATTTCCCCAACCACCCGGAACGAATCAACAGGCGGAATGTCCCATAACAACTGACTTTTGTTACCTAATACCATGCTGATTGATTTAAGATAGTCCGTTTTACGTTCCCAGGGGATGAAGCCCGCGACTCTGGCTGTGCCGTTTGTGGGGTACATGAGTCCGGCCAGCATTTTAAGGGTGGTGGTTTTGCCTGCCCCGTTTGGCCCCAGCAGGGCGATCATTTCCCCCGCCTCAACGGAAAAACTAACCTCGCTGACCGCTTCTATATTCTGGTAGGTCGGTTTAAACAGACTCTTGATGGAGGCAGTTAAGCCTGCCTGCCGTTCGGAAACCCGATAAATTTTGGAGAGATTCTGAACTTGAATCATGTGTCCTCCATTTGCTCCACCCTTTATCCTACAACCCTGGTGGGCAATTGGAGGGTTAGCCCCAGCGCTGAATCATGGTTTCCAGTTGGGCGATGATGTCCAGCGCGCGCTGTTCCTGCGCGTGAAGGGTGGTCAGCCATTGGTCGGCAGCGGAATAAACATCTTCATCGTGATGGGGGGTATCCAGCATCTGACGCAGATTATCGCGCTGGCCTTCATCAAAAGCGCGTAACATCCTTAAAATTGCCATCATACTGTAGCCTTCCTGCCGCAGCATCCGAATGACACGCAAACGGCCTATTTCGATGGCAGTGTACAGGCGATAGCCATTCTGTGGGCTGCGGGGAACATCAATCAGACCATTACGCTCCCAGTTTCGCAGTCTGTCGATGGTCACATTCAAAAGTTGAGCGACTCCGCCAATATGAAGCGGTTGACTGGTACTGTCCGTCGAGATGCCTTTGGCCCAGCGTTCCAAAAAAGCAACGGCGGCTTCAGCATGGGCGGTTTCAGCGCGAATATTGGCGAGATATAAATATGCCTGTTCCAGTGATTCACCCAAATTTCCCCGCACCGCCTGTAAAACCAGATTTAAGACGGGTTCTTTGCCTCCGGGATAAGGCGCTTGTAGGGCGGTACGGGCTAATCGCATCTGGTCAAGATGCCGTTCCGTATAAAGACGGTATCCGCTACGGCTGCGGGGAATAGGCGGCAAAAAACCCCATGCTTCATACAGCCGCACAGTGTTGGGGTGGACGCCTACCGCCCTGGCAATATCTGTCGTGCGAAGAAATTTAGTAGCCACTATTCTAACTTCAGAAAGTCCCCATCCAGCCGTTTTAATCCTGCCGTATCAAACTTGACCTGGACTTCCTCAATATCGGAACGGACTTTAGAGGAAATGACCACCCCCCTCCCAAAAGTAGGATGAGAAACCACCGCACCTTGATAAAACTTAGGTTCGGGCGGCTGGTAATCTCGCATGGATTCCAGCGCGGTCGCCCAGCGCATTTCGCGGTAAGCACGCTGCGAATCCCGCGTTGCCTGCATAGGAGAATGACGCACGGTAATATCGGCGGGCAGGTCATCTAAAAAGCGGGAAGGTTCGGTGTAATCAGCGCTGAAGTAGCTGCGGCGGGTGAGGGCATGGGTAATATACAGCCGTTCTTTGGCGCGGGTAATACCTACATAAAACAGCCGCCGTTCTTCAGCCAGTTGATGGGTTTCCAGCAGGGAGCGTTCATGAGGCAGCAGTTTTTCTTCCAGCCCCACCAGAAACACGACGGGAAATTCCAGCCCTTTGGCAGAGTGCAAAGTCAACAGGACAGGCGCTTCCTCGTTATCATCGACCTGATCTAAATCCGATACCAGCGCCAGCGACTCCAGCATTGCCCCCAGACTCATGCCTTCATATTCGGTAATCACCCGACGCAGTTCGTACACGTTTTCGATTCGCGCCGCGTCCTCCTCTTTGCGCTTATCCCCAAGATAATTTTCATAGTCGGTATCCGTCAGAATCGTATCAAACAAATCACCCAATCCATGTTCATCCGAGTCCCGCAGGGCAATCCATTTGATTATCAGTTCGGCAAAATCGCGCAGAGCAGAGGCCGCCTTACCCGAAAATGGCATTGAACGGCTGCCCTGCGCCAGTTCCCGGAAGGCTTCTTCCTGTCCCTCTGGCAGAGTCCGCGCCCAGTTAACAAACGCCTGATAGGTTTTTTGCCCGATGCCACGCGGAGGAACACTGATAATCCGTTCCAGCGCGAGTGCATCATTGGGGTTGTTAATCAGCCGCAGGTAAGCCATCATGTCCTTAATTTCACGCCGTTCGTAAAAGCGGATGCCCCCCACAATCCGATACGGCATCCGTGCCTGGATAAAACTTTCTTCAATTAACCGCGACTGGGCGTTGGTGCGGTACATGATGGCAAAATCACGCGGGCTGTAGCCTTCTTCATCTGTGAGGCGCTTGATTTTTTCGATGATAAACGTGCCTTCCGCGTTATCTGTATACAGCTCATGAACTTCGATAAGCGGCCCCTGGGTGCGTTTGCTCACCAGATTCCGCCGGATGTGGCCGGGGTCTTTGCGAATCACAGACATAGCAGCATCCAGAATCAACTGGTGCGAACGGTAATTTTCATTGAGAGGGATGGTTTTAAGTTCAGGAAAATCCTTCTGGATGCGCTGCACATTCCGGTAATCTGCCCCGCGAAAACTATAAATACTCTGGTCGGGGTCGCCCACCACAAATAAATTGCGTCTGGCACGGCTCAGTAAGCGCATTAATTCATACTGTGCCATATTGGTATCCTGAAATTCATCCACCAGAAAATATTCAAAAAGTTGATGATATTTCGCCAGTACGTCCGGGTGTTCGCGGAACAAAACCACTGACTGCATCAGCAGGTCGTCAAAATCCATGGCGTTGCTGCGTTCCAGCCTGTCCATGTACAGCTTATAAACCTGCTTGACCAGTTTTTCGCGTGGGTCAGCCCCGTCAGGAAGCTCCTCTGGCAGGATAAGCTCATTTTTAGCGTTAGAAATCACCCCCAAAATGGCATGAGGTGTGTATTTTTTGGGGTCTTTTTTCAGGTCAAGCAGAATCCCTTTAATCAGGCTAATCTGGTCGCCCGTATCGTAAATTGTGTAATTGCTCTGGAAGGGGGTATGGTCGGCTTCACGGCGTAAAATACGGGCGCAGATGGCATGAAACGTCCCCACCGTCAGCCCACGTAACTGATTGCCCATCAGCCGTTCCAGCCGTTCTTTCATTTCATTGGCTGCTTTGTTGGTGAACGTGACCGCCATGATTTTTGTCGGTGGGATGCTACAGTCTTTGACCATATAAGCAATACGATGGGTCAGGACGCGGGTTTTGCCACTACCCGGCCCCGCCAGCACCAGCACCGGCCCTTCTGTCGTTGTTACGGCCTCACGCTGTTCTTTATTGAGAGGGTCTAGTATCGGGTTACTCACAGCCAGGAATCCCTATTACCACGTCACAAGAGATAAGTATAACACTAGCTGAAAGCAGATTCAGGAAGCTAATTTGAGAAAACCTGCCCCGAAGTTGGACTCCGGGGCAGTAGCAGAAAAAAGGATGTTACCCAATAGAGGAAGGGGATTTAAGTTCAGAGGTCGGAAACGGAAGCACCTCAGGCGGCAAAGGATGCGCTTCAACGCCCTTAAACACGGGCAGATACCGCATTCCCAGGCTGAACGCCAGCGTT
>CAZKZS010000071.1:0-9113 GCA_964557285.1 uncultured Anaerolineae bacterium | reverse complement strand
TTAAAATCGAGACAATAGCCGCCGTTGTTGCCCATTCTGTCCAGGCGGGGGTGTATTCGCTGAACAGAGGAGAAGTCAGCGGCGGGTTTTCCGATAGCGGCTGGGTAAAGGCCAGCAGCGTCGTGTGCCAGCGATTGGCAATTAGTCCGGCCAGTACCAGCCCACAGCCGATAAACAGCATGGTTAGATTCTGTCGGAAATAAGCTCGTATCAGCAAAATACCCGCGACCACCCCACCTAACACGATTTCCCATGCCCAGAACGTGACTGCAAAAGGCCCTTCGGAAAGGTCAGTGAAGGCTTCTGTTTTGCCCGGTACATATCCGTAATTTCCGGCGGTGGTGTCCCAGAACCGCATGTAGAGGTAAATCAGCAGGACAAGACCAGCAATTTGTCCCACCTCAAACAGCACCCGCCGGGGAACAAGGGTACGGTTGCCCAACCACTGCACGATAAGCGTCATATGGATGGTAAAAGACATGCCTGCTGCTACCGCCGATACAATAAACAGGAGAGGCATGGTTGCCCGAAACAGGAACGCCCGTCCAATCACCACACCATACGTCCCGCCGAGACTCGACTGATGCAGCAGTGACAGACCCAGGCCGATAATCGCCAGCACAGGCGCAAATCGGTGAATGCGATGAGCAAGGTTGTGCAGCCAGTGATATTTTGCCAGGAAAGGCAGTTCGGCCACCATCGGGAACACTTCCAGCAGCAGCACCGAAAAATACAGGGTGATGCACATGGTCACTTCCCACAGCATGGAGTGAATATTCCAGTACACCCATCCATGCCAGAAGCGGTCAGGCCGCCCAATATCCAGTGCTAGCGCCATCAGCGCCCCACTGTAGCCGAGAATCCCGATAAAAACCGCAATACGCGCCAGAGGCTGGTACTGTTCCCGCCCGATGAGGTACGTCATAGCAGAAAGAGAAAACGCACCCGCGCTTAACGCGATACATGACAGGTCAAGCACAATCCACAGCCCCCAGGGAGAGGTATCCGTCAGATTCGTGACGACCAGCCCCTGAGTCAAAATCAGGAAGGTAGCGTACAGCCCCACCAGAATGACAACACCAAGAAAGCCAATCCATATCCAGAACAGGTTTTGACGCACAAAGTTCATGACTCACCTCACAACGGCAGCAGATAAAACACACGCGGATTCGTGCCAAGTTCGCTGCGTAGCACAATCGCCTGACGCCCTTCCATGGCCCGGGATGCCGGACTGTTGGGGTCACGCAAGTCGCCAAACCGCCGCGCTTCAGTGGGACAAACGACACAGCAGGCCGGAGTCGCCGCCGCATCATACCCGGGGGTCAGACCGCGTTCTTTGGCCGCGTCCAGACGGTGGGAGCAGAACGTACATTTTTCAACTACGCCGCGCGGACGCCGTTTAACTTCTATAGTTCCCCAGGTCGGAATCTGCGGATTGGATTCCTCATTTTCTTCCCAGTTGAACACCCGCACCCCATACGGACAGGCCACCATACAGTAACGACAACCGATGCAGCGATCATAATCCATTGCAACCAGCCCATCGTCGCGGTGATAGGTGGCCTTGACGGGGCAAACCTCCACACACGGCGCATGTTCGCAATGCATACAGGGGCGGGGCAGAAACACGGGTTTATCAAAGGTTTCTTCGTCCCGCAGTACAATATTCCACAAATGCCCACTGGCTGTATCATTGGTGGCCTGGCACGCATACGCGCAGCGCTCACAGCCGATACAGGTTTGCAGGTCGATGACCATTGCCCAGTAGGGGCCGCCGGCATTCACTTCGCTGTGGGCGGCTTCCCCTGCTGGATCATCGTGGGCGATAAAATTACGCCTGACCCATTCACCGCCTGCCAGGGCTACCCCCAGCCCCAGCATCAGTTTCAGGAATTCACGGCGTTCTAATTCACGGGTGTATTCGCTCATAAGAACGACCTCATGCGCCACATAATTCCCAGAACAATCACCACGATAAGCGAACCAAGCGCTCCACCAACCACGCCTGTATTCCGCTTGTCATCGGCTTCCTGTTTCAGGTCTTCAATTTCTTTTTCCAGGGAGGTAACTTCGGTCACCAACTGCTCCCCTGAGCCATTGGATTCACGTACACTCAGCAAATGGGTATTGCCGTGACAGTCCGCGCAGACGCCAGGGTTAATCAGCATAGAATGGCCTGTATTGACCACATGTACCCCGTCGTCCGCTAGCTGGCGCACCATATGGCAGTCTACACAGTCCATGTCCTCACCCATATGCACCGGATCGGTCAGCGCTTCTTGATGACAGCTTCCACAGGTAGCATTGACATCGTTCAGTAGCAGGCCGTTGTTGTGCGGGGTGTGGCAGTCCACGCAGTCGATGCCAGATTCATTGTGAGCGCTGACCAGCCATTCATCATAGGTGGGGGCGTGTGCGCCGCTATGACACCGCCCGCAGACTTCGGAGGCTTTACCAATCTCAACAGGCGCAGGAGGATGTTCGACCCCGTTTTCCATCGTATGGCAGCTTGTACAAACCACGCCCTCAAACGCATGGCTGCTGGTATCCGGGTTGTAGCCCGAACCGTGACAGTTCATACAGTAGCCAGGGCGTCCCTGACTGGCAAAATCGCGCAGGAAAACATCAGTTAAAGAGGCGCTGGCGTGCGGCGACGATGACCACTGGCGGAATTCATCGCGGTGACATTCTTCGCAGTCTGCCGGATTAATTGCTTGCGTCATTGAAGCGGTTGGCGATGTAATCTGAACAAGCCCTAACTGCATTTCCACCGCATCCAGCAGCGCATCCGTATAGGCGTAGTTGTGAATGCCCAGGCTGCCGTCGCCTTTCACAAAACCCACAACGGTTTGTACCCATTCCGGCACATCGGCGGCAGAAGCAAGGGAGGTTTCTGCTGCCTGCAACCGGTCAGCCGTTTTTTCCTGGGTATCTTCTACAAATTTTTCCACATAATCCGGCGTCAGGTCGGTGTGACAGGCAATACAGGTATCGGTGGGCATGTTTTCCCCACTGCCGCCTAAAACCGGTTTCAGAGTGTGGGTTGCCCGTTCGGAAACTTCCGGCATATGGCAGGTGGTACAGGCCGGGCCATTTTCATCCGTAAAATGCGAAGAAGGTTTGCCTTCTACATTATCAACAATCTGAATCCCCTCATACATTTCCTTGACCGGATGATGAATCCCTTCTGCCGTATTCTGGTGACAGTCCGTACACATGGCGTAGGTATCCGGCGTAGTCAGGAAAAAGTCGGGGTTATCTTCAGCGTGCGGATTATGGCAGTTCACACAGGTAATGCCAAATTCTGCCGTATCCACCGTTAAGGGGTCGGGGGCATCACCGGGGCGTTCTTCTGCTTCCACTGCCGCGATTTGTGCCTGTACAGTCTGGTAATCCGTGCTGTGACATTCCAGACAGCTATCCGCCGCGTCCGGGCTTTCCTTAAGGGTCGAAAGTGCGGTCGCGTGCGCTGAATTGAGCCATTCGTTGTACTGCATGTTGGCGTGCATGGCATGTCCAGATTGCCACCAGTGTACAGGGTCATCGGCGGCCACCAGCGTAAACGAATCCGCCAGGGTTTGCCCCGGCAAATAGTCTACCGGATAGGCAAAATCATCTTCCGTCGCCATCCCCTGGCTGTGACACTGCCCGCAGATCTGAGCATCCGGGCTGAGGACAATCGATTCGCGGATTTTTTCGAGATCGCGGTCACTGGGGTCGTCGCCTGCATCATCCGCTTCTTCGGCGTGGACGCTGCCGGGGCCATGACAGGCTTCACACTGCACCCCATCATCTTCCCACTTGCCGCGATTTGCATTTAGTCCGGTGGTATGGCATCCCGCGCAGTTCTGATTCCAGTTATAAGCGGGGTCTGCCCAGCTTTCTGCGAGCGAAAAAGGCTGCCAGCTCTGCGTTTCGACGTTCCATTCCGCCGGAAAAACCATATATTCGTCGCGGTCTGCTTCAAACAAAAAGCGCTGTACATACCGCCCTGACCCAATGACATAGGCCACATCATCGAGCGTGAACGGACGGGGCGTATCCTCACCGGGGAACTGTACCGTGCGGACATCTTCTCCCTGGTTAAAATCCACCTGTATGGTGTCCGCGCTGGCTTCTTGCAGGGTCAGCACATGCCGCGATTCAGTATGCGAACGCCCCAGTTCGCTGTGGCACGAATTACATTCTCTCGCGCCTATGTATTCCGCTTCCTCATCCTGAGCAAGCGCCGTCGTGGAGACCAGACTCAATAATCCGATCAAGAGTAGACAAAAACCGAGTCCAAGTAGACTCCAGTAAAGGGTACTTCCAAACCACCTTTTCATTCATTTGCCCTTCCTAAATAGGTGGTACAGCCTTTGGCTTACATCAAAAATTTTTTTCAATCCTAACCTACGCTCTGTCCGTATATCAGTCGCCTATGTCACAAAAATTAGGTGATTATTCGCCATTCAGCGAAATGAGTCCCTTACGAATGGCATACTTAACCAGTTCGGTGCGGGTATGCAGGTTAAGTTTATTCATGATATTTTCGCGGTGGCGTTCGACGGTTTTCACTGCAATATCCAGATGGTTGGCAATGTCCTGGTTGGTTCGGTCTTCCGCAATCAGTGTCAACACTTCGCGTTCCCGTTCGGTCAGGCCGTCGTAGCTGTCCTGTTCTGTTCCCTGCTCAACCCGATGTAAATAATCGGAAACTAAATCTTTGGCGACGCGCGGTTCAAGAAAAACGTTGCCATCGGCCACCACATGAATCGCCCGCAGCAAATCTTCCGGTGCGGCACGTTTGGGAACATAGCCAGACGCCCCTGCCTGTAACATCTGGAAAAAATAATCTGCCCCTTCGTGGATTGTTACGGCAAGCACAGCAACTTCTGGCATTTCCTTTTTAAGCTGGCGGGTGGCTTCAACCCCATTCATGCCCGGCATGGTGACATCCATCACCACGACATTGGGTTTTAAGCGCCGTGCTGCCTGAATTGCTTCCAGGCCATTCTCGCCTTCCCCCACAATTTCGACGGCTGGATCACTTTCCAGTAGCATCCTCATACCAGCCCGCACTACCGCGTGGTCATCCACAATCAAAACCCGTATGCTCACCTTTCATTCTCCACTGTTGCTGGTTGGTCAAACTCAATTATTAGCAGCGTTCCTTTGCCTTCCTCCGAGTGAATAGAAAACCGTGCATTAATTAAATTGGCGCGTTCCTGCATCCCCACCAGCCCCCACGATACCCGCAGCGTATTGGCGTTTAAGGCCGCTTCCGGGTCAAACCCTGCCCCATTGTCCCGCACGGTGAGCCGGATAGAATGGTCGAAAGTCAGGGAAATCCATGCGTGGGATGCCTTTGCATGTTTGATGATGTTGTTCAGCCCTTCCTGCGTAATGCGAAACAGCGTGGTTTCCACATCCGAAGGCAGGGAAATCGGTGTACCCTGAATATCCAGTTCCACCTGCAAAAGTCCGCGCTCATTGATTCGGTTGACCAGCCAGCGCAGCGCGGCAGCCAGCCCCATATCATCCAACTGCGGTGGGCGAAGGTCATTAATCAGGTGACGCAGTTCTCCGAGGGCGGTTGTGGCAATACTTTCTAAATCAGTTAAACGGCGGGCAAATTTGCCGTCCTCCTGAAGGCTCATCACCATACCCCGCAGCCCCATAGCCAGTCCGGTAAGTGCCTGTCCGGTTTCGTCATGCAGTTCGCGGGCAATGCGCCGTCGTTCGGCTTCCTGTGCGGCGGTGATATGCTGAAGAAGTTCCCCACGTCGGGCATGATGGTGTTGAACTTCCCGCAGCAGGCGTTCGGTTTCCTGATTCGCAAGTTGAAGTTCCGTGTTTAAGCGGGTAAGTGCTTCCCGGCTGCGCTGTTCAGCTTCCAGTTTGGCCTGTTCAGCCGTTTGTAAACGCTGCTGGTTTTCAACTTCCAGCGCCCGCAGCACCCGAATCATGGCGACAGCGATAAAGGCAGCCATCACCGCGCGAAAAAGCTGGATGGGAAATCCAAAAGTATTCTGAAAAAGGTTATCATTAATTTCGTGGGAGGGAAAAACATCACTTCTGGCAACAAAAATCTGTCCAAAAATGCCGTAAAGTGCCATTGAAACGGCTGCGACGGTTAAATCGCGGCTGAAACGTTCCATGCCCCGCGCTTTAAAGCCCGGCCTTTGCCGCCACAGCGCCAGACACGACAGCAGCGCCCCCGGAATTCCGATGATATAGCGTGCCAGCACGTCTAGCGCGTCTGTCCAGGTATGTTCATCCAGCCCGTACACCAGATACACCGCTACTGCCGAAAACATATAAAATCCCCACGCGCCCAGGGTCAGCCGCCATCGGTAGCTTTGTTGAAGGAGGTTTTCGCCAAACGCCAGCAGCGCCAGAAAGGAAGTCACCAGAATCGCCAGACGCGGCCAGATGAACCACTCGGGGAAAGTAAATTGCTGGCACAGGTCGTTACTGCATTTGACCATATCAATCCATTCATGGATGCCGTGCAAGATTCCAAAACCAGCCAGTAGCCGAATCGAACGGGCCAGATTCAGTTCCGATGACCGTCCGGATTCGACCAGCAGCGCCAGCCCCATAGAATAAAAAGCCAGCCCATAAAAGAAAAATATGCCAACAATCGCCTTGTCCCAATCGAGCATCGAGTCATCCTTTATTTCAAAGTTAGCGTACTCCTCCTGATTTTGTAAGTAACAGATTCAACCTTTGTTGGGGGTGTAAGTCATCAGTCGTATGGGGTGTTTCCCCCATTAAGTTTTGGGGGTGTTGCCTGATTTTGTCTCTCTGGCGGAGATGATATTCTTTAAGCAACAAACAACAACAAATGGAGGAAACAATGGCTGAAATTCTGGTAGTTCTAAGTGTCGTCGGACTGTTTTTACTGAGAGTCGGTATTCCGGTGGTGCTTCTGGTCGGGCTGGGAATTTTGATTGACCGGTGGCAGACCAAACGGGAAGCTGAAGTCCAGAAAATGATGAAACCTGATCTTCGGGTGCTGCCCAAAGAAGCGGAAGACGTTCATGAAGAACGAAAAGCCGCCTAACAAAGAGAAACCCGTCACACCGACGGGTTTTTTATTTTACCACCCCGAATCATCAGGAAAAATGTTAGTCAATTGGATACTGGTGCGGGGTTCGGCCATCATTTCCGCAACCGTATCCCGCCATTTCTGATAATGTACTGTTTCTTTATGCAACGCAGGCGCTTCCCGTGTGCGGTAGACCTCTACCAGAATAAAATGGGTTGGGTCATCATTCTGCTGAATCACATCAAAACGAGCGATTCCGGCTTCCTGAACACTGTCGCGGGCATTTTCAATCGTTGCTACTTTAAACGCCTCCACAAATTCGGGTTTCACATGCACATGGACATGCACCACAAGCATAAAATTTTATCTCCTTAATAACGGTCATCGGGATGGTAATTTCCGGGCTGGCGCGGCGGGGACGGGGACTGCGGCGGCTGGGGTTGGGGCGGCTGCTGACGCGGTGGAATAGGCGACTGTGGCGGCTGCGGTGAGCGAATGGGTTGGTCAGGCTGGTTCGGGACAGGCGGAGTCTGTGGGCGGGGTGGTGTGGGGGACTGCTGTAAACGCGGCGGCTCAACAAAAGTCAGAAAAGCCCAGATGAAGGCGGTCACAATGGCAAGTAAAACGACAAGAATCATCAGCAAGGTCACTCCAATCTGGTTAAAGGCATCTAAATATTTGCTTTGCGGATTCAGGAGAACATGCAAAAAGGCGAAGGTCACAGGCACAAAAAAGAGAACCCAGGCCAGCATATTCCACCGAAAAAGCCTGCCTCCCATTGTATATGCGACGGGCGCCATCTCAAAAAAGGCGGTTTCCAGCGCCAGCACCATCAGCGCCAGCCCCAGTGTTTGTGACAGCGCAAACAGGGGGCCAGTAAATTCCAGCGCGGTGATGCCCAGGTCGTTATCCCCAACCGCGTGCAGCCAGGCGACTATACCCCATCCTGCCAGCCCGATGCTCACCAGCACGATAATCGTCACCACCACCAGCACCACATCCCGGAAACGAGGTTCGTTGTGCATATCAATATCAATCCCGCCCGGCACGCCATAAAGAATCCCCGGAACAAGCCCAAAAATTCGTGAGAAAAGGGTCGTAAAAATCACCAGCACCCCATTCATCGGATAAATGCCATAGGTAGCCGTTTTGCCCCATACCCATGCTATCTGACGCTGCGCCACATCTCCGGCCAGACTGACCAGCGTCACCGCCATCGCCAGGACAACAGCCAACTGTGTCCCCTGTGGGTCAAAAATATTCTGGCCTTCCTGCACATAAGCAAAAATGATGCCATACACCGCAAACACCATCAGCAGAATCGGCGTTCCCAGGCAGCCGCGCTGCACTGACATGCCGGTACTGGTACGGAAGATGCCCCACAGTTTATCCAGATAAAAAACAGCCATCCACTGCTCAAGACGCTGCTCTTTCTCGCGCAGCAGATTGTTTAACATGGTCGAAATTAAGCCGAACAGCACCGCTAAAATCGCGGTCAGAGTCATGTTTGTCCCCACCACAGGCGGGTCGGTTGAAATTTCAGAGGGCAGGGGGATAGTCTCAAAAATCGGCTGGCGTTCCACAGCCTCATTCAGCGAAATTTCGGCGTCTATTCGATTTCCGGCGGGTATATTCACCAGCGAATCGCTGCCAAAACCATCCGTCAGCAGCACCGCCGCCGTTACCAGCACCGCCGTTGTTCCGGCGGTCAGCAGCATAAACAACAGTGTCAGTCGGGTCATCCATCGAAAGATAAACATGCTTTGCTTCCTATACTGTTTCAGAGATTTTAATCAATCCTATGGGCTATAATCTAAGCTAAGACGATTGGAGTACCAAATTGTTAGAAGAACGTGCGATTAATACAGTTCGATTTCTGGCGATAGACGCCGTTCAAAAAGCCAATTCCGGACATCCCGGCCTGCCCATGGGCGCTGCACCGATGGCTTACGTATTGTGGACAAAATTCCTGAAACACAACCCCGCAAATCCCAAATGGTTTGACCGTGACCGTTTTGTGCTGTCCGCCGGACACGGCTCGATGCTGCTGTACGCGCTGCTGCATCTGACGGGATATGAC